>JAFUSV010000122.1 GCA_017467565.1 Prevotella sp.
AATGAAAAGGATTACAGTTTACGCAGATTTTGACTTCCTAACCTCTCCCGAAGAGATAGGAACATTAGGCTACGAACATATTCGCGGCAAGGACCATTTTGTCTTTGAGTATTCGCGCCAGTGGCTGAAACAGCATGGTGGCATTTTGCTGAGCGGTGACCTGATGAATGTCCCTTCGTTGCAGCATCCTCGTGGTAATGATAATGTGTTCGGCTTTGTCAAGGATTCCTTCCCCGATCGCTGGGGACGTTTATTGCTTGACCGCAGGGAGCGACTGAATGCCCAACATGAAGCTCGGCCGAAACGTATGCTTACTAATTACGACTACCTCATAGGGATTGAAGACTTTACGCGCATGGGTGGCATACGTTACAAAGAGGAAGAAGGTAGTGACTATATAAATGCGAGTGCGAAATTCCTTGTTCCACCTATCGAGAATCTTCGTGCCCTGTGCGATGCTTGCCATGAGATAGAATTGGCAGAGGAGCGTAATGAATTGCCGGAACAACGCTGGCTCGACCAGTTGATAGATCCGGGAACCTCACTTGGCGGTGCTCGTCCAAAGGCCAACGTGGTTGATACTGACGGAAAACTGTACGTGGCAAAGTTCCCTTCTAAAAAGGATCTGGAGAATACTGAGCTTATTGAGCACTTCTCGCATCAGCTTGCGGCAAAGGCTGGCATCAACGTGGCAAAGACGCGCACCATCAAGATTTCAAAGGACCGTGACCTGCTTCTTTCCGAACGCTTCGATAGAACAGCAAAAGGCCGTCGCATACACTTTGCTTCTGCTATGTCGTTGCTTGGATTTGACGATGGAGCAGGAAGCAGCACAGGTAACGGCTATCTTGACATTGTTGATTTCATCCTCCGTGGGTGTACAGATGTGCGTCAGAATCTCCGTGAACTCTATCGCAGAGTGGCATTCAACGTCATGTTTGGCAACACCGACGACCACTTCCGTAATCATGGTTTCCTGCTTACCCCGAAAGGCTGGACACTCTCTCCTGCATACGACATCAATCCAGGAGCAAAGTTACATCAATGCTTACTCATAGACTCATACACTGAAGAGTCGGACATCAATGTCCTACTCTCTGCAAGCGAGAGCTACATGCTTGAACGCCAAGAAGCATTTGAGATTATAGAAGAGGTTCGTGCCGCCATCAAAGACTGGCGCAAAACCGCCACCGAACTGCAAATACCAACAAAGTTGTTAGAATCATATTCCATTCGTTGGGATGAATTATAAAAAAGGTTTTATGTTCTGATACTTCGTTGCATCTTTTTTTCGCTGATTCCTTTGCGGGCCGCTGATGGCTACTTCAGCGTCCAGAGGTACTGGACGAGGGTCTGGCCGACGGCCTTCAGGGTGGAACGGTCTATGTGCTGCATGTCGTCCTGCAGGGTGTGCCAGGTGGGACCGAAGCCGGTGGTGGGTACGTGGTGGATGATGTCGATACAGGGTATGCCGGCCGTCTGGTTGACGGGCACATGGTCATCGTTGATGGCACCGCCCTCTTCCATGGGGAAGAAGCCGCTGTAGCCGGCAGTCTTTGCGGCCTGCCAGACGCTGTTGACGATGTCCTTGGCATAGTGAAGGGAGAAACTCTCCTGATAGAAGCGGGCATTCTGTCCGCCCACCATGTCGAGGAGTATGCCGAAACGGGCCTTGTAGCCCTGACGGTGGGGATGGGCTGCCCAGTACTGTGCGCCCAGGGCGTAGGTGTTGCCGTCGTCCTCAGCATCGCTCCACTGCGGTGTGCCCCAGTCCTCGGCATCGAAGCAGATGAAGTCGATGCCAAAGTCCAAGCCCCCTAAGTTAGGGGGTTGGGGGTCTGAACCAGCGTCTGATTGTTCATCGTTCAGACCCCTCCTGACCTCCCCTAACTTAGGGTCGGAAATAAGTCGGGCCAGTTCGAGCATGACGGCTACTCCGCTGGCACCGTCGTTGGCAGCCATGACGGGCTTGCGCCAGTTGGTGGAGTCAGGATCGTTGTCGGCCCAGGGACGGCTGTCCCAGTGAGCACAGATGATGATGCGGTCGGTGAGTTCGGGTCGGTACTGTGCTATGATGTTGTTGCTGAGCAGGGGTGTGCCGTCGTAGCCCTTCAGCGTGGCGCGCTGCTCGATGACCTGAAGGCCGTAGCGCTGAAACTGACGTACTATCCACGAGCCACACTGCTCGTGAGCCTCGCTGTTCATGATGCGTGGACCAAACTGGCACTGCGCCTCGCAGAAAGCATAGGCCGAGTCGGCAGAGAAAATGACGGGCACGAGTGTAGCCTCTGCTGAGGTAGCCGTAGCATCAGCAGCGGTGCTGTCGCTACCACTCTCCTGTTTCGGTTTGTTACCACAGCTCATGCACAGCACGACGGATAATGACAGGCAGACGATAGAAATAAACTTCATAACACAAAAAATCTTAACTCTCAATTCATAATCGGTGAAGCCGACACTTCTTAATTCTTAATTCATACTCGGTGAAACCGACACCTCTTAATTCTTAACTCTAAACTCTTAATTGCACAAGGATTGCACCTGCTGCATGACGCGGAGGAAGTTGCCGCCCCAGATGAGCTGGATGTCATCCTCGGAATAATGGTGACGCAGCAGTTGACGGGTGAAATTGATGAGCTCGGAGGCATCGGCCAGTCCGCGGATGCCGCCGTCGCCATCGAAGTCGGTGCCCAGTCCTACGTGCTCGATGCCCATCACGTCGATGGCATGACGCAGGTGGGCGATGGCATCGCTGATGGCAGCCTCGCCGTCGGTGCGCAGGAAGCCAGGGTAGAGGGTGATCTGACAGACACCGCCTTTCTGCGCCAGGGCGCGCATCTGGTCGTCGGTGAGGTTGCGCGGATGGTCGCAGAGGCATCGGCACGACGAATGGCTGCACACGATGGGCATCTTAGATATCTGCAAGGCGTCGTAGAAGCTCGACTCGGCAGCATGGCTCAGGTCGACCATCAGGCCGAGTTTGTTCATCTGCCGGATGACCTCAGCCCCGAAGTCGCTGACGCCGCCATGCGTCTGACTGCCCCGGCAGGAGTCGCAGATGTCGTTGTCGCCGTTGTGGCAGAGCGTTATGTAGACGATGCCCCGCTCGGCAAAATGGCGCAGGTTGCGGATATCGCCTTCGAGTGCCAGTCCGTTCTCGATGCCCAGCATGATGCTTTTCTTGCCCTGGCGCTTGTTCTGCCAGAGCTCCTGGGGGGTGCGGGCCAGCGCTACATGGTCGCCGTAGCTGTTGACGATGTCTTCTATCTTGTCGAAGATGAGGTCGGCGTATGCCTTGGGACCGGCCACGTCGAAGGCTACCTGCTGGCGGAAAGATTCGCCGGCCTTGGGCTGCGGCAGGTAGCACACCATGATGGTGGCGTCGAGGCGCCCCTCGGTCATCTTGGGCAGGTCGACGAGGATGCGGCTGTCGCGTGTGCCGAAATCGACGTTCTGGGGGAAGAACATGGGCGTGTCGCAATGGGTGTCGAGCGAGAGGATGCGGTCGTGTAGCTGCTGTGCCTCGTGGTAGAGGCTGGCCTCAGCGACCAGCCACTGGAACAGAGGCTGCTGGCTGTCATCCATGCACTCGGGATGCCACTGTGCGCCGATGAAGGGTTTGTATTCTGTGCTCTCGATAGCCTCTATCACACCGTCCTTGGCACGTGCTGCCACGCGGAAGTGGGGCCCGGGGTCGCTCACAGCCTGATGGTGGAACGAGTTGACAGCCATCACCTCGCTGAAGGGTTCGTCATAGGGTATGAAGGGAGCAAAGTCACGCGCGTATATATTAAATAAGGTGGAGTCGCGCTCCAGCACGACTGTATGGGTAGGCACAGAGCGGTCGCCCTCCTGCGAGTGCTTGATATGCATGCAGTTGTCCTCTTGGGAACTCCGGGTTCCCCCTCCTTGGGAGGGGGTTAGGGGGAGGCTGATGTGCTGGTCCACCTTACCTCCTAATGCCATGGCCATGGTCTGTATGCCGCGACAGATGCCGAGGATAGGCATCTGGCGGTTGTAGGCCAGCCGGCAGAGCAGCAGCTCGGGCAGGTCGCGCTCGGCATTGATACCTCCCAGTGCGGGTATGGGCTCCTCGCCGGCAAAGAGAGGGTTGATGTCGGCACCGCCGCTGAGCACCAGTGCATCGATGCGGTTGAGTACGGAGAGGAGTGCTTTCTGGTCGCTTGTCGGCGGTATGATGACGGGCGAGCCGCCAGCCTTTATCACGCTGTCGTAGTAGCCCTTGGCCAACTTGCAGGTGTCATCGCCAAAGTTGCCGGTAATGCCGATGACGGGGCTGTCCCCCTTCTGGGGGAAGCCGCCGTCGTAGATATTCTTCAAATGGTAGTCAAGAAGGAACCTGTTCATCGCTGTCAGTCTAATTCTTCAAAGTGAACGGGGATGTCACGCTTGATGCTCTGCTCCAGCGAGATGAGCGTCTCGGTGGTCATGACGCCGGGTATCTCCTGCAGCTGCCCGTTGATGAGCTGCATGAGCTGCTCGTTGTCGCGGGCATAGAGCTTGACCATCATCGTGTAGGGACCGGTGGTGAAGTGGCACTCCACGACCTCGGGTATGCGGTCCAGGTACTTCACCACGTCCTTGTACATAGATCCTCGCTCCAGCGTGATGCCCACGTATGTGCAGGTGCTGTAGCCCAGCGACTTGGGGTTGATGTCAAAGCCGCTGCCCGTGATGACACCGCTGTCTATGAGCCGCTGCACGCGCTGATGGATGGCTGCACGCGACACGTTGCATTCGGTGGCTACATCCTTGAACGGCATACGTGCGTTCTTCGACAGGATGTTGAGTATCTTCTTGTCAAGATTGTCGATTTTCTCCATGTTGTGATTGTTTCTTACTTGTCGATGCCCACCAGTTCCACCTGGAAGATGAGGGTGGAGTAGGGAGGTATCTGTCCGGCCTGACGCTCGCCATAGGCCAGATCCTGCGGGATGTAGAGTTCCCACTTCGACCCGACGGGCATCATGGTGAGGGCTTCGGTCCAGCCCTTGATGACCTGGTCGGCGCGGAAGGTGGCAGGCTCAGTGCCGTGCTTGGCTGATGCATCGAAGACGGTACCGTCTATCAGACGTCCCTCGTAGTGCACCTTCACCTTGTCGGTACGCTTGGGAGTGTCGCCGGTGCCCTGCGTCAGAATCTTGTACTGCAAGCCGGAAGGCAGCGTGACGACACCCTGCTTCTTGCTGTTCTCGGCCAGGAACTGTCGGCCTGCCTCGGTAGCCTTGGCTGCCTTGACGGCCTTGTTGCTCTCGCGCTTGTCGTTGAACACGCTGGTAGCCTTGGCCAGGCTCATCACCGTGGTGTCCTTGGCGAGGGCATCCTCAAATCCGCGATAGAGCAGCTGGTCGATGATAGAGTCGGGCGTGTCGGTGAACTCGTGGCGAATGTTGGTCAGCATTGAGCTGCGCACCTGGTCGGCTATCTGTGCGCCGGCATTGCGGGCCTTGGCACGTGGGTCGTCGCCGGCAGCGATGGCAGTGCGGAAACCCTCGATGAAGTCAGCCATGTAGGCGGTGTCTACACCCATGCGCTGCTGCAGGTAGGGTATGAGTCCGTCGGTGACGCTCTGTCCGGCAGCATAGCTCAGCGAGTCGCTGCTGGTCACCAGCGTGACCACGTCCTTCTTTCCCTTCTTGTCTTTCTTCTTGCCAGCCTGGGCAGGAGTGAAAGAAGCACCGGCCACGAGGGCCAGTGCTAAGATGACAATAAACTGTTTCATCACGGTTTATTTGTTAGGTGTTTCGGCAGCGGGAGCCACAGCTTCTACCAGTTCGAGAGTGAAGGTCAGGGGCGAGTAGGGAGGAATCTGTCCGGCCTGCTGTCCGCCGTAAGCCAGCTCCTGCGGGATGTAGATCTCCCATGTAGAACCGACAGGCATGTTGCGCAGGGCATCCTGGAAACCCTTGATGACGCCGCTGATGGCGAACTCAACGGGCTCCTCGCTCTTGTCGAAGACGGTGCCGTCAGCCAGACGACCCTCGTACTTCACCTTCACAGTAGCGTTCTCAGCGGGCAGAGCACCCTCGCCCTGCTTGATGACCTTGTAGAGCACCTTGCTCTCGGGCACCTGCTGTACGCCGGCCTCCTTAGCCTTGGCAGCGATAAACTCGTCGCTGGCCTTGCGCTGGGCGGCAGTCTCCTTCTCGCGGTTCTCCGAAGCAATCTTCTGTCCCAGGCTGCGTACCAGTGAGTCGGCCTGTGCAGGCGTCATCTTCACGCCCTTCTTAGAGGCAGCGTTCAGGAAACCGGCCAGGAAGTTCTGGCGCGACAGAATCTCGGTAGAGTCCTTGGCAGCCAGCTGATAGTTGGTGCTCTCCAGCATGCGGTTGAGCTGCTGACCAATCTGGATACCAGTGTAGTAAGCCTTCTGCTTGGCATTCTCAGAGGCATTGAAGCCCTCAGTGACACCATTGAAGAACTCAGTCATGTAGATAGAGTCAATGTTAGCCTGCTGTTTGATGAACATGTCCAGGCCTTCAGTGTACTGTACACCATAGGCGTAGCTCAGAGAGTCAATGTTTGACTTGAGGTCAGCCTTGGGGTTGCTGTTGCCGCACGATGTGAAAGTTGCAACGGCGATGGCCATAGCGGCCAGAGAAAAAATCTTTTTCATTGTTGGTTTATAAATTAAAATATCAATTATCAATTATCAATTATCAATTTTCAATTCTCTCAAACCACCTCGATGAGCTCTACGTCGAAGATGAGCGCTGCATAGGGAGGAATCATCTGACCGGCACCACCCTCGCCGTAAGCCAGGCGGTAGGGGATGAAGAAACGGTACTTGGCACCTTCCTGCATCAGCTGCAGACCCTCGGTCCAACCGGCTATCACCTGCTGCAGTCCGAAGGTGGCGGGCTCGCCGCGCTGTACGCTGCTGTCGAACACCGTGCCGTCGATGAGGAATCCCTCGTAGTGGCACTTCACGCTGTCCTTGGCCGAGGGCTTCTTGCCGTTGCCTTCGCGCAGCACCTGGTACTGCAGTCCGCTGGGCAGGGTGATGACCCCGTCCTTCTTGGCGTTCTCTGCCAGGTAGCGCTCGCCTTCAGCCTTGGCAGCCTTGCCCTTCTCGGCGCGCTCAGCATTGAGCACCTCTTCCTTCTTGGCAAAATATTCCTGTACAATCTGCTGGGCCTCGCGGTGCGACACCTTCAGCTCGTTGCCGGCAAGCACGTCCTTGATAGACTGTGCAAAATCATCCACGTTTAAGTCTGTGGCACCCATCTGTGCCAGCTGTTGTCCGATGCCCAAACCGAGGGCATAGCTCACTTTGTCCATTTTTCTATACTTCTTTTTTAATTAAAATCGTGCAAAATTAGCAATAAAATCTGATTCTTGCGCGTTATTTCGAGAAAAATTAGTATTTTTGTGGAGTTTTAATAACATTAAACAAATGAGAGACATGAAAAAGATAGTTGTTTTGACTGGAGCAGGCATGTCGGTGGAGAGTGGCCTGAAGACCTTCCGCGATGCCGACGGACTGTGGGAGGAGTACCCTGTGGCACAGGTAGCCACCCACGAGGGATGGGAGGCCGACCCCACGCTGGTGACCAAGTTCTATAATATGTTGCGTGGCAAGTGCCTGAACGTGAAGCCCAACGAGGGCCATCGCCTGGTGGCCCGTCTGGAGGAACAGTACGACGTGACGGTGGTGACGCAGAATGTAGACAACCTGCACGAGAAGGCTGGCTCTACGAAGGTCATCCATCTGCACGGCGAACTGATGAAGGTCTGTTCGAGCTGCGATGTCGACGACCCCCGCTACATCAAGCAGCTGGGTCCCGATGACTACGAGGTGGAGCCTGGCACGAAGGCTGGCGACGGCTCGCTGCTGCGCCCCTACATCGTGTTCTTCGGTGAGGCCGTACCCAACATCTCGATAGCCGCCGACGAGGTGCAGGAGGCTGACATCCTGATCATCATCGGCACGTCGCTCGTTGTCTATCCCGCTGCCGGACTCATCCACTATGCCCGTCCCGGCGTCCCCATCTATCTGATAGACCCCAACCCCGTCAGTGCCGGCGGCCGCGTGAAACAAATCCAGAAGGGCGCCTCCGAAGGCATGAAGGAACTCTTCGACCTGCTGATGCAGTAACCAAGGTGCCAGCTCATCAACAAGGAACAAGGCTTGTTCCTATGAGAAAGAAGCCTTGTTGCTATGAGAAAGAAGCCTTGTTGCTATTTGACACCAGTCGTGCCAAAACGGCATCCTTACGGGTGCCAAACGGCATACTACCGTAAACATGCTGTTTACCCATCGTTTGGAGCCTCCATTCAGGTCAAATGGAGGCTCCAAACACCTTGAATGAGGACTGACAGAGATACTGCTCGACCTCAGGTCGCTTCGTTTGCGAAGAGTCTCCGCTGATCACCGTTTATTCTTTCCATCAGAGATCTTGTACGTTTCATAAGATTTCTTGCCCATTGCAAGCCTTCTCCATGTTCACTATACGCTATGTAATCCAGTCCTTTCCCTTGGATGGTTTTTAAAACGTTCAGGGAGTCACATAGCTTTCCGTTTAAATAGAGAGAACAAGCATAGTCAAAGGCAACAAGCATGTCATTGGGAACCATCCGATAGATTTCTTCTGCGTATTCCAGGCATCGTTTGTCCTTGAGGCGATAATAATGTTCTACAAGTTCCATCTTCAACCAATAATCCATAGGGAATTCCCGACTTTTGCGTTTAAGGTATATTTCAAGGGAGTACCATTCCTTGCCGTCTTTTAATCTGTTAATGTGCTTGACAATCCTTTCTGCTTGTTGCTGCTTTAAAACTCTACATGCGTTCATGTCTCTTTGTATTGTGGAATCCGAATATGACAACATTCGCATAAAAGAACGGACCTCACCAATTGTAAAGTCGCTTTGAAGTCCTTTCTTCCTATTCTTCAAATGTTCTTCTACTAATTGCAAGGCCTCTTTGTCTTTGTACAGCATAAAGAGACAATCAGCCTTATAGTATCGAGCATCGTTTTGGACGGCATCGACCCACATTTTGCCATATCCATAAAGATCCATTTGAATGTCGTCTGCGCGGATGATCCGATTCCATCTTTCTATAGATTCATTGTACATCCCCATAGACCATAATACTCTTCCGGCAGTAAATTCCAGCAGACCATCTCCTGAAGATAATACGTCGGCTTGCAGAATACAATTGTATGCATCGTCATATTTGTTCATGTTCCAAAGTATGTTTGCTTTTTGAGTAAGCAAATATACATCCTCAGGCCTATCAGCCAAATAGATGTCTAACACATCCAGGGCTTTCTTGAATTTACTTTTTTTCAGTAACAAAACAAAATCCTCATACATAGTCTTATTTCTACTGATCATATTATTCTCTCGTTAATTCTCTGAACGATTCTTCGCCAGATGCCCGAACGTCATTTCACCACCCGCTTCCGTCCGTTCTCGATGTACAAGCCCTTCGAGGGACGGCCCTGTAAGCGACGGCCCTGCAGGTCGTAAGCTACATGACCACTTTCAGACTTACACTTTGAGTCAGGAAACGTGACTGATGTCTCGACAGCATGATATGATGGCTGATTGTAGATGTCATCCTTGGTCAGGATAGTCTCACCGTTGACCTCACATGAAAGGAAGCTAACCGTGACACCGGTCGAGCCAAAGGGCATCGACAGTTCATAGCCTCCCCCGATGCCTTCCACCCAGTATTCGGCATGTCCGCTATACTCAACAAAACGGAAACGACGGAACAGCCTCTCCCCCACCTTGATGGTATCAATCGTGGCCAGGCTCATGTCGTAGCGTTCACATTTATCCCCCACTTCCATGCCGAAGTCATAGACAAGGCCGTCACCAAAGTCCTCTCTGATTCTGCCTCCGTCCTCACGTAAGCCATACTGGAAATTGTCTGCCCTGTCCTGGCATATCTTCTTATACTGAATGTTGTTGATGACAGTGTCACCGCAGACGAACAGTTTTGTCTTGTAAGTGGCTTCTGGGTTATACTTGTTAACGCTATAGTGCCACACCTTACCCTCTTCGAGAAAACTGTTGTACACTTCTTGTGCCGTAGCGTTCACTCCGCCGCACAACACGATGAAAATGGTTACTAATAATCTCAATGTCTTCATACGCATTATACTTTTATTTTATGTTGCAAAAATAATGATTTAATTTGAAACGACCAAATATAAATGATGCTTTTGACATGAATTGTGGCTGAAAGAGCCTCTTATGGCTGGCAGGCATTCACCGAAACGCCTATAAACAGAGGCGTTTCGGCGAATCAGAGAATTTTTACACTGTTTTTACACTTTTTGGAACTATGAAGGCAAAAATGATGGTAATCAATTTTAGAGTCCCTGCTGATCCAGTTGAGGTGTACTGATTTAGGTTGACAGTTTTAATTGTTAATATCAGTATCGGTTTACAATCCCTTTTGTTTACATTGTTGTTGCTGTGCATTGCTTATACCTAAGACAGTTGACACTTGGAACGCTTGTTTCCCGTTCTGGTTGTCAGTATTTCCTGCTATTCCTGAATCGGGTTTACGGTGGCAAAGATAGGACAATAAATTGAGAATACGTCATATTGAACAGATTTTAACTTTGAAAAA
>JAFUSV010000123.1 GCA_017467565.1 Prevotella sp.
GATCTTAGTGCTGGAGTGTACCGAGATGAAGAATAGTGGTCTTCCTGGCACCAGCCGTTACATTACGACCAAGAATCGTAAGAACACGCCGGAGCGCATGGAGCTGATGAAGTACAACCCCATCCTCAAGAAGATGACCCTCCACAAGGAGATCAAATAAGCTGGGTTGAAGGTTTAATAGTTTTAACAACGTAACATAGACTATGGCAAAGAAAACCGTCGCTACCCTCCATGAAGGCTCAAAGGATGGTCGCGCTTACTCAAAGGTTATCAAGATGGTACGCAGCCCCAAGACGGGTGCTTACATCTTCGACGAGCAGATGGTTCCCAACGAAGCTGTGAAAGACTTCTTCAAGAACTAAAAAGAGTGTTTTGATATTAACTTATATAGAAAGGATCATGTTCCCCCAAGGAGAGCATGATTCTTTTTTATTGTTCTGTTACTCACCGTCTCCCCAAAATCACTGGAAATGCCTTTGTATAAAGGGTATGACGATGGGGAGACCCTGTCTAAAGGACTCCCCAAAGGTCTCCCCAAGGGACTCCCCACATTCAGCGTTGACAGAGTGCGGTAGGGTGCAGCAGTTCGTCCATTATACGAAATAGTTGACTTGATGGGGAGACCATTGGGGAGACGTTTCAGTAAGGTCTCCCCATCCTGAAATCCTTTACCACAGGGCGTTTCACCCACATCATGGGGAGACGGTGAGTCTTTTTCCTGATGTTTCCGCCTCGTATCTCTTATACTTGTGACCTATAACTCTTAGGGTTATGATCTCTAACTCTTAGAGTTTCGACCTGTAAGTATGCTGTTTTCACTTCGTTTAGAAACACTTTTCGACCCGAATGGAGGCTCCATCCGGGTCGAAAAAGTGTATTATTGCTTTTGGCGAAAAGTAAGGTTACTTACCGAGGCTTTGCTTCAGCTTCAGGATGCGGCGCACACTCTCGTCAATGCGCTGCTGGGGGATGGTGCCGTCCTCTACGGCCTTGACTACGGCATCGAATGCCTCGATGAAATGCTGCGGACCGAGCACGATGTCAGCTCCGGCCTTGATGCAGCCTACGGCAGCCTCGGCATTGCTGTACTGCTGGGTGATGGCTCCCATCTCCATGGCATCGGTGATGATGATGTTCAGGTAGCCCAGCTCGCCGCGCAGCTTGTCCTGCAGGATGACCGACGACATGGTTGAGGGTATGTCGGAACCTATCACGCGGGGAGCGGCGATGTGGGCCGTCATGATGAGCTGGCAGCCCCACTGGATGCCTGCCTTGAAGGTCACCATCTCGCACGACAGCATCTCGTCCCACGTCTTCTGTGAGCTGGCATAGCCGAAGTGCGTGTCGGCCTTGGTGTAACCGTGTCCGGGGAAATGCTTGATGCAGCCCGTCACGCCGGCATCCTTCAGTCCCTGCAGATAGTTGGTTACCATGGGGGCTGCCACCTGCGGGTCGTCGCTGAAGGCACGGGCACCGATGACGATATTATCGGGATTAGTGTTGACGTCGGCCACGGGGGCGAAGTCGATGTCGAAGCCATAGTGGTGTAGATAGCTGACGATGGTGTTGCCGCACTCATAGGCATTCTGCGGGTCGCCCGTGGCACCGATGGCAGCCATCGACTCGTAAGTCTTCACATGGAAGTTGCTGTTGCGCCCTATGCGAGCCACGCGGCCGCCCTCCTCGTCGATGCACAGCAGCGGTGAGCCGTTGAGGGCCCGTATCTGGGGGATGAACTGAGTGAGCTGTGCCTCGTCCTCGATGTTGTGCGCATAGAGAATGATGCCGCCCACGGGGTATTTCTCGCTGACGCCGCGCATGGTCTCATTGACGGCTTGCAGCCTGATCTTGGTGATATCGTCGGCACTGGCGTCGATGCTGGCGGGCTGGTTGAAGTGGATGGTGGTGTCGAGACATTCGGGGCGCACGTAGAACATCTGTCCTACCTTCTCGCGTAGGGTCATCTGCCGGAGCGTTGTCTCGATTTCGTCTACAATAGGTTCGTCTGTGTCTTCATTTGAACATGAACTGAGTACTGCAAGACCACATGATGTAAGGATGGTGGTCAGCATCCATAATTTCATTTGTTTCACGTTTTTTATTTTATTTAGAGTGATTTGTAGAAGTCGATGTACTGTTGGGCTATATGCAGGTAGTCGTGGTGCTTGCCGACGTAGGCTATGCTTTGCTGCTTGAGGGGCAGGATGGTCTCCGGATGCAGCACCAGCCGTTCCAGTTCGCGGTAGACGCTGTCGTAGCAAGGCTCTACGTTGACTACAGGGCGCAGTACGTCTTCGCCCAGCAGGTCGTAGCTCTCAGGCTCGCCGCCACCCATGCAGATGATGCCTTTCGACATGGCCAGCAGGGCGTTCATGGCGGGGGTGTAGCTGTACAGCTGGTCCATGATGAGGTCGCTGCCGTCCATCATGCGCCGGTACTCGTCGAAGGGCACTCCTTCGGCTTTCACCACCTCTATCTTGTCGGGGTATTTCGCCTGGATGTCCTCAGCAGCCTTCAGCATGATATCTGTACCCTTGTAGGCGCTGCGACCCCTGCTGATGCCTACGAAGACTTTCAGCCTCCTGCCGTCGCAGTCCTCGGGTGAGGGTAGTGGTGCAGGCATCTTGATGGGCAGCGGGATGAACCGCAGCTTCTCGGAGTGGTAGGGCTTGTAGTAGACGTGGTTTTCGTAGAGCACGGACACAATACCGTCGCAGTCGGTGGCTATCAGTTGGTTCAGTCGTCCCTTGGGTGTGTCCAACCAGTCGTTCTGCTCACGTATGGCTGCCGCATCGGTGCGTGGCTGGTCGCCTATGTTGAAGTCGCTGTAGCGCAGGGGCTTGCGGAAGGTGCCTTCGTGCACCCAGTACCAGTCAATGCCCATGGCTCCTAGGACGACCACCTTGTTGTGGCGTCGCAGGTAGCGGTAGATGGGGAGTATGCGCTCTGCCTTCAGGTCGAGGAACATGGGGTTGATGAGCTGTACCACGTCGTAGCCTCGCCATCGGGGCAGCAGGCTGTACACCTTGGCCAGCAGAGCCAGTCCGCCCAGCTTTCCCTGACGTCGGGTGAGGTCGATGTCTCGTGGATAGTTCTTCCAGTAGTCGCCGTTGGATGCCACGGTGACATCGTGTCCGAGGAGCCTCAGTCCCTCGGCCAGCGTGTTGTGTACGTTGCTGTATTCGCCTAAGAGCAGTATTTTCATCGTTCGCGTGTCATCAGTGGCAAGGTGCGCATGAGTATCGAGATGCCCAAGCTGGAGTTGGTCATCCTGCGGAACCACGAGTACTTCTTCGTGTAGTTCTGGTCGGGTAGGGGGAAGAGTCCTTTGCTCCTCAGTTCCTCCAGTCGGCGGTCCAGGTACTGACGGTCGTGCGTCATGACGATGACATTATATATATAGTCCATCGTCAGCTGGGCCACGCGGCGCTGCAGGGCCAGTCGTTCCGTATAGGGTATCTTGTCGTACTTGTCGTAGAGGCTGTAGATGACCTCCTTGGCATCGTTGAGACGTTTCAGCGTGTTGCGCGTATTGTGTGTCTCGGTTATCGACCCGTGTCGTGTCCTGTAGAAGTAGGCCTTGGCATCAGTGACAATCAGCCTCTCGGCACGCAGCACCAGCAGTGGTGTAAACTCCTCGTCTTCGTGGAAGATGTGGGGCGTGAACCGCAGTTCGCCCAGCAGTCTTCTCTTGAAGATATATCCCCAAGCGGCACCCTTGATGTTGTGGTTGCGCAGATACTGGCTGCCAGTCATGGGTTCGCTGTCGTTGTAGGTGAGGCGGTTAGTCTCCTTCTCACGCATGAAGTCGAACAGCACCATGTCGGCATTCTGGTATCTGATCAGGTCGAGGCAATGCTCGTACTGACTGCTCAGCAGCTTGTCGTCGCCGTCCAGAAACTGTATGTATTTGCCTTCAGCCATTCTGAGTCCAGTATTGCGTGCAATGCTCAGCCCTTCGTTTTTCTTGCGGATGCAGATGACGTCATCAAGCTCTGAGTTCAGGGTTGAAGTCAGAGGTACGTCCGAGCCGTCGTCAACGACGATGATCTCGCGCTCATAGGGTCTCAGCGTCAGTTGGCGTATGCTCTCCAAGCACTCCCTCAACATGTCGTCGGGTACGTTGTAGACGGGAATGATGAAGCTGACTAACGGCTGGGCAGCAGTTGATGGATGGCTCTGAATAGTTTGCATAAGTTTTTGATGCCTAATAAGTTATTGAGTCTGACTTTGATTTTTTCGTTAGATGTCATCGTGGCGGGCAGTTGGCTGAGGCGAACCTGTGGCAGACGGGGCGGCTGCTTGCTCAGCATGTAGTGGAAGAGCTGTATGTTCAGCAGATGGACGTAGTACATCTTGCCGCTTGCTCCTTCAGGTTGCCCTGGCAGCTGTAGGGTAGAGATGGCTTTCAGGTGGGCATCCAGCAGGTCGCCCCATTCCTTGCCTCGTGAGAGGGCGGTGATGCCGTTGGGGTTTTCAGTATAGCAATACCATCCTGCCGATGTGGTGGCTACCGTCTGTGCCCGTGTCAGTAGCAGGGGCAGGGTGTAGACGTCCTCGTAGACCGCACCCTTGGGAAACTTCACGTCGTCGAAGAGTGCCGTACGGTATATCTTGTTCCAGGCATAGCAGTGCCTGTAGGCCATCCCCTCCAGCCAGTACTGTTGCATGTCGTGATAGGTGCGGTCGGGCAGAGGCATGTCTGTCCGCACGCCCTTGGTGTCCAGCCGGCAATACGAGAACTCCAGGATGTCGTATTCGGGATGTTCGGCCAGCTGTCGCATGACGGTCATGTAGGTGTCGGGTGCCAGATAGTCGTCAGAATCCACAAACGTGATGTACGGACTCCCGGCATGGGCCATACCTGCATTGCGGGCATCGCTCAGCCCACCGTTCTCCTGGTGTATGGCGCGGAAACGGCTGTCGCGCCGTGCCCACTCGTCGCACATGGCCGGACTGCCGTCAGTCGAACCGTCGTCCACGAGTATGGCTTCCCAGTCGCGGAACGTCTGGTCGGCAATGCTACTCAGACACCGTTCCAGGGTGTTCTCTACCTGATAGACGGGAACGACTATGGTCAGTGCTGTCATTTCTGATGAATCATCTTTTTGAAGGCCATCTTCATTTTCCAGGGCATGGCTTGTACGACAAATTGTATGGTGTTATATTTCCAGTAGGATAGTTTCAGCTTGGTGGCATTCCATAGTTTGACGTCCGCACGGTGGTTCTCCATCATCATCGTGCACAGGGTCGCTATGTCGGGCTTGTCGCATACTGATGCCCGGGGCTCTACGGCTTCCTTCTTGGTGATGACGGCTATGACGTAGCCCTCGGCATGGCGGTGCACTTCGATAGACGCAAAGGCGCTTATCATCTCGTCCACGTACGTGCGGTGTTCCTTGTTCCATATACACAGGCGCTCGTCCTCGATGTCGATGTTCCATTGATGAAACCCCTTGTATTTCTCTGTCTCGCCTTCGTTGGGCTTGTGTTTCAGATAGAGGATGCCGCCGGTCCTCAGTGTGTCGATGGCTTCAAGGATGCCCTTCAGCGGGTCAGCAGAATGGTCGAGGGCATTCTGGATGATGACCAGGTCAACGTCGTGATGGGGATAGAAGGCCGACAGATACTCCATCATGCCAAACTCGATGGCGGGGAGTTCTTGTCGCGCCGCCTTGAGTATCTCGTTGAAATAGTGTGCTAACGGGTCAATGTAGTGCAGGTTGATGGGAGTCATGTTGCCGGGTGCTCCCATCATGTTGCCGGTGGCATAGCTCATGCCGCAGCCTACGTCGAGCACCAGCGGGGCATGGTCCTCGGCTACATCCGTCAGGAAAGCGTTGGCATCGAAACAGTCCAAGGTGATGGCAGAACCATAGTGCGACCAGTTCATCAGCCCTTCGCGTGTATGTTTCCATCGAAAGACATTGCGCCAGAAGGCTACCTCGTAGGCAATGCCGTCAAACCATTTCTTTGTCTTCCTTGCTTTCATATCTGTGTAGCGTGTGAATGAAAAAAAAGGACACTGTCTCTGTAAGCCGGGTTCTGTACTGGCATTGCTGCCAGTGTCTGTCATTTATCTAGAACCTGCGTCACCACAGGTCTCAAGCGTTCTACCCTCCATCGCGAACCTTGCGGCTCCTCGGGCGGGCAACCCTCACATGTCGATGGTATACATGAACTTGCAGCCTCCAGCGGGAACAGCCCGACGATCACCCGCCGGCTGGTAGTCTCTTACACTACCTTCTCACCCTTACCCCCCGAGGGGGGCGGTCATTCTCTTCTTCCCTGACCAGCTGTCGCCAACTGCTTCTACTTTCAGAAGTGGAGTACCCTGTGCTGCCCGGACTTTCCTCTCGCCTTTCCTTTCAGAAACGCCAGCGACAGACCGAGGCAGTGTCCTTTTTTTAGTAATGAGCAATGTACAATAACAATGTACAATTAGTCTGCCGACTCGAATTCGCGCAGGAAACGAGTGTCGTTCTCGGAGAACATACGCAGGTCGCTGACACGATACTTCAGGTTGGTGATGCGCTCTACGCCCATGCCGAATGCATAGCCGCTATACTCCTTGGAGTCGATGCCGCACTGCTCCAGCACGTTGGGGTCTACCATGCCGCATCCCAGGATTTCCACCCAGCCGGTATGCTTGCAGAATCCGCAACCCTCGCCTCCGCAGATGAAACACGAGATGTCCATCTCGGCCGACGGCTCTGTGAAGGGGAAATAGCTGGGGCGCAGACGTATCTTCGTGTCGGCTCCGAACATCTCCTTGGCGAATGAGAGCAGTACCTGCTTCAGGTCGGTGAACGACACGTTCTTGTCGATGTACAGTCCTTCCACCTGATGGAAGAAACAGTGGGCGCGGGCCGTGATGGCCTCGTTGCGGTAGACACGTCCTGGGCAGATGACACGGATGGGTGCAGTCAGTTTGCCGTCCTCGGTGTGCATGTGCTCCATGACGCGGGCCTGCACGCTGCTGGTATGTGAGCGCAGCAGGATATTCTTGGTGACATCATCGGGATGCTGACTGACAAAGAACGTGTCCTGCATATCGCGGGCGGGGTGGTCGGCAGCAAAGTTCATCTTCGTGAAGACATGCAGGTCGTCCTCCACCTCGGGGCCGTCAGCCAGCACGAAGCCCATGCGGCTGAAGATGTCGATAATCTCGTTGGTGACGATGGTGAGCGGATGGCGTGTGCCCAGCTGTATGGGGTAGGGTGTACGCGTCAGGTCGATGCACTCGTTGCCCGTGTCCTGCGTCTGGCAGTCTTCGCGCAACTGGTTGATGCGGTCGGTTGCCATCTGCTTCAGCTGGTTGATCTTCATGCCCACCTCTTTCTTTTGTTCGGTGGCTACGTTCCTGAAATCATTCATGAGGGCCGTGATTTCGCCCTTCTTACTGAGGTATTTCAGACGAAGCTGTTCCACCTCGTCAGCATTCTTAGCGCTCAGCGTCTGTACTTCTTGTAGAAGTTCGTTGATTTTATCAATAATCATATATCAGTATAGAATTTGCAAATTCGGGTGCAAAGGTAGTTATAAACTTTGATGTTTGCGACGGTCGGCTTTGATAATTTACGATGGTGTTATGATAGTTTAACGATTCATCGCTTTGACGACGGTCAGTATCTCTTCCTCGGTAGAGAGGTTGTAGTCGCCAGGGATGGTATTCTTTAGTGCCGAGGCTGCAAGCGAGTAGTTGAGCTGCAGCTGACTGTCGCCGGGGTAGGCCTGCATGGCATGCAGCAGGCCCGCCATGAAGGCATCGCCCACGCCCGATGGGTCGACGACGCCGTTGATGTCCTCTATCGGAGCCTTGAGCAACTGGTAGTTCTCTCCGTCGGTACTGGTGTAGAGCAGTGCGGTGAGCAGATGTCGGCTGGAGGCCACCATGTTGCGCATGCCCATCAGCCAGTGGCGACAGCGTGGGAAGGTGGCGTGCAGGTCGGCAAACCACTCGGCATACTCGTCCATCTGCATCTCAAAGTGTGTGTCGGTGGCCGTGAATGGCGGTTGCTTGCGCTGGCATATCCACTCAAACTCAATGGCGTCGCCAAACATCATGTCGCAGCGGCTGAGCATGCGGCGCAACGTGGCTCGCGCATCGGCATTGGGATATTGCCACAGGTTCTTGCGGTAGTTGATGTCGTAACTGACCATCACTCCCATCTCGTCGGCTATGTCGAGAGCCTCGAAGACGGTGTCGGCAGCACTCTGCGAGATGCCCGCGGTGATGCCCGACATGTGGATGACCCATGCGTCCTTGAGAATGTCGTGCCAGGGTATCATGCCTGGTTGCAGTTCGGCACAGGCAGAGCCCGAGCGGTCGTAGACCACCTTGGCCGAGCGCATGCCGGCAGCGGGCTCCAGGTAGTAGCCGCCCACGCGCTTGCCGCCAAAGAGCACACGCCTGGTGTCGACTCCCATCTGCATGAGGCTCTGTGCACCGGCATGGCCTACTACGTTGTCTGGCAGACGTGTGATAAACTCTACGTCGTCGCCCTGTGTGGCCAGCGACACGGCTACGTTGGCTTCGCTGCCGCCGTACTTGGTGGTGAAGTAGTCGCCCTGTGCCAGTCGCATGTGGTCGTTCTTTGAAAAGCGAAGCATCAGTTCGCCGAAGGTTACGATTCTTGGTTCCATAATTTTATGATTTTCACGGCGGTGGAACCGCCGTGCACTGTTTTTGCGGCGGGGGAACCGCCGTGCACTCTATATTCTTTCTACTTGCTTGACGCCTTTGACGGTGCGCAGCTTCTTGATGAGGCTCTCCAGGCGGGTGTTGTCATTGATCATGATGACCAGATTGCCACGGAAGAGCCCGTCGTTGGAGTCGATGTTGATACTCCTGAGCACCAGCTTCTCGTCTTTCGAGATGATGCTGGTCAGGTTGTTGACGATGCCCAGGTCGTCGTTGCCGATGACGCGCAGGGTGATCTGGTACTGGGACGACCCCTTACCGCTCCATTGTGCCTTGACGATACGATAGCCGAAGCGGCGGCGCATCTCGGGCGCGTTAGGACAGTCGCAGCGGTGAATCTTGATGCCTCCGCTGATGGTGACGAACCCGAAGACCTTGTCGCCATAGATGGGATTGCAGCAGCGTGCCAGCTGATAGTCCACGCCCTTCAGGTTCTGGTCGATGATGAGCACATCGTCCGAGATCTGTGGGTTGAGGTTGGATATCTGTGAGTTGTCGAGCACGAACTCTTCAGCCGATCGCGAGATGTTGTCGCCTGTGACGGCCTTCTCGCCTTGTTGCAGCTCCACGTATTTGTCGATGACCGAGGCATAGTCGAGCGTTCCCTCAGCCAGGTCGCGGTAGAAGTCGCTGGCCTCCTTGTAGCCCAGCTTCTTCATCGTCCGCATGATGACCGACTCCTCCAGTTCTATCTTGCGGTTCTTGAACTTGCGTTCCAGCATCTCCTTCACCATCAGGGCCTCCTTCTGTTGCGTCTCCTTCAGGGCCAGCCTGATCTTCGACTTGGCACGCGAGGTCTTGACGATGTTGAGCCATTCCTGCTTGGGCCTCTGTGTGGTAGAGGTCATAATCTCCACCTGGTCGCCCGACCGCAGCTGCTGGCGGAAGGTCATCACCTTGCCGTTGATGCGGGCTCCGGTGCATGCACTGCCCACCTTGGAGTGGATGTGATAGGCCATGTCTAGCACGGTGGCACCCTTGGGGAATTTCAGCAGGTCGCCCTTCGGTGTGAAGACGTATATCTCGTCGTCGTAGAGGTCCATCTTGAACTGGTCCATAGCCTCCATGCCAGTAGAGTTCTCCAGCATGGACCGTATGTTGTTGAGCCAGTCGTCCATGCCGCTCTCGGCCTTGACGCCCTTGTAGCGCCAGTGGGCTGCCACGCCGCGTTCGGCTATCTCGTCCATGCGCTCCGTCCTGATCTGCACCTCCACCCATTTCTCCTCGGGTCCCAGCACGGTGATGTGCAGGCTCTCGTAGCCGTTGGATTTAGGCACCGACAGCCAGTCGCGCATGCGCTTGGGGTTAGAGGTGTACATGTCGGTGATGAGTGCGAACGTCTGCCAGCACGTCATTTTCTCCTTCTCGCGCGGACAGTCGATGATGATGCGGATGGCGAAGAGGTCGTAGACGCCTTCGAAGGTGCACTTCTGCTTCTTCATCTTCTGCCAGATGCTGTGTATGGACTTTGTGCGGCCTTTCATGTGGAAGTTCAGTCCGGCTTCGGTCAGTTTCTGTTCCACAGGTCCTATAAACCTCTTTATATACGCGTCGCGTGCCGTCTTCGTGGCGTTCAGCTTCTCCTTGATGTGGTAGTAGGCCTTGGGCTCCAGGTACTTCAGCGACAGGTCTTCCAGCTCGCTTTTCAGCTTGTAGAGTCCCAGTTTGTGGGCCAGCGGCGCATAGAGGTAGGCCGCCTCTTCGGACACCTGGTGCTTGGCCGATGCATTGTCGGCATCCCTGATTTGTCGCATCAGGTTCACGCGGTCGGCTATCATGATGAGGATGACCCTCATGTCCTCGGCAAACGAGAGGAGCAGGTTGCGGAAGTTCTCGCTCTCGATGACGGGGTTCTTCTTGTACAGTTCCTGTATGCGCAGCAGTCCGTGCAGTATGCGTGCCACGTTCTGGCCGTACATGTCGGCAGCGGCGTCGAGCGCCATGGTGCCGTTCATGACGCTGGGGTAGAGCATGATGGCGATGACGGCGTCGCGTCGCAGTCCTATCTCGTCGACCACCAGCAGTGCCGTCTGCAGGCTGGTGATGATGGGGTTCAGCCCGAAGACGTCGCGTTCCACCTGTCCGTGCTCTATGGCGTAGGTCAGGTGCTGTCGTATCTTCTCCTCGTCGTCGTCGCCGAGGTAAGATGCTATCTTGTCTTTCAGTTCAGCGTAGAGCGTCAACGCCTGTTTCCGCTCGGTCGCTGTGAATTCAAATCTTTCGTCTTTCAAAATCAGTCACAATGTTACTGTTTACCTTTTCTGGCAAGGTTGTAGTTGTAGTAGTCCTTGTCGCCCGTGATTTCCCTGACCACCTTGACGAAGGGCGGGAATTTGACGGGCTCGCCCTCGGTGATGCCCTTGGTCTCCAGTATGACCAGCCCTTCCAGCTGCTGGCGGTAGGTGTCAATCTCGAAGTACTGTCCTTGCCAGATGAAGCTCTGCCTACGCTTCTCTATCGTCTGGCATGCGGGGTCGGCCAGCCCGAGCATCATCTCGTAGAGCGAGTTGTTGATTTGTCGCTCGGTGACCAGCTCTTCGTTGGCCGAAGTCTTCTTCTTCGTGGTGTGTACGTAGACGTATTTGTCGTCCCATCCGCGCTTTCTCAGTCTGATCTCCGTGTCTTCGTCGGCCTGCAAGTAGGTCTGTGCGATGTCGCTCTCTATGCAGTCGTCGGGCAGCTGACCAGTTATCTCGATGATGTACTTACGCTCCTCCTCGATGGGCTGGGGCAGGCAGAGCACGCTGCTTATCTCCTTGATGACGCGCCGCATCTTGGCCTCGAAGTCGTCGTGGTTGTTGATGACGCGCAGGTGCGGGTGCCCTGTCCAGGCGTGTATCACCTTCTTGTCCAGCGAGCGGGCTATGCGCAGGCCCTCTTCGGTCATCGGCTCGTTGCGCTGGGCATTGTTGGCTGTGGTGTAGAACTGCTCGGCGCCGTCGGCGGCCGATACCAGGTGGAGCACGGCGTCGTAGCGCTGGCGCAGCTGTGGTGTCGAGGTGCCCACGGCGCGTGTGATGTCGGCCCAGGTGTCCTTGGCCATGTAGGCCGAAATGTCCATGGTGCCTCTGTCGCAGACGATGAGGCAGGGCTGCTCGGTGCATTCCTCAGCCATGCGCATGAACTTGTCCTCGAGTGCCATCTGTATCTCCAGGGTTGCCTTCTCGCCTTCGTAGAAGAATCCGCGGTTCTTCGTCAGGTAGTTCATGCCTGCCTGGGTGAAGAGCGTCGGCACTTCGGGTATGGTGAAGACCTTGTAGCCGAGGTTAGAGAAATGCTCGATGATGCGCACCAGAGCCGTTGTCTTGCCGGCGCAGGGGCCTCCTGTGAGTACTATTTTCTTGATTTCATTCATTGTCCTGCTGTTTTATTTCGATGCAAAGGTACAAAAAATAATCTGAACGTGCGAATAAATTATGAACTATTTTAGACAAAGCGCTGTATGAGCGCTACGAAGCGCTGGCCGTACTTCAGCTTCTTGTGCTCGCCGATGCCGCTGATGAAGCCAAACTGCTCGAGCGTGGTGGGCTTGATGGTGGCCAGCGTGTGGAGCACCTTGTCGCTGAAGACGATGTAGGGCGGGAAGCCTTCTTCCTCGGCACACGTCATGCGCAGGCGTCGCAGTGCCTCGAAGAGTTGCGGGTCTTCTGTACCGGTGGTGGGCGGCAGTCCGGGTATGGTGATCGAGGGTATCTGCAGCTGCAGCTTGGGCTTCTGCCGGCGCGGCTGCTCCTTCACGGTGTGGTCGACGACGCTCAGCATCACCTGTCTGCGGCCGTAGAGCACGTCGTCGCCCAGCGGTGTCACCCTGGCCCGCTGCCCCTCGTCGTAGGCTATCTCGATGAGCCCCATCTGCAGCATCTGCAGCAGGTAGTCCTGCCATTGCGTCAGGCTGTAGCCCTTGCCCACGCCGAAGGTCTTCAGCTGGTTGTAGCCCTTGCGCTTCACCTCGGGCGACATCATGCCCTTGACAATCTCGATGGTGGTCGATATGCGTATCTGCTCCTGTGTGCGCCTCATGGCACTGAGTGCCATCTGGCATATCTGCGTGCCGTCAAAGCGCTGCGGCGGGTTCTGGCAGATGTCGCAGTTGCCGCAGTCGTGGTCGGTCTGTTCGCCGAAGTAGTTGAGCAGTATGCGTCGGCGGCACACGCTGGCCTCGGCATACTCCTGCATGCGCCGCAGCTTGTCCATGTTCACCTCCTGCTGACCGCTCTGCTTGGCAAACTCCGACAGCTGCACGATGTCGGCGAGCGAGTAGAACAGCACGGTGTCGGCAGGTGCTCCGTCGCGGCCGGCACGACCTATCTCTTGGTAAAAACTTTCAATGCTTTTCGGCAGGTTGTAGTGTATGACCCACCTGACGTTGCTCTTGTCGATGCCCATGCCGAAGGCCACCGTGGCACACACCACCTGTATCTGGTCGTTCTTGAACTGTTCCTGGGTGCGGTTGCGCTCCTGCGGCGACAGGGCTGCATGGTAGGGTAGGGCCTTGATGCCAAGCCGCCTGAGGTCCTCGGCCACCTTCTCCGTGCTCTTGCGGCTCAGGCAGTAGATGATGCCTGCCTCCAGGGGGCGTGCCTTGATGAAATTGAGAATAAAGGAAAGCTTTTCTTTTGCCTTGTAACCTCTTTTTACAGAAAGACTTAGGTTTGGTCGGTTGAAGCTGCTGACGAACTCCTGGAACCCAGCCCGCTGCTCCAGGTTCAGCTGCCTGACGATGTCCTTCCTCGTAATCTTGTCGGCAGTGGCCGTCAGAGCCATGATGGGCACGTCGGGGAAACGCTCGCGTAGAACGCCCAGCTGGGTGTACTCCGGCCGGAAGTCGTGGCCCCACTGGCTGATGCAGTGGGCCTCGTCGATGGCAAAGAGCGATATGTCGATGTGCTTCAGCAGGTAGTCCATCTCGCTGAGCAGTTTCTCAGGCGATATGTAAAGAAGTTTCAGAATGCCTGCGGCACATTTTCTCCTGATAATCGTGTCGGCCGTCATGTCGTTGTTCGAGTTGAGCGCCTCGGCCTCTATGCCGTTGGATTGCAGCGCTTCCACCTGGTCCTTCATCAGGCTGATGAGTGGCGACACGACGATGCACGTGCCCTTCATGGCGAGTGCAGGTATCTGGTAGCACAGGCTCTTGCCTCCGCCAGTGGGCATCAGCACCAGTGCGTCCTTACCGCCGATGGCGTGCCTGATGATGTCTTCCTGCAGGGGTCGGAAGGTGTCGTATCCGTAGTGCCTCTTCAGTAAGAGGTAGATGTCTTGTTCCATGATGATAGCTTTGTTTTTTGACGTGCAAAGTTATGAATAATTTCTGATAAAACCGAAAACTCATGGTGAAAAATTTGGTGCTGTCAAAGAAAAGCACTACCTTTGTGCCCATGTCAACACCTATTTATATCATAGAGGAGCACAAGTTGCGCCGTAATCTGCAGCTGATAGCCAGCGTGGCCACCGAGGCTGACGTAGAGATCATCCTGGCCTTCAAGGCCTTTGCCCTGTGGAAGACCTTCCCCATATTCCGCGAGTATATCCATTCCACGACGGCCAGTTCGCTCAGCGAAGCCCGCCTGGCGGTGGAGAAGTTCGGTGCACCTGCCCATACCTATTCGCCGGCCTACACCGACGATGAGATAGACGCCATAGCCGGCTGCTCGTCGCACCTGACGTTCAATTCCCTCTCGCAGTATCAGCGTTTCCACGACCGTGTGCGCGGCAAGGCCAGCATCGGCCTGCGTGTCAATCCCGAGTACTCCGAGGTAGGCACGCTGCTGTACAACCCCTGTGCGCCGGGCACGCGCTTCGGCATTACTGCCGACAAGCTGCCCGGGCAGCTGCCAGCCGACATCGAGGGATTCCATTGCCACTGCCATTGCGAGAGTGGTGCCGACGTGCTTGAGCGCACCCTCGGGCACATAGAGGCGAAGTTCGGCCGATGGTTCACGCAGCTGAAGTGGCTCAACCTGGGCGGAGGCCACCTGATGACGCGCCGCGACTATGACGTGGCGCTCCTCGTCAGCCTGCTGCAGGGGCTCCACGCGCGCTATCCGTGGCTGAAAATCATACTTGAGCCTGGCAGTGCCTTCGCCTGGCAGACAGGACCGCTGGTCAGCCATGTCGTCGATGTGGTGGAGGACAAGGGCATACGCACGGCCATCCTCGACGTCAGCTTCACCTGCCACATGCCCGACTGCCTCGAGATGCCCTATCAGCCCGACGTGCGCGATGCCCGCTCCGTGGACGACCCGCTCCCCAACGTCAACACCCCCCACCTCTACCGCCTGGGTGGCAACAGCTGTCTGAGCGGTGACTTCATGGGTGCATGGCAGTTCGACCACGAGCTGCAGGTAGGCGAGGAGGTCATCTTCGAGGACATGATACACTACACCACGGTGAAGACCAACATGTTCAACGGCATAGGCCACCCGTCGATAGCCATGCTCCATGAGGACGGCACGCTCCAGATGCTGCGTGAATACACCTACGAGGACTATCGTGACCGCATGGACTGACAGGAAAATATGAAAAAAAGTGGGCAAAAGTTTTGTCAGTTCAAAAAAAAGTATTACTTTTGCACCCGCAAACAGCGAAGGAAGGTTGGCAGAGTGATCGATCGCGCTGGACTCGAAATCCGGTATACCCCTTTCGGGTATCGGGGGTTTGAATCCCTCACCTTCCGCAAAATGGGAGCCCCAACGGGTTCCCTTTTTTTTGTTATAGCATTTTGTTATTATGCTGACCCCACCCCTGCCCCTCCCCTACAA
>JAFUSV010000124.1 GCA_017467565.1 Prevotella sp.
ACTCATTAGGAGTACGTTGCGCGTCGTGTCTTCCACGATGTGTGTAATGCCTTCTATCTGTTGTTCTCCATTATCTTCCACATAGAAGTTCACAAACTGATGGCCATCGAAGCGCGTCAGCCCGTGGTTCGTGCCCAGCCAGAGGTAGCCCCGGCGGTCTTGGATAATCGTGTTCACCACATTGCTGCTGAGCCCCTCGCGAGTGGTGAAGTTGCGCGAACGGATAAAGGGTTGCTGAGCCGCAAAAGTTGTCGTTGCGCCCAACAAAAGGAGTAGTATGAGGTATAACTTTTTTGTCATTAGCTTGGCAAAGATAGTATTTTTCTGGCAGAAATCATCGTTTTGGCAGAAAAATGAAAGCGATTGGCAGTTTTTTGAAAGGAAAAGGGACTTTAACGCCCTACTTTTGCACTCGTCAAACGAAAAATCGACCCAATAAACTCACAATTTCATTATGGTACAATCTCAACGTTATTGTCACGCAGCATCGATCATAGTCCTCGCAGGATGGTTACTGCTTTTGTCGCCGCATGTTCATGCTCAGGTGTGGACGAAGCCGCAGCTGCAAACCATGGACTTTGCCGCAGGGCAGGAGTGCTATCTTTTCAACGTCGGAGCCGAACGGTTCTACACCGAAGGTAATGCCTACGGCACACAAGCCAGCATGGGCAAGGAGGGGCTGAAATGTAAATTCGTCAAAAATGGCGAGGTCTATAAACTGACCAACTTCTCCATCGCCAAGAACGCCTGGCGCACGACTTTCATCACGACCAACGGCGCGATGTTCGTCGATGGTGAAAGTGTCACGGAGTGCTGGTGGAAGGTGATTCCAACAGATCATGAACCCATGAAAACGGATAATAGCTTCAGGCTGATGATGGCCTCGCCCAACAAGACCTACAATCAGGAGAACTACCCGGGTGCGATGATGGGCCTCGACCTGTTCGAGGACGAACATCGTACGGCGCTGGCCGCCCTGCTGTTCGATGCCGAGGAGCCGGGCGAGGACATCTACATGACCGAATGGGCTGTGGCCACACCTGCTGCTTACAACCAATACCTAATGGACATCACCACCTACAAGGCAGCCATGCAACTGCAGGAGCTGCTTGACGAGGCACGTGCAGGAGGCATGGACGTGAGCGACGAGGAGGCTATATATAATAATGTGGAGAGCACGTTGGAAGAGCTGCAGGCCGCCATCGGCACTGTGACGGCCAAGATCCTTGAGGACGAGCTGGCCAACGCGTCGCCGGAGAATCCCATCGACGTGACCGCCAAGTTCATCACCAACCCCGACTATGCCAACAACGACAACGCGGGCTGGAAGGGCAGCGTGCAGCCCGGCATCGACGCGAACAACAACCTGCAGAATGCTGAGTTCTTCAACACCAACTTCAACACCTATCAAGACCTCATCAACCTGCCTGAAGGCAACTACCGTGTGAGCCTGCAGGGTTTCTACCGTGCTGGTCTGGAAGGTCCGGCATTGGAAGCCAAGCAAAACGGCACAGAGGCCAGCGTGATGAACGCCGAACTCTACGTGACGACGAGCAACCGAACCACGACCACGAAAATGCAGAGTATCTTTTCCGGCGCACCGACCGCAAAGCTCGGCGTGGATGGCGAGATCAACATGGGCAGCTGGTGGATTCCCAACAATATGTCATCGGCTGCGGCTTTCTTTGCCCAAGGCTACTACCTTGGCAACAGCATCGAAGTCAATGTCACCACGGGCAAGCTGCGCATTGGCATCCGCAAGACGACGACCATTCGCCGCGACTGGGTGATGATAGACAACTGGAAGCTGGAATACCTGGGAAAGAATTAATGAATAATGGATAATGGATATCTGATAATTATGAGACGTTCTAAATTATATTTTTGTGCCTTGGCACTCTTGACAGCAGCACAGACTGCTGTCGCACAGGAAAAATTACAGCGTCATGTCATGGCCGTTCCACAAGCTGCCTCCGGCACCAGCTACCTCGTCACATGGCGTATGTTGGACACCGACGATGACTACACGACGTTCGATGTTATCCGCAACGACCAAGTGATCGCCAAGGACATCAACAGCTCCACCAACTACCGCGACACTCGCGGATCCAAGACTGCGCAGTACCGCATTGTCACCAAGCGACACGGCGTGGCTGTAGATACAACCGACGCCGTGGCTCCTTGGCAAGACGTATATATGCAGATGCAGCTCGACCGTCCCGAGGGCGGCACATTCCACGATGCCACCTATGATTATTCCCCCAACGACTGCTCGGTGGCCGATGTCGATGGCGACGGTCGCTACGAGATACTTGTCAAATGGGAGCCCTCGAACCCTGCGGACAACTCGCAGGGCGGCTTCACGGGTCCGACCATCTTCGACTGCTATCGCTTTGACGAACCCACAGCAAACAGCAAATTCCTGAAGTGCGAGAGACTTTGGAGGGTCGAGATGGGACATAACATCCGCTCAGGTCCACACTATGTGCCCTTCCTGTTTTATGATTTCAATGGCGACGGCAAGGCTGAGATGATCGTCAAGACCGGACCTGGAACCAAAGACGGAAAGGGACGCTACGTGACGGAAGTAGCCGATGAGGAAGTCATCCGCGCTACCGATAACGAGAAAGAATATTTGAATGGCGGAGGACAGGTGATGTACGGTCCTGAGTTCCTCACCGTGTTCGACGGACGGGACGGTCACGCCATCCATACCGTCTATTACAACCCCAACCGTGGTTGTTTCGTGGGCGGTGCGCCTGAGTGCCGTAGCGACATCTGGGGCGATGACTACGGGAACCGTTCGGAGCGCTACCTCGCCACGGTGGCTCATCTTGATGCGCAGCATCCCACGCACGCCTCCGCCGTCATGTGCCGCGGCTACTACACGCGCTCCTATCTTTGGGCAGTGGATTTCGACGGACAAAAGCTCTCCACCCGTTGGCGTCACGCCAGTCTCTCGAAGAACACCGTTATGCAAACCGAAGGAGGCACGAAGCACGTCTATGTTCCCGACGCTCCCACCTACGACGACTCCCCCTTCCGCACCGCCTACGGACAGGGCAACCATAACATCAGCTGTGGCGATGTGGATGGCGACGGAATGGACGAGATCATCTACGGCTCGGCAGCCATCGACGATGACGGCACCCTGTTGTGGAGCACGGGTCTCTGCCACGGCGATGCGATACACATGGGCGACCTCATGCCCGACCATCCGGGCCTCGAAGTATTCCAGATTCACGAAGACCCGCCCTATGGTATGCACATCTGCGATGCAGCCACGGGGGAACTGCTCATCCACAAGACGGGCGAGGGCGACACAGGCCGCGGCATGGCTGCCGACGTGATGAACCAGCGCGGTTATGAGTTCTGGTACTGGGGCGATGCAGCTATGTACAACGCCAACACCGACAAGAAGGTCGGCGACGCCATGAGCACCATCTTCCGTATCTATTGGGACGGCGACGTGTATGACGAGCTGCTGTCCGACGTGTCCCGCCACAACCAGCCCTATCTGGAAAAATACGGTGTGGGTCGCCTCACCATTGACAACAAACAAGTCTATCAGTACGGCTAAAATGTCACCTGCAATGGTACGAAGGGTACGCCCTGCCTCACCGCCGATATCCTTGGCGAATGGCGCTAGGAGATGATCTTCTTCAACAACGAGGATAAGCGCATGCTCAATATCTTCTCCACCTCCTCCGTGACGACAGCCCGCGTGCCATGCCTGATGTACGACCACACCTATCGCCTGGGCGTAGCCTGGGAGAACGTAGGCTACAACCAGCCGCCACACCTTGGCTATTACTTGCCCGATGCCACCGCAGCACGCTTCACCGTAGAAGAATCCGGCATGAACGAAGCCGGCGACAGCCTCTTCATCACCATTCACTATGTCAACTGCACCACGGCCGCCGTCAGCAAGGTCACCCGTCCCGACGGCACTACGGCCACGTTAACTTCCGCAGGCTTCAAACTCACTAAAGACGCTACCCTCTGCACACTCACCATCGCTGGCAAGCCAACCGACAACGGCACGTGGCAGTTTGACCTCAAAGCCGCCACTCCCGCCAACGGTATCGCCACGACAGAAACCATCAGCGTGGAGGTGAGCGGAGCGGATGGAATCATGGAAATGAAAAATGAAAAAGTGAAAAATGAAAAATGCGATGATGCTATTTACGACCTGCAAGGACGTAAGGTTAATTCCATAAATATGCGGGGTATCTACGTGAAGAAAGGTAAAAAGGTAGTAATCAAGTAAAAATAAACAATGTACAAGAAGTTATTCTTTCCCCTCATTGCGGTCGCCCTGTCGCTGAGCACACAGGCACAGACCACAGCTGTGAGCTTCCACTCTACCAATGACAACTACTGGCAGATGAAGACCGAGACTGTCACCGACAATGTCGGCACAGCCAATATCATCATCCGAACCAGTCAGCCCCATCAGACTTTCAAGGGTTGGGGCACCTGTTTCAATGAACTCGACTATGACGCCTGGAGCCTGCTCAGCACCGCAGACCGCGAGCTGTTTGTGAAGCGTGTCTTCAATCCCAACGGTGACCTGCGCCTGAACGTAGGACGCATCCCCGTCGGTGCATCGGACTATGCCAATGACTGGTATTCGTGCGACGAGACGACAGCCGACGGCACGACAACGGTCAGCTATCAGGGAACCGAATACACCGTGCCCAACTATGCCACCGACTTCGAGATGGAACACTTTACCATCGAGCGCGACCGCCAGAAAGTCATTCCCAGCATCAAGTTGGCACTGGCCGAGAATCCCGACATGACTTTCTGGGCTTCGCCCTGGAGCCCGCCATCCTGGATGAAGATCAACAAGCACTATGCCCAGCTGAAGACGGACACCAATGGCTGTCCCTTTGGTGTGGCTCCCTATAGCAACGACCAGTTCATCGATGACCCCGCGTACTACAACGCCTACTGCCTATACTTCGATAAATTCATCCAAGCCTATAAGGGCGAGGGCATCAACATCACAGGACTGGCCTATCAGAACGAGGCTTATTCCAACACGGCCTACCCAGGCTGCTCATGGACGGCAGCCACGACGGGTAAGTTCCTCGGGCAATACCTTGGCCCCTACATGGCCGAACACCAGCCTGACGTGCAACTCATCGTGGGAACAATGAATACCCGATATTTCGATATCTATCAAACCGTCCTCAACTCTACGGGTGTAAGTACCTATTGCTCTCAGGTCGGATTTCAATG
>JAFUSV010000125.1 GCA_017467565.1 Prevotella sp.
CATGGTTGGGCATGGTCTCATCTTCGCAGATCATCACCCGTCCGTCCTGGCGAATCAGGTGGGAATGGGTGTAGGTGAGACGAGAGAGCACCGTCTGGCACGCTTCCGACACTTCTTCCAGGCTAACCACCTTGACAGGAAACTCAATATAGCGTGTGATACTGTAGGCCGTCTCCAGTGTCAGCGGATCGGCTGCCTGCAGCATATCTTCTTGTGTGGCGTTTAGTGGATAGATTCTCATGACAGTGTTTCTATGATGTGATAGAGGGGACGGCCCTTGACCTCTGTGTAAATCTGTGCGATATAGGTGCCTATGACACCCAATGAGATCAGAATAAAGCCACCAACTAGCCAGATGGAGAGCATCAGGGAGGCCCAACCCTGAACGACATGACCGACGATGAGGGAATAACCGACATAAAGACCTATCAGGAATCCAATGATGATAAACAGGAATCCGATGTTATAGACGACAAACAACGGGCGCACGGAAAAGGCTGTGATGCCGTTGAGTGCCAAGTGCATCATCCGATGAAGATTGTATTTCGACCTGCCTGCTAAACGCTCGCTGATAACATCATCGACCGTGCTGTACGGCAAACCAAGCATCGGGATGAGCCCACGCAGGTAGAGATTATGTTCTTGATAGGTGCTGAGCATATCGAGAGCACGACGGCTTAGCAAACGGAAATCTGCATGGTTATAGATGCCCTCCACACCCATGGCACTTTGGAACTTGTAGAAAGCCTGAGCTGTGGTCTTCTTCATAAAGGAATCTGCCTGACGCGACACTTTCACACCATAGACGATGTCATTACCAGCCTCGAAATCTCGGACCATCTGGGGGATACACTCAATATCGTCTTGAAGGTCGGCATCCAGCGTCACAACGGCATCAGCCCACTCGCGTGCGGTCATCATACCGGCCATCAAGGCATTCTGATGGCCAGCATTATGCGATAAGTTGATGCCTCTGACAAACTTGTTGTGGTGGTTCAGTTCCTTGATAGTGTCCCATGTATGATCGTGGCTTCCATCGTTGACGAATACTATCTTGGAATCTGGACTGATGAGGCCATCGGCTATCATACGACTGAATAGTTCCGTCAGACGGTCTGCGGAGTAACGGAGCACAGCCTCTTCGTTATAGCAAGGCGATACAGTTGCAAGTTTAATCATTGCTATTTTTTTGTTATATTGATATTTTATTTGTACCTTTGCACGAAAATCATTGAATCAGGAATGAAATCGGGGAGCAGGTATTTCGACAGGTCGTTCATCACCTTCCTGGCGGTGGGAGTAGTCAACACTCTTTTTGGCACGGCTATTATGCTGGTGCTCTATAATGTCTTCGGCTGCAGCTATTGGGTTAGCTCATTCTTCGACTATTTCTTAGGCAGCATCCTGAGCTATTTTCTGAACAAGCACTTCACGTTCCACTATCATGGGAGCGACTGGCGCAGCATGGTGCGGTTCACCGTCAACATCGTCGTCTGCTATGTACTAGCCTACAGCCTCGCACTCCAGCTTACACGTTTTGCTCTGGAGAGTATGCACCTCAGCAAGACGATTGTGGAGAATATCGCTATGTTGGTAGGCACGGGGCTGTTCATGGTCATCAACTACATGGGACAGAAATTCTATGCCTTTGCCAAGAAAGCCTGAGTGAACTCTGTGTAGCCTACGAACTGATGGCCGTCCTGCTTCAGCATCTTGACGAGTCGGTCTAATCGCTGGCACATCTGCCTGCCGCTGTGGTTCTTGATGATGAACGGCATCTTGAACTCCGGATGCTCCTTGAGTTCGAAGAACTCCCAGGGGTGGAAATAGGTGACGAAGTGGCCGTCGTGTCGCAGCGTGCGGCGTACCATCCAGTGGTAGAGACGCTCTGGCAGGTTGTGCAGCGCGAGCCAGAAGAGCGGAAAGCGGATGAGCGGCGTAACGGAGGCCGGAATCTGCAGCACGCCGTCTTTCATAAACGGTGTGCGTGGCTCCGTCAGGTGTATATACCGTCCAGGAATGAAGGCAGGATTCAGCGACGAATTGTAGAGGTAGCCGGCACGCTTGATTTCCGATTCCACTACGGGAAACATACGCGGCTGTCGATAGCCATAGACGGTCTGACGGCTGACGCGCTCTACAATCTCCTTCGAAAGGGCGAAGTCAGTATCCTTCGGCTGCCAGTGGTCCACGCCATGACATGCCACCTCGTGTCCCTCATTGACGATACGCCGTATCACTTCTGGGGCATGCTCGGCAAAGTTTCCTGTACAGAAGAATGTTGCACGTACAGCATTCTGTTTCAGTACATCGAGTAAGCGATGAGTCCCCTCAACGGAAACTTCCATACCCTGCTTCAGCGAGAAGTCTACACCATGCTCGCGAGGCACGTCAAACTCTTCGGTATCAAAACTTAATAGAATCATATTTCTGTCTTAAAAAAACTACTTGTCCAAGTAAATAAAGGGTGCTGGAAAGTGGGAAAGCCCACCAGAGGTGGCTGGCAGCCCAGTGTGATACCACCCATAAAACGAACAGCGTCCAGAGGAGTTGACACGCGAGCATGAAGGCACTCAAAGTCACGCACCCTTGGATCTGGCAATAGGCTGCAAGGAGGTACGAGACTGTAAAGGGAATCAGCATAAGCGAGAAGATACGGAGCACACGAGTGAGATCCGACAGCATGGGCTCTTCTTCCACGCCAAAGGCGATGGCGACGGCATCGGGAACGGCCATGATGACCATTAGCAGAACAGTCATACCGCATGAGATAAGCAACGACTGACGGAACAGGACTCTCACTGCGAGCGCTTGCCCTTTGCCCATCATCACCTCGCCGATGGCAAAGAGGGCCTCGGTCGTTCCGTTGATGAAGATGAAGGTGATCAAAAGCATTTGCAGACAGACAGACCAGAAAAACAGTCCGTCGGCTCCCAGGGTATGATAGGTGATGCTGTTGATCAGCAGAAGAATGACTGCCATCAGCAGACTGCTCAGGGTGATAGGCGTGCCTTCCTTGATGTTGGTGAGCAGGTGATATTTGAAACCAGCGACAGGCCATTGGAATCGGAAGTGGCTGTCGGAGAAGCGGAGATGGACTGCCAGCAGCAGCGTAGTGATGGCAAACTGGAGAATACTGCCCAGGGCTGCCCCTTTCATGCCCATGTCGAGAAAGCCGATAAGCAATATATCGGCTATCACATTCGCCACAACGCCAATAGCGATAGCGACTGACACGCGAAGGGGATTGCCGTCGGTGGCCACAAACAAACAAAGACCGTAACTGACCATCTCTAACCACGCGCCCAAAGCATAGACGCTCAGATAGTCGGTGGCCAGCATCCTCATATCATTCTCGTTGGTGAGCAGTCTTGACACGACAGGTGCCTCCCGCCATAACAGCAGTGAGAGAAACAGACCAACGACGGTCAGCGACAACATCGCGGTTGAGAAGATACGGATGGTGGCCCGCTCATTGTGCTGACCTATGGCACGGGCACTGAGGGCATTAGCCCCAAAGCCTAATAGCAGACCCATACAACTGATGACAACCGTGACGGGCATGATGAGACTAAGTACCGACACGGCATCGATATCCACGAACTGCCCTACGGTCACGGCATCGGCTGTACTTGCCAACTGTCCGGCTGCTGCCGTCAGCAATGTCGCTGTCACGTATGTCTGTAGTCTCCGGTCCATTATTCTAATCTTTTAACTCTTAATTCTTCACTTCCCAGTCCACATCCCTATCGGTTCTGACGGCCTTCACATCGTAATAGCGGGCAAACATCAGCGAACGGTTGTCGGTAGGCTTGTATTCCAGGTCGGCCCCATAGATGAGATGAAAGTCGGTCAACGAACGAGGACCCAGCCAACGGTCTATATCGTAAGGTATATGGAAAGCCTTAACTACGATTAAAGGCTCGTCGCGGTGCTGGTCGATATAGGCCAGTCGTTCATCGGCCTGCTGTCGTAGTGACATTTCTACCCAAAAACAACCAACCATCACCAATAGGCCGTAAATAACTGCTACGGTAGCCACAGTCTTTGCCGCTACTTGACGAATTGATGTGGCACTTATCCATGACTGAAGCCAAGATGCCGACTCTTTGAATGCAGCTGCGGAGGCTACTGTCAGGAACAGCGTTGAGTGGAAACCAGTGCGCAAGGCAAACTCTGGAGAAAACAACATGACGCAAAGCACCATCAGACTCGCCCCCGTGAACATAAGGATATGCCAACCAACGTGATGCTTTATTCGCCATAAAAGCAAAATAGGTATAAACAAGAAACTCTCCCAAATAAGAATGGGTAGGAATCCCTCGGTGAAGTTGTCACGAAACATCTCCCACTTATAGAGTTTTTCAGCAGGCAGCACATAGGCTGCATCATACTTGAGCATCAGCAGTTCACGGTTTATAGAACCAGGGCAGAACATGAGTAGTCCACAGCCTACAATAAGGAAAATAAACCCTATTACCATCCATCGCTCCACACGCTTCCGTTTCCAAGCACCGTACAGCAGGCATGCCGTCATGAAGACGGTCACAAGACTGCCAGCCTCCTCAGACCAACCTGCCAGCAGGCCTGCTCCGGCCATCAGCCATGCCGAAGGGTGACGGCGGGTGACAAACGGCAGCAGGAACAGACACTCCCACAATCCTGTCCACAGATAGACACAGGCTCCTGTCATCCACAACATCGTGGAGGGATAGTCCATGACACCGAAGAGCATGCACACCATCACCCACAGGAAAACTCTCTTATGATGGGCTGGATACTGTACCTCGCCTACTGCCATCCAGTAGAGCACCAGCATCAGCAGCGTGAATACGATGGTATTAGCTAGGTCGAACCATATCTTACCCACCCACGCAAACAGTTGGATAAAAATCATGGAAGGTGTGCGTCCGCCCCAAGTAAAATAGTGTGACCATTGGGATATGAGTATGTCGCCAAGACTATTCACCCGCTCTCTGGGGCCGATATTGTCCATCAGGTTGCCCATGTCCTCTCCAGCCCAGATAAAAGCATACGAGTAGTCGTCGGCCATCATGGGCAATAGCAGATTACGCAGCAAGAATGGTACTGCAAACAAGAGCAGTATCGCCCACACCGATACAGGAATAGCAGTTCTCACCTTTCTTTCCATCATTGGCTGCAAAGGTAGCATTTCCTTCGCTCCTGAGCAAGGGGAAAGACAAGTTGGACCCTGTTTCCAGACAGATTAGACCCTCGAAAGACGGATTGAACCCTTAAACGATCTGGCTGCGGAACTCGGTGG
>JAFUSV010000126.1 GCA_017467565.1 Prevotella sp.
CCTATCCGCAGGCACTCCCCTCCCTTGTAGGGGAGGGGCAGGGGTGGGGTCACTAACCTTATAAGACGATATCGCTCAACTTGCGAAAGTTGATGGATTTAGGAGTCTTTTAACTCCTTTAACTCCCAATAAAAGAACTATAATTAATAAAATATACGAACGATGAGTTTAGACAAGCAAACAAAAATCTATGTGGCCGGACACCGGGGACTGGTGGGATCGGCCATCTGGAACAACTTGAAGCAGAGGGGATACAACAACCTGGTGGGACGTACGCACAGCGAACTGGACCTGACCGACCAGCTGGCCGTCAGACGCTTCTTCGACGAGGAGCGGCCGGGAGCCGTGGTGCTGGCTGCCGCCTTCGTCGGTGGCATCATGGCTAACTCGCTCTACCGCGCCGACTTTATCATGCAGAACATGCTGATACAGTGTAACGTCATCGGCGAGGCTTATCGTCACGGCGTGCAGAAGCTGCTGTTCCTGGGTTCTACGTGCATCTACCCCAAGCTGGCACCTCAACCCATGAAGGAGGACAGCCTGCTCACCTCGCCGCTGGAATATACCAACGAGGAGTATGCCATCGCAAAGATAGCAGGGCTGAAGATGTGTGAGAGCTACAACCTGCAGTACGGCACGAACTATATCGCCGTGATGCCCACGAACCTCTACGGTCCCAACGATAATTTCCACCTGGAGAACTCGCACGTCATGCCTGCCATGATACGCAAGGTGCACCTGGCCAAGCTGCTTCACGAAGACAACTGGCAGGCCATACGCCAGGACATGGACTTGCGCCCGGTGGAGGGCATCAGCGGCAAGTCGTCGCAGGACGACATCCTGGCGACGCTGGCCAAGTACGGTATATATCGTAATAAGGTAGTGCTGTGGGGCACGGGCACGCCGCTGCGTGAGTTCCTGTGGAGCGAGGATATGGCCGATGCCAGCGTACACATCCTGCTCAACGTGGACTTTGCCGACATCATCGGCATCGAGAAATACAGCAGCGTGCACTACGGCGCAGCAGCCGACGGTGCCGTGAACCGCGACAACAGCGCCGGACGTGGCGGTGCCATTCCTCAGTTGGGCGAGATACGCAACTGCCATATCAACGTAGGTACAGGCAAGGAACTGACCATACGCCAGCTGTCGGAACTGGTGGCAAAGGCCGTAGGCTTTGAGGGTGTGATAGAGTTTGATGCCTCCAAGCCCGACGGTACACCTCGCAAACTGATAGACGTGAGCAAGTTGCACCGACTGGGATGGACGCATAAGGTAGAGATAGAGGACGGCGTGCAGCGGCTGTACCAGTGGTACACTTCTTTAGTGAAAAGTGAAAAGTGAAGAGTGAAGAGTGAAAAATTTGCTACCGCCCTTCCTGCTTTTTTGTGGGAATATCTACGGCGGTAGCAAATTTTTCACTCTTCACTCTTCATTCTTCACTCTTTTCACTCTTCACTCTTCATTCTTCACTCTTTTCACTCTTCACTCTTCATTCTTCACTCTTTTCACTCTTCACTCTTCACTCTAAAGCGATTTTCCTCCCGTCAATGATCTGGATGCCCTTCCGTGGAGCAGGCAGACGACGGCCGTCAATGGAGTAGATGGCGCGTGAGGACGGTGACTGCTCGCTTGGCATCTGGTCAATGGCGTTGGTGGTGTCGTCCATGGCGGCACGCACCTCGTCGGCCGTGAGGGCATAGTTGTAGATGCGCACATCATCGAGGAAGGCCGACAGGTTGGGGTCGGCAACATACTGGCTGCGACCCAGGTAGTTGAGTGCCGGACAGATGTCGCTGGGACGGATGGTGATGCCCGTGCTGGAGCCCACCTCCTGGCCGTCGACGTAGATGACGGTCTTCTCCTTGCCGATGGTCACGGCTACATGCTTCCACGTCATCGACGAGAGGATGGGAGCATCGACCGTCTGCTCGCTGCCGCCATTCTTGATGGCAAAGCGCATGACGCTGCCGTTGGTAGGCGTGAGGAAGAGATAGTGGCCGGTGTCATTGCCGAAGTCGAAGATGCGCTGCCATGCCTTGTTGAGACGCAGGTTGACCCACAGGGCGACGGTCAGCTCGTCGCTGTTGGCCACGCCGTAGGGCAGCTGCACGTAGTTGTCGGCACCTGTCGTGGCATTGGAAAGCCGCAGGGCATGCGAGCCTGACTTATGGTCTTCCATATAGGTGACGGTGCCGCCGCAGGCAGCATCCATCATGTTGTCCGTGATGTCGTAGAGGTCCTGATCCATGTGCCAGCGGGCTATCATGGCATGCTGGCCAGTGACGGCACCCTCGGCGGTGGCCGAAGCCTCCGACATGTTCTGCGACAGGTCGATGGCCTTCACCTTATATATATACATAGCACCCTGCCGGCAATCGTTGTCCACGAAGTAGTGGTCCTTCACACGGCGTGCTATCGTGTTCCATTCGTCAGAGCCTTTCTCGCTTCTCAGCACCATGTATCCGTCAAGGTCGCTCTCCGTGTTGGCATCCCAGGTGAGGCGTACCGAGGCAGGTTGCGCCTCAGCGATGAGCCCGGCAGGCTGGGCAGGTGCATTCGTTTCGTAGTCGACGTCAACAGGGAGGATGCGCCACATCTGGCGTTGCTGCAGCGTCTCGTTGTAGAGCGTGCCCTGAATGACGCGCACGTTGTTCTGCGTCGACGCTCCCGCCGACGTCAGGTAGAGCGAGCTCTCGCGATTGCGGATGAAGTAGTAGCCGTCGCCGGCATACTGCAGGTACCACTGCTCGTTGCTCGACGGCACCGCATTTTCCGAATAGGCCAGCAGCTCGGCACCGTTGTTCACAGAGAAGTCCTTCACGTTGATGCGAGTCGTGGCATTGCTGACCGACTCGATGTCGTAGAAGCTGAGGTCGCCGCCGGTACGTGTGGTAGCCGGTGCGATGGTCCATTGCTGGGTGGCGGCGCCCGTGTATGCCTGCTGGGTGATGCTGCGGTTGTTGACTGACACCACGTTGCCCGTGACTTTGTTCACAATCTTGTACTTACCCTTGACAATGGGGCAGGGGGGCACGTCCTCGCCCCACGTGATGTCGATGACACGCTCGGCATTGGTCTGACCTACCTGATAACCGGTGCCGCCAGGCATCACGGTCGTATATTCGCGCATGGGGCCGTAGCCGTCGAAGTAGAGGCTGCGCGTGGGCGACAGCAGCTGGAAGGCCGTCGTGGTGGCCTGGCGCTCGCTGGAACCTACGAAGGCCTTCACGCGGCCGTCGTCATGACGATAGACCGCGGCAGCCGTCCAGTTGCCGCGGTGCTCGCCGTAGGCCAGTCGCTGCCCGTGGCGGCTAATGTCGCAGAACTCACCACGGGCGCGACTGTCGAAGCCCCACCAGATGCCTACGGTCATGCCGTATTCCAGTCCGATGAAGGCTTCACCCACATTGTGCAACTCGTCGTTGTAGCCCGTCTTACCCATGGCCGCCAGCTGCTGGTAGTAGTTGGCATAGTTGTCGAAGGAGCCAGCCAGCTGGTGCGTGTTGCCCCATTCGTAGAGGTCCTTGCCACCATTGAACCACTCCAGAGCCTTGTCGTTGTTGAGCGTGTTGCCGCCTACGATGACAATGTCGGCAAAGCGTGGATACTGCTCCTTGAGGATGCGGCCCACCTGGGCGTGCTTCTCTATCGTGGCACCTTCCTCAACGGTCCAGTAGTCGGGCTCGTTGAAGGGCGACACACCGATGACGGGGTGCTTGGTGTTTTGCTGAATCCAGTGCACGTGGCTGTTGATCATCGCTGTCCAGTGCTCTACGTTGGCCGACTTGTTCTTCACGAAATATTCGGGAGGTCCGTCGGTTTTCTCAGGATTGACGGCCTCTTGGTCGGCCGTGAGGATCACGGGTAGCGTGGGATCAATCAGGTTAATGTTCGTATTGCGCTCACGTAAGGCGGCGAGGTCGGCATTGTCTATCACCGAGTCGTTGATGAGCGGCTTCGTGTAGCTGAAGGCACTGCGTGCAATGCCTATGTTCTCCCTGCCCATGTGGACGATGCCCTTGCGTATGTTCTGCTTGTTGGGCCACGCCTGGTCGAGTCCCCAGGTGGGAGCGTAGCGCTTACCCTCGGCCTTGATGTCGAAGGGGATGGTCACGTCGGCCTTTGCCTGTGGCATGAGGTTCATGCTCGATGAGCTGCGCTGAGCCTGTGCCGTCAGGGCGCAGGCAGTCAGCAGCAGGGTGATGGTGAGTGTCTGTTTCATTATCTGATGACTTTTTTACCGTTGATGATGTATATGCCCGAGCGCCGGCTGTTGTCGGCACGACGTCCGTCGATGCCATAGACGGCACCCTGCTTGTCGTCGCTCACGGTGACGGTAGAGATGCCGTTGGCGTTGGCTTCCTTCTCGGCCTCCGTCACGCCGTTGATAGGCATGGTGGCGCCGTTCCAGTCGGCAATGATCCATACGGGTTGGGCATCCTTGTCATTGAAGGGACGTATGATGCCGGTATAGTCGCTCATGGTCGGACGGTCCTGTCCCACTTTCTCCCACACGCCGTTGGTGAGGAAGTAGTAGTCGCGAGCGGCAGCCCTCGACGTCCTGAGGAATCCGCGTATGTTGCCCGGTGCATCGAGTGTCGTCGTCACCTCCTTGCCATACTCCAGGAAGACAGCCTCGGCCTTCTCAGAGCGGTAGATGCACGGCATGCCGGCCTCCACCTCAGTGATCTCCTCGAGGCACAGCTGCGTATAGTCGGGGTTGATGCCCACAATCTGGTAGAGCTTGACACCTTCGCCGGCGCGGAAGGCGTAGGGCAGACAGATGACACCCCACTGATTGGGCTCCACCGTCCGTTTGTAGAGCGGGTGGAAGAGCAGCTTGAAGTCTGTGGCGCACCACCATCCCTCGCGCTTGTCGCCAGTGTTGGAGGCTTCGCCAAACCTGTGCCAGGCATTGTCTACGGCACCAGCCTTGGAACCCTCGAAACCGATGGTCACGCTGCCGTCGTCAGCCACGTAGACAGGCATCGTCGTGAGTTCTTCCCAAGCATCGTCGGCAGAGACGGATGGCAGGTCGTAGTAGTTGGCTGTCAGTGCTGGCGACACCTGTGTGTCGCTGCCATTGGTGATGGTGGCGTGCTGGTCAGAGAGGCAGAAGTGCTCCGTCGCAGCCTTACAGCTGACGGCATAGAGTCCGTGGGGCAGATCCTTCACCTCCTGCTTGATGGCCATCGTCTTGGCAGTACCCTCCGAGGCACTGAGTCCCGACCACCAGGCATTCCAGAACGTGATGCCGTCCTTCGAGTTCGTACGCTGGTCGCCGGCGGTATAGGTGCCGCACTTCGTGGTCCATCCCGATGCCGTAGCCAGTTTGGGGTCGGTTATCTTGTTGCTGATGGTGGAATAGGGCAGGTAGGCGTCCATCACTGCCAGCAGCTGCAGGTAGACATCCGTCATTTCGCTAATCGACGAGATGCTGTTGACACGCTCAGCCACAGCCTCTACCTCCTCATAACCGTACAGATGCAGGGTAGCCCAGGCCTTGGCACGGTCGGCCGCTGTCAGAATGTCGCCAAAGAGCTGGTAGCTATTGATGGCATCGTCCAAAGCTCCCTGCCATGCCTTCAGGTTGTCCTCGGTAGGCTCGGTGGGCAACTGTTCCATGCGCTGCATCAGGATGGTGTTGATGAAGGCGTATGACGATACATGCGATGAGACCACATTATTGTAAGCCAAGAATGTATTGGCAGCAAGGCGTGCCTTGGCGATGCCGTCGGCCAGTGCTTCCTCCTTGGTGTCGAAGAGCTTGGCGAGCATCAGCTCGTCGAACTGCGACTTGGCACCCAGCTTGCCCAGCGATATCAGGGCGAGGGCGTTGTTCTCGCTGTTGAACACCTTGAACTGCGTCAGCCAGTTGGTCGTCGGGTTCGAGAAGAAATGTACCGTTGTCTGTGAGGCATCGGTCTCCGAGGGTTTGATGACCAGCTTCGAGAAGATGCTGTTCGTATTGCAGGCATTGCCCGAGAAATAGTAGTCCGTGTTCTTCTCGATGTCTATCTTCTTCATGACCGCCGACTCCGAACCCTCGAGTCCGTCGCCGTAGCACTGCAGGTAGTACGAGTTGTCGACGCCGCCCATGGGCACAATCTGGAACCAGGGGCTGGCCAGAGCCTCGCCCACACCGTTGGTCCATCCGTAGCCCTTCATCTCGAAGTTGCCGTTCATGATCATGTTGCCACCCAGATACTTCTCGGTGCCGTTCACGTCGATGGCATCGCCCACCTCCAGTTCGTTGCTGGCAGCCATCACCACCTTTGAATAGCGGTCCTTGCCCTCAGCGTCAACGATGTGTATCTGGTACTGGTAGCCGCTGATGGCCTCTTCGTCCACGTAAGTATATTCGGACGGCAGCTCCTTCATCTCCACTTCGTGTATCACGCTCCATACGGAAGTGGCATTCTTGCGGCGCTCGATGGTGGCGCTGCGGTTCATCTCACCGTTGGACTCATACCATGTCAGGGTAGCCGTCTTCGTGTCCTTATCGAAGACCACCACCAGGTCGGCAGGGTCTTCCTGCTTGGGTATCTTGGGAGCATAGTCGTACTTGCCGTTGTAAGCCAGACCGCCGTCCAGCTCTTTATACATCTCGCCGGCAGGTGTCAGCTTGCCGTCGTAGTACAGCTTAGAGCAGTTAGCCTCGCTGTTCCAGTAGTAGTAGCGCTCCACGTAGTCCCAGCTGTTGAGTTTGTTGCAGATGCTCTTCACGACGTCGCGGTTACGGTTCAGCTGGGCTGTCGTGGGCTTGTCGCGGTTCTCGCCCTGTGCCTCGCCGAAGATGCCGTTGTTGTTCCATGAGGCACCCCATACCCATTCAGATATCCACACGGGGCGGTGGTACGAGTCCACCCATCCCTTGATGTTGCCGAAGCTGCCCTCGGCCCAGTAGCAGTGCAGGTCGATGATGTCGCAGCGCCAGCCGCGCTCGTCGATGGCCTTGAGGAAGTCACGCAGGTGGTTGAGCGAACCGTCGTGGCTCGATGGCGAGCAGAGACGCATGCCCGTACGCATCAGGTTCTCCCAGTTGTTCAGTATCTCCTCCACCGTCTGCGGACGGTCGTCGGCCGAGTTGCCCGGCTCGTTGTTGGTCTTCAGGTGGGGCGAGTAGGTCACGCCTCCGCAGGCAGCCGACGATGGCCAGTCCTCATAGATGTGGTGGGGCACGCACTCAGCATCGGGCAGGCGGTTCTCGCCCAGGCCGAAGGAGTAGCACGAGCTGACGTTCAGCGCCTTGACGGTCTCGCTACGTGTGTCGTTGGCCACAGCGGGTTTGCCGGCATCGTACCACTTAAATATGCGGTAGCTCGATATGCTGTTGTCAAGCACAGCGGGCAGCTCGGCCACCTCCAGGTCGTCGTAGGCGGCAATGAAACAGCGACTGTAGCCACGGCCTCCGGCACGGTTGGAGAAGGTCACCATGTAGCCGCGCTTCAGTTTGAACGAGCTGATCTTGTTGTTTAGCTTGGCATCAGTCAGCGTGTTCATGTAGCCGCCGTCGTTCTCCAGTCCGAAGTCATTACATGACTTTCCCCCGAAGTTGGGCTCTTCATAGACGGTCAGAGGCTTTGTGCTGTTGCCGTAGGGCAGAATGATGCAGCCGCGGTTGTAGAGTTTCACCTGGCAGTTGGTATTGTTCGCAGCCTTGGCACCGGCTATCTGCACATGAGCCGACAGCAGCTGGATGGCAGCCGAAGGCTTCACCTCGCTGAGTATCAGCACCGCATGGTCGGTATTGGTGATGTTGACGATACCGTTGCCAGCAAATGGTGTGGCTGAGGTGACGATGTAGTCAGTGTTGTCGCTCAGGGTGACCGTGGCAGTCACCTGTTGTACCGTCGTTTTTTTGTTGAGGGCCCAGCCGTGTTGCGGCCAGCCGCATAGCAGTACTGCGACTGCAAGCAAGGATAGTAATTTTTTCATTTTAGTATAGTTGTATTTATTAGTTTTAGCTTGTTATCAAGGTGCAAAGATACGAATAATATCCCGTTTTTGAAAATAATTGGAGATAAAAGTTGCTTTTCGGTAATTTTTTTCGTACATTTGCAGCTCATAAACTAAAACAATATCACGATGATTATCAAAAAACTCGACTTTACGCCCGACTCCGACAGTCCTGTGACGATGGAGTCCACCCATGCCGGTATCATACCCGACCGTGCCCAGTCAGACACGGCCACTGCCGATGCACCCACCATGCGCATCGGCATCTTCCGTGACGAGATGCCCCAGAACATCATCACCCGTGTGGTCAACTACCAGTTGGATGCCGTCCAGCTCATAGGTCACGAAAGTCCCACCGTGATACGCAACCTGCGTCGCACCCTCGACCCCGACATCCGTCCCGGCATTCTCTTCATCAAGCAGGTGTCCGTCAATACTCCCGCTGACTGTGCTGCCTATCAGGACTGCGTAGATTACTTCGTACTGAAATGATGATGAGACCATACTGGATAGGTGTGCTCCTGACCCTGCTGTCGCTACAGACGGCAAGGGCTGACGGATGGGACGAGCAGGCATACCGCGAGATAGAATGCAGCATCCGTCAGCCACAGTTCCCCGACCGCACACTGGACATCTGTACCTTTGGTGCACGTCAGTCGGCCTCAGCTGCTGATAATCAGAAGGCTATACAGCAAGCGATAGACCGCTGTGAACGCAAGGGTGGGGGACGGGTCGTCGTGCCCGCAGGCCAACATTTCCTCACGGGAGCCATCCAGCTGAAAAGCCACGTATGCTTGGTGGTAGAGGAGGAGGCTACGCTGGAGTTTGCCTTCGAGCCTGATCTCTATCCCATCGTGCCTACCCGCTGGGAAGGACTCGACTGCTGGAACCTATCGCCCTGCATCTATGCCTACAAGGCCACCGATGTAGGCATCACCGGACGCGGCACCATCGACGGCGGCGGCACGCGCCAGACGTGGTGGCCCTGGTGTGGCGCAGCGAAGTATGGTTGGCGCGAAGGCATGACTACGCAGAAGACAGCCGGACGGCCGCGACTGCTGCAGGCGGCAGAGGACGGCGTACCCATGGACGAGCGTCGCTTTACGAAGGCCGACGGCCTGCGTCCGCAGTTGATAGGTCTCAACCAGTGCGACGGTATTCTCATAGAGGATGTCACGCTGTTGCGCTCACCCTTCTGGGTCATCCACCCCCTGCTCTCTACCGATGTCACCGTGCGTGGCGTACATATTAATAATGACGGGCCTAACGGTGACGGTTGCGACCCTGAGTCGTGCAACCGTGTGCTGATAGAGAACTGCTACTTCAACACTGGCGATGACTGTATCGCCATCAAGAGCGGACGCAACAACGACGGACGCCTCTGGCAACGCCCCAGCGAGAACATCATCATACGCCACTGCCAGATGAAGAACGGACATGGCGGCGTCGTCATAGGCAGCGAGATCAGCGGCGGCTGCCGTCGCGTCTTTGCCCACGACTGTGTGATGGACTCGCCTCAGCTGGAGCGCGTGGTGCGCATCAAGACCAATACCTGTCGGGGCGGTCTGATAGAGGATATCCACGTCAAGCGTGTCGAGGTGGGCGTCTGCAAGGAGAGCGTGCTCAAGATCAACCTCGACTACGAACCTGGCGAACTCTGTTGCCGAGGCTACTTGCCTACCGTGCGCCGTGTCTCGCTCGACAGCGTCAACTGTCAGCGCTCCCAGTACGGCGTGCAGGTCATAGCCCTCGACACCGTGTGCAATGTTTCTGACATTGCAATCACCAACTGCCGCTTCAACGGGGTAGAGCAGGGCAACAGCATCCGAGGACTGACACGGGATATATGTTACCGGCAGTTCTATGTCAACGGCAGTATGGTGCTCAACCAGTCGCCCTACAGCCACTACAGCGAGTGGATGACGCGCTCGGAGATGCGCCGCCAGCCTCGCAGCTACCTACTCGACTTCTCCCGTAAACCCAAGTGGAGCTACGTCATGGGCATCGAGCTGGAGGCGATGCTCGACACCTACCTGCGCTATGGCGGACAGGACATCATGGACTACTGCACCATGTACACCGACACGATTATAGGGCCACAGGGCGACATACGTTCCTATCGCTTGGAGGACTACAACCTCGACCAGGTGCGCACGGGACATTTCGTGGCACGTATGTACCAGCAGCAGCCGCAGCCACGCCTGTTGCAGGCCGTGAAGACCCTCGCACTGCAACTGGACTGCCAGCCACGTACCACCCAGGACCACGTGTTTTGGCACAAGGCCATCTATGCCCATCAGGTGTGGCTCGACGGCATCTTCATGGGCTTGCCCTTCCGTGCACTGACAGCCCCGATGCTCCTTGAGCCGCGCCAGGCCACGGCTATCTACGACGATGCCGTCAACCAGATGGCAGTCACCTACCAGCGCACACTCGATCCTAAGACAGAACTCAACCGTCATGCCTGGGATGCCACGGGACAGATGTTCTGGGCCGACAGCATCACGGGGCTCTCAAAGCATTGCTGGGGCAGGGCTCAGGGATGGTACACCATGGCACTGGTGGAGCTGCTCGACGTGCTGCCTGCCGACTATGGACGGCGACAGGAAGTCATCGGCCTGCTGCGGCGTGACTTCGACGGCATCCTGCGCTGGCAAGACAGTAAGACGGGGTTGTGGTACCAGGTGATGGATGCTCCGCAACGCGATGGTAACTATCTGGAATCTACCTGCTCAAGCATGTTTGCTTATGCTTTGCTCAAAGCATATCGCAAAGGGTATGTGGGGGCGTCCTACAGGGATGCCGGCCTACGTGCCTACCGCTCTGTGGTCAACCGCTTCATCCGTGTCGAATCCGACTCCACCATCACGCTCACAGGCTGTTGCTCAGTGGCTGGCCTGGGGCCAGGCATCAGTGAGCAGGTGCTGGCTGCCGCCCCACAGGTGAAGGAGAACCGGCGGCGCGATGGCTCCTTCGCGTACTATATTTCCGAACCTGTACGCGACAATGATGCCAAGGGCATAGGCCCCTTCATCTGGGCTTCGCACGAGGCTGAACAGTTAGGCTACGACGTGACCGCCGTCAGTCAGCCTATAGACCGCAAGGCCGTGGTCACACGCCATCATCCGCTGCTCACGACTGCCGACACGCTGTCGTCGCTCTCAATAGGCAACGGCCATTTTGCCGTGACCGTCGACGTGACAGGCCTGCAGTCTTTCCCCGAGCACTACCAGGGCGGCATACCCCTCTCGGCTATGTCCGACTGGGGCTGGCACAGCTTTCCCAACCCCGACTCGCTGCGCCACGACGAGACCCTGGCTGTGCTCTCTCTGGGACATGGACACGAGGAACGCTATGCCGTGGAGTATAAGCAGGGAGGACGGCAGCAACAGGCCACCCGCTACTACCGCGAGAATCCCCACCGCCTCAATCTCGGCACTATAGGCCTCGGCGTGTCGCTGGCCGACATCACCGACATCCGTCAGGAACAGAAGCTATGGGACGGCATCATCGAGTCGTCCTATCGGGTCAAAGGTACGCCCGTACAGGTGACTACAGCCTGCCTGCAGGACCGTGATGCACTCGTCTGTCGCATCTCCTCGCAGCTGCTGTCTGAGGGCATGCCTGTCGTCATCCGTTTCTCCTATCCTACGGGGCGCCATTCCGACGATGCCAACGACTGGCAGCAGCCTCAGAGCCACCAGAGTAGCATCGTCAGCAGCCATGCCCATGGTGCTGTCATCGAGCGTACCCTCGACGGCACCCGCTACTACCTCGTGCTGCGATGGCACGATGAGGCCACACTCACACCCGACGGGCCTCACCGCTTCCTGCTGGCATCGCCGGCAACCACCCTCTCGTTCACTGCCGAATACCTGCCTGCACTCGACAATCCCGACGCAGTCCTGGCTACGACCGACAAGACCTTCTCTGAACACCAGCGTGCGGTCATGAAGGCCTGGAACCGCTGGTGGCAGCAGGGTGCTATTGCAGACTTCTCGCAGTGTACCGACCCAAGGGCTCACGAGCTGGAGCGACGTGTGGTGCTGTCACAGTATCTGACGCGCATCAACTGCGACGGCAACATGCCTCCCCAGGAGACGGGACTGACCTACAACTCATGGTTCGGACGTCCGCACTTGGAGATGGCATGGTGGCACCTCGTCGACTTCGCCCTCTGGGGGCGCAGTGAGACCGTACGTCGGATGCTCGCCTGGTACGACCATACTGCTGCTCCCATAGCCCGCGACATTGCAGGGCGGCAGGGTTTCCAGGGCCTGCGCTGGATGAAGATGACCGATCCCTGGGCAGGCGAGGCCCCGTCCAACGTAGGCTCGTTCCTCATCTGGCAGCAACCACATTATATATATATGGCAGAGGAACTGTACAGGGCTGACCCTACGGCAGAGACCCTCAGGCGCTATGCACCATTGGTAGAGGAGACGGCACGCTTCATGGCCGACTATGTCACCAGTGAACACGGCATCTGCCACCTGCGCGGTGTCACCGCCATGCAGGAGTCCATGTCGCGCTCGTTCTCCTACGACCATCCCTTCGAACTGGCCTACTGGCGCTATGGCCTCAGTGTGGCACAGCGGTGGCGCGAGCGTCAGCAGCTACCGCGCGAGAAGTCGTGGGGCGACATCATGCACCGCCTGGCATCCCTGCCACGTCAGGACTCCGTCTATACCGCAGGCCGACTCACAGACGACCGCCCCGAATATGCCCTCAAGGCCCGCAGCGACCATCCCGCCGTGCTGGGTGCCTTCGGGCTGCTGCCCCAAGTGCCCGACATGTCGCTGCGACCTACCTATGACTGGGTGGTCAGCCACTGGCGGTGGGACACCACGTGGGGCTGGGACTACGGCATGATGGCTATGGCTGCCGCCCGCATGGGTGACGGACGTGCTGCCGTCGATGCCCTGCTCATGCCGACACAGAAGAATACCTACCTGCCCAACGGACACAACTATCAGGACCAGCGCCTGCGCCTCTACCTGCCTGGCAACGGCGCGCTGCTCACGGCTGTCGCCATGATGTGTGCCGGATGGGAAGGCTGTCAACAACCCTGCAACCCGGGATTTCCCGCCGACGGCACGTGGAACGTACGTTGGGAGGGGCTCAGCCGCATGCAGTGATAACTGGAAATATTCTAAATTTGACAAAATAAGTGACTAATCCTTTGTAGGTATTCTTTTTTTTACTAACTTTGCAAACGAAACATTTAATTACCTAATATTAGTGATACAAGTATGAAGAAGAAATTCATTTGCGCCGTTTGTGGATATATCTACGAAGGCGATGCAGCTCCCGAGAAGTGCCCCGTATGTAAGGCTCCCGCCAGTAAGTTCACTGAGATGAAGGAGACGGGCGACGTCACCTACGCTACCGTCCATCGTCTGGGCGACGGCAAGATAGAAGGTGTGCCCGAGGATATGATCGAAGAGCTGCGCCACAACTACAATGGCGAGTGTGGCGAGGTTGGCATGTATATCGCCATGGCTCGTCAGGCCGACCGCGAGGGCTATCCCGAGATAGCCGAGGCTTTCAACCGCTACGCCTTGGAGGAGGCTAAGCATGCCGCACAGTTTGCCGAGCTGCTGGGCGAGGTGGTGTTCGACACGAAGACCAACCTGGAGAAGCGTGCTGCTGCCGAGGAGGGTGCCTGCGCCGACAAGTTCGAGCTGGCCAAGCGTGCCAAGGCCATGGGCTTCGACGCCATCCACGACATGGTGCACGAGGCTGCCAAGGACGAGGCCCGTCACGGTGCTGGCTTCGCCGGTCTGCTGAAGCGCTATTTCGGCAAGTAAAAATACAATAAATCAGCGAATCATCCGTTTTATCATTAGTTATGGTAAAACGGATTTTCTTTTTTCTGATACTCGCGGCTGCCATCGCAGCCTGCTCTGACAACGACTCGTTCACTACGTCGCAGTCGGCACGACTCACGTTCGCTACCGACTCCGTGAAGATGGACACCATATTCTCCACCGTTCCCTCACGTACCTATGACCTCTGGGTGTACAACCGCTCCAATGACGGCCTGCGCCTCAACACCGTTCGCCTGCGTCATGGCAACCAGACGGGCTTCCGCGTCAATGTCGATGGCTCTTACCTCGACAATACGCTCGGTTCGGTCATCAATGACCTCGAGGTGCGCAAGGGCGACAGCATCCGTGTCTTCGTGGAGCTGACGGCACCGGAGAATATGCAGGACGAGCCGCAGATGATAGAGGACGAGCTGGTGTTCACCCTCGAGAGTGGGGTTGAGCAGGTCATCCACCTGCGCGGATGGGCTTGGGATGCTGTCGTCATGCGCGACGTCATCGTCAGCAGCGACTCTGTCATCACGGGCAGCAAGCCCATCATCGTCTATGGCGGACTGCGTGTAGACAGTGCGGCCACGCTCACAGTCAGCCATGCCACGCTCTATTTTCACGACCAGGCGGGCATCGATGTCTATGGCACGCTGAAGACCGACAGCGCCGTGTTCCGTGGCGACCGCCTCGACCACATGTTCGACTACCTGCCGTACGACCGCGTCAGCGGACAGTGGCGCGGCATCCGCCTCCATCCCTCGTCCACGGGCAACCACTTGGTTCGCTCCGAGATACGCAATGCCGAGACGGGCATCCGTTGCGACTCGGCCGCCTTCACACCCGACACACCCCGCCTCACCATGGAGTATAGCATCATACACAACAGCAAGGGAGCCGGCATCGAGGCCTGCAATGCCTTCGTCCGTCTCAACCATTGCCAGCTCACCAATGCACAGGACGACTGTCTGGCCATCTATGGCGGACAGGCCTACGTCGACGACTGCACCATCGGCCAGTTCTATCCCTTTGCAGGAGGACGCGGTGCAGCCCTGCGCTTTACCAATTCGCACGGCGACTATCCCTGCGGGCTGCATGGTTTCCGTATGACCAACTCTATCGTGACGGGCTATGACAAGGATGTCGTCATGGGCGAGCGGCTGGAGGGCGACAGTGTCACCCTGTTCAGCTATGCCTTCCAGAACAACCTGCTGCGCACGCCGAAGGTGGAGGACGACACCATCAGTTTCCGTGACATCATCTGGGAGACGCCCGAGGACTCTATCCAAGGCAAGCAGCACTTCCGCCTCATAGACGAGGACAACCTCACCTATGACTTCCACCTCGATTCGCTCAGCACGGCCAAAGGGTTAGGTTGCTACAAAATGGAATAAATATAGCAAATACGCCATTCGCTCGGAGTGAATGGCGTATTTGCTGTCACTGAATATGCTTGATGTTGTGTGAGCGTTGTCTTGTACTGAAATAGGTTGACTCATATAAGGCCTTAAATGTTAAATTTTAAAGTTTAAAGTATTATGAGTAGAACAAAATTCAGTCGCGGTTTGAAACGCAGTATTTGCATTGAGTACATGCAAAGTGGGAAGTCACG
>JAFUSV010000127.1 GCA_017467565.1 Prevotella sp.
TCCGCAATTACATCCGTTCGGGCTACAACACCATCGACAGGATCATCTCGCGCTGGTGTCCTGACCAGACGCAGTACACCTACCGCAAGTTTGTAGGCGACCACGTGAAAGCCGTCTTCCCCAACGTCGACCGCTGGACAGTCATCAGCCGTGACGACAAGGACATCATCCGCGCGATGGTCAAGGCCATGGCGGTCATGGAGTGCCAGTACCGCATAGATGACGAGGAGTTCGAGGAGGCGTGGGAACTTGTGTAAATGTAATAATGTAAAAATGTAATAATGTAAAAATTATCCTTTTCGCATCGATCACTTTTACAGAAAACGCGCGTTTCCCCAGTGTTTATTGCGGAAGCGCGCGATTGTTCATTTGTTCAATTGTTCATTTTTATCAATTTTGCACCTGAACTTACTTGCTTACTTCGTTTTCTTCCTGCATGTCGATGAATTCGTGCTTGGAGTCGTAGAACTCGTACTGTAGGAAGGCCATCTTCTGGCTGGCGATGACTCGTACGCCGAAGCCGTACTTCATCTGCCAGCGACGCTTCAGGGACAGGACGCCCTGATTGATGTAGGCCGCTACGTAGGGGTGGACATGGAGTGTGAAACGACGGATGCCTATCTTGTTGACAAGACGGTCAATTTTGCTCTCTAACTGGTCGGTAAACAGGATGCTGGCCTTGATCTTGCCCGTGCCGTGACAGGTGGGGCAGCTCTCCTCGACGGCTACGTCCATGGCGGGTCGTACGCGCTGACGGGTGATCTGCATGAGTCCGAACTTGGACAGCGGCAGGATGTTGTGGCGTGCACGGTCTTTCTTCATGTTCTCGCACATGCGCTCATAGAGCAGCTGTCGGTCTTCGGCCAGGTTCATGTCGATGAAGTCTACCACGATGATACCTCCCATATCGCGTAGTCGCAGTTGGCGTGCCAGCTCGTCGGCAGCTCCGAGGTTGGTCTCGAGTGCGTTGGCTTCCTGGCCGTTTTCTTTCTTGATGCGTGTACCGCTGTTGACGTCGACGACGTGCATAGCCTCTGTGTGCTCAATAATGAGGTATGCTCCGCGTTTGTAGTTGACGGTACGTCCAAATCCAGACTTGAGTTGCTTGGTGACGTTGAAGTTGTCAAAGATGGGCACCGATCCCTTGTACTGCTTGACGATGTCGGCTTTGTCGGGTGCTATCATTGACACGTAACCGTGTATCTGGCTGTAGATGTCGGCATCGTTGACGTAGATTCCGTCGTAGGTGGGGTTGAAGAGGTCGCGCAACAATGCTACGGCGCGTGACTGCTCTTCGAATACCATTTGTGGGCGCTGCGTGGTCTTCTGCACTTTGCCGATGGCGTCTTCCCATTTCTTGAGCAGGGCTTTGAGTTCGGCATCAAGTTCAGCGGCCCGCTTGCCTTCAGCCACGGTACGTACGATGACGCCGAAGTTTTTCGGCTTCATGCTTTGTACGAGCTGTTTCAGTCGGCTGCGCTCCTCACCTCGTTTGATTTTGCTGGAAACAGACACTTTGTCGCCGAAGGGTATGAGTACCATGTAGCGGCCGGCAAAGCTGAGTTCGCATGTCAGTCGTGGACCTTTAGTGTTGATAGGTTCCTTGACAACCTGTACCATCACTTCCTGTCCTACTTTAAGTACGTTCTGGATGCTACCATCTTTGGGCAGATCGGGCTGGTGTGTCGCTTTCTGGATAGGGTAGAGTTTTTTGCGATCACTTGCTACCTGCTTGAGGTATTTCTCGTAAGAGCTAAATTGCAGTCCTAAGTCAAGATAGTGGAGGAAGGCGTCCTTCTCGCTTCCTACGTCGACGAAGCAAGCGTTGAGTCCGGGCATGAGCTTGCGCACCTTGCCGATGTAGATGTTGCCCACGGCAAACGACACCTCGCGTGTCTCGTTCTGGTATTCCACCAGGTTTTTGTCTTCGAGCAGCGCTATGGATATTTCCTTGGGTTGTACATCAATGATAACTTCGCTTGTCATTGTCTCTGAAAAAATCTTGGTTAGGTTTAATTTCCAAAAAGGGTGTACCAAGCATGCGTGATGATGCTCCGGTACACTCCTTTCATTTTTTGTTGTCGTTCATGAGAAGCTTACTTGCTCTTATGACGATTCTTGCGCAGTCTCTTCTTGCGCTTGTGAGTAGCCATCTTGTGGCCCTTCTTCTTCTTTCCGTTTGGCATAATTTTAATAATTTTAATGTTGAAATGTTATGTTCTTTAATCTTCATCTTCCACTATTTCGCCGGCCATACGCCCAATGAAGCTCTTGGCGGGCTTGAAGGCTGGCAGGTCGTGGGCATCGATGACGAGTGTAGTGTTCTTAGAAATATTGCGTGCCGTCTTCTTGGCGCGGTGCTTGACGATGAAGCTGCCGAATCCACGAAGATAGACGTTCTCTTTGTTGTCTGCAAGGCTCTTACGTATTTCCTCCATGAAAGCCTCTATCGTAGTGGCCACTTCTTTCTTTCCAATACCGGTCTGTTGGGCGATGATATTGACAATTTGTGCTTTGGTCATAATCGTTTATTTGTATTATTTATTTGTTATTTTCACATTTCGGACTGCAAAGATACTGTTTTTCAGCGAGATATGGAAATCTTTTGTGATTTTTTTGGAAAAAAAGTGCTTTTCCGCTATATCTGCTGCTCAAAATAGGCCGTCAGTTCCTCTCGCGCGTTCATATTATTATTATCGAAGTCGCGTATGATGCTACCTTTCTCCAGCAGGGTGATGCGTGTGGAGATGTCGACGGTGTGCTGCAGGTTGTGGCTGCTGAGCAAGATGGTGGCATGGTGGTCGGCGGCATAGCTGGTGAGTATCTTCTTCAGTGCACTCTGGCTGGTGGGGTCGAGGAAGTTGAACGGTTCGTCGAGTACCACGATGCTGGGGTACCTGATGAGGGCCGACATGATGCCTACCTTCTGCTTGTTGCCTGCAGAGAGGTTGCGTATGAGCTTGTTCTGGCCGAAGATCTCGCCGCCTGCGAAGTGCTCGAAGGGCTGCAGTCGCTCCTCGATGTCCTTCTGCGGTATGCCGGCTATCTTGCCCAGAAATGAGAAATACTCTTCGGGTGTGAGGTAGTCAATGAGGAAGCCCTCGTCGATGTAGGCTCCCACGAATGCTTTCCAGTCCTCGGAGGTAGCCGGGTTGATATGGTCTATCATGACCGTACCTTCGTCGGGTTTCAGCAGGTCGAGCATCATGCGGAACATGGTGGTCTTGCCAGCTCCGTTGTTGCCCACCAGGCCCAGCACATCGCCGTCGTTGATGGTGAACGACGGGATGTCGCAGGCCGTAGTTTCGCCGAATTGCTTCTTGAGGTTGGTGATGGTAATCATAATTTCTGAATTTATTTCTTACACCAACCCACGTCCGTGGCAGTTCTTGAACTTCTTGCCGCTGCCGCAGGGACAGGGGTCGTTGCGGCCGGGCAGCTTATCCTTGATGACAGGGGTGCGCGGCTGCTGGGCACGGGTGTCGTGCTGGGCGGCTGCCTGCTGGTTCTGGTCCACCATGCGCTCCTCCTCGGTACTCTGCTTGTTCTCAGTGTACTGCTGGCGGTTGGTGTGCTCCTCGGGGGCAGCCTCGCGAACCTGGTTCTGCATGTCGGGTATGGCGGCACGTGTGAGGATGCTCACCGTGCGGTTGTTCATGTCGTTGATCATGCGGTCCCACACCTTGGCACTCTCCAGCTTGAAGATGAGCAGCGGGTCTTTCTGTTCGTAGCTGGCATTCTGTACAGAGTGCTTCAGCTCGTCGAGCTCGCGCAGGTTCTCCTTCCATGCGTCGTCGATGATGTGGAGCAGTATCTGCTTCTCGAACTCCTTGACCACCGACTTGCAGTGCGTGTCGTAGGCTTCCTTCAGGTTACATCCTATATTATATACCTTGCGGCCGTCGGTGATGGGCACCAGGATGCGCTCATAGCGGTCGCCCTCATGCTCGAAGACGCGCTCGATGACGGGCCATGCCACCTCGCAGATGTGCTCCGTGCGGCGGTTGAAGTTCTGCAGGGCCTGCTGGAATGCCTTCTCGGCCAGGTCGTCGTGGTTGTCGTTGGCCAGCTCCTGTTCGGTGAAGGGTGCCTCCATGGCAAACAGGCGGATGAACTCCTCCTTGCAGCCCTGGTAGTCGTTGTTCTCGATGATGCTCACGATGCGGTCCCACAGCGTGTTGCTGATGTCCATGCCGATACGCTCGCCCATCAGAGCGTGGCGACGCTTCTCATAGACGACGGTACGCTGCTTGTTCATCACGTCGTCGTACTCCAGCAGACGCTTACGTACGCCGAAGTGGTTCTCCTCGACCTTCTTCTGTGCACGCTCTATCTGTTTGGTGATCATCGAACTCTCTATCAGGTCGCCCTCCTTGAAGCCGAGGCGGTCCATGACGGAGGCGATACGCTCACTGCCGAAGAGTCGCATCAGCTTGTCCTCGAGGCTGACGAAGAATACCGACGACCCCGGGTCTCCCTGACGACCGGCACGTCCGCGCAGCTGGCGGTCAACGCGACGACTCTCATGGCGCTCGGTGCCGATGATGGCCAGACCGCCGGCGGCCTTCACCTCGGGCGACAGCTTGATATCGGTACCACGACCGGCCATGTTGGTGGCGATGGTCACGGCACCCAGCCCGTTGGTAGACTGACCGGCCAGTGCCACGATGTCGGCCTCCTTCTGGTGCAGCTTGGCATTCAGCACCTGGTGGGGTATGCCTTCGCGCTTGCCTGTCTCGGGGTCAACATACATGTCGAGCATACGCGACAGCAGCTCGGATATCTCGACGGACGTCGTACCTATCAGTGTAGGACGACCGGCCTTGCGCATCTTGACTACCTCCTCGATGACGGCACGGTACTTCTCGCGGGCCGTCTTGTACACGCGGTCTTCCATATCGTTGCGGATGACGGGCTTGTTGGTAGGTATCTCCACGACATCGAGCTTGTAGATGTCCCAGAACTCGCCAGCCTCGGTAGAGGCCGTACCGGTCATACCTGCCAGCTTGTGGTACATGCGGAAGTAGTTCTGCAGGGTGATGGTGGCAAAGGTCTGCGTGGCAGCTTCCACCTTCACGTGCTCCTTGGCCTCGACGGCCTGGTGCAGTCCGTCGCTCCAGCGGCGTCCCTCCATGATACGACCTGTCTGCTCATCGACAATCTTCACTTCGCCGTCGATGACCACGTACTCGTCGTCCTTGTTGAACATCGTATATGCTTTCAGCAGCTGCTGCAGGGTGTGCACACGCTCGCTCTGCACGGCATAGTGACTCATCAGCTCGTCCTTCTTGGCCACGCGCTCCTCGTCGGTGAGACCTTCCTCGCCCTCGAGGGCCGACAACTGCGAGGCAATGTCGGGCAGCACGAACAGCTGGTCGTCGTTCACCTGCTTGGCCAGCCAGGCCGTACCCTTATCCGTCAGGTCGCACGAATTGAGCTTCTCGTCGACGACGAAGTACAGGGGCTCCACAGCCTCGGGCATGCGGCGGTTGTTGTTCTCCATGTATTTCTCCTCGGTCTTCAGCATGCCCGACTTGATGCCTTCCTCAGAGAGGTACTTGATGAGCGGCTTGTTCTTAGGCAGCGACTTGTGCGAACGGTAGAGCGAGAGGAAGCCCTCCTCGGTCAGTTCCTTGTTGTCGGTGTTCATGCCCTCGGTGATCTTCTGCTTGGCATCGGCCAGATACTGGGTGGCCAGCTGGCGCTGTACGCCGACGAGCTTCTCCACCAGAGGCTGGTACTCCTCGAACATCTGGACTTCGCCCTTGGGCACAGGACCACTGATGATAAGCGGTGTACGGGCATCGTCGATGAGCACGGAGTCCACCTCGTCGACGATGGCATAGTTGTGGGCGCGCTGTACCAGGTCGGCAGGCGAGATGGCCATGTTGTCGCGCAGATAGTCGAAGCCAAACTCGTTGTTGGTACCAAACGTGATGTCGGCCCTGTAGGCGTTGCGGCGTTCGGGCGAGTTAGGCTGATGCTTGTCGATACAGTCGACGCTGAGGCCATGGAACATGTAGAGCGGTCCCATCCACTCCGAGTCACGCTTGGCCAGATAGTCGTTGACGGTGACCACGTGGACACCATTGCCGGTCAGGGCATTGAGGAAGACGGGCAGGGTAGCCACCAGCGTCTTACCCTCACCGGTAGCCATCTCGGCAATCTTACCCTGATGGAGGACGACGCCGCCAAAGAGCTGTACGTCGTAGTGTACCATCTCCCATTTCAGGTCGTTGCCACCGGCTGTCCAGTGGTTGTGGTAGTAGGCCTTGTCGCCATCAATGGTGATGAAGTCCTTGCGGGGGTCGCCAGCCAGCTCACGGTCGAAGTCATTGGCTGTCACCACGGTATCCTCGTTTTCTGCGAATCGGCGGGCTGTCTCCTTGACGATGGCAAATACCGCGGGCATCACCTCGTTGAGAGCCTTCTCATACACCTCGAGGGCTTCTTTCTCCAGCTTGTCTATCTGGGCAAATATTTCAGCACGCTCGTCGATAGGTGTCTGCTCGATGGTGGCTTTCAGCTTCTCTATCTCTTCCTTCTGCTCTGTGGCAGCGGCCTGCACCTGCTTCCTGATTTCCTGAGTACGGGCACGGAGAGCATCGTTATCGAGTGCCTCTACACTGGGTGACACTTTCTTCACTTCCTCTACAAACGGCTGGATGAGCTTCATGTCGCGTGAAGACTTGTCGCCGAAGAGAGACTTTAAAATCTTGCTTAAATTCATTTTGTTGTATGTTCTTTTTGTTTATTTTCCTGTGTATGAATGAAATTTGGGTGCAAAGTTAATGATTTTTTCGCATAAAACGGCATAAATCATTAAAATAATGGTTCGGAAGAGCATGCATTGGGTGCCCGGATGCGGATGCAGCGGGCTATGGTGGGTGCTATGCGGTCGGTCGTCACCGGCAGGGTGATACGTTCGGCATCCACATGGGCACCAAAGAAAATGATGGGGAACTGTATGAACGATGCCATCGAGAGCTCATGCTCGTTGGTGTCTTCATTCACTATCTGCCAGCCGGGAGCCACATCGAGCAGCAGGTCGCCGCAACGCTCGGGGTTGAAGCCGTTGCGTATTTTCTCTATCTGCAGGTTCTGGTTGGTCATCAGTTGCAGCGAGGTATAGACATTCCTGATGCCCGACATCATCACCAGAATCTCTTGCGAACGGTTGGTGGCATCAGTGATGCTTATCTTCTTGTTCTCCAGAATCTTATGGTTCAGGAATATCTGGTTCTTGAAGAACGACTCCACGTAGATGCCCTGTCCCCAGATGGCACTGAGGTACATGTTGAGGATATTGGTGGTGCGGCCCATCTGGATGGTACCCGAGGGGATGCGGTACTTCTGATAGTCGGTAGGTTCCATATCGCTGTAACCTGTGCTGGTGACAATCAGCAGTACGTTGTCCAGGCCGTAGTGCTCGTCAACGTAGGTCATCAGCTTGCCTATCTCGTTGTCCAGGCGGATGTAGGTATCCTGTATCTCCAGCTGGGAGTCGGAAGCGGCATGGTGGTCGTAGTTGCCTGCATAGTAGGTCAGGCTGAGCAGGTCTGTCACTTTGTCAGTACCCATGCCCGTGCTGGCCATGCACTTGATGGCCAGGTCGGTGATGTCGGCGTTCACCAGACCGCTCGTCTTGTATTGCTGAAAGCGCTGGAAACCAGTGAAGCTGTGCTTGAAGGGCTTCTCCTCGCCGGTGTGCATGAAGTAGTTGAACGAGCCTACAAACTCGTTGAACGGCTCCCATTGCAGACCGTCAACCTTGGAGGCAGGCGAATAGAGGCTGTTGTAGCCGCTGACCCACGAGGGGAACGACTGGAAGAAATACTTCGAGGAGCACCAGCGGCCGCTGGCGTCGTCTATCCACAAGGCTCCGTCGGCGGCATGACCTGCCGACAAGACGGCAGCATCGCGGAAGGGAGCGATGGCGTAGACAATGGACTTGCCGCCTGTGGCCACCTTCAGCTCGTCGCCGAGTGTCGACGTAGAGAGGCCTGCAGCCGACGAGGCATCACTGGTCTCTATGCCCGGATAGTCCTTGTCGTCTACGCATCCTGTAGGACGCAGCGTCTGACGGTTGAGCCATTGCTGGCCTATTATATTATTATAATAAGGTGTAACGCCTGTAGCGATGGAGGCAATGGCCGAGGCTCTGTCGATGGGAGCGAAAGGGTAGGTGGCGTGTGAATAGACGCGCCCCTCATGGAGCAGGCGCTTGAGGCCCTTGGCCGAATAGGCAGGCGCAAAGGCTTCCAGATAGTCACTGCGCAGCTGGTCGATGGCAATGCTCAGTACCAGTCGGGGCGCACTGTTCATCTGTGCGTCCTGGGCTTTTCCCTCGTTGCTGAAGCCGAAAATAGCCAGTAGGGTGATGTAGATATATCTATTTGTCATGACGATGTCTCCAGTATCTTAGCAGCAAACATAGTGCCACACACTCCATACCCTCTGCATAATCCTGCAGCAGGTCGCCCAGGAAGAAGGCAATGATGAAATAGAGGCTGAGCGTGAACCAGCGCGTCTTGCGTTGACGTATCACGGACGGTATGAAGAAAAGTGACAGGGGGTTGAGTATGAGTATCTGCAGGTTAGTGCTCGTAGCAGGATGCTGCGAGAAGAGCATCAGCAGCAGGATGCATCCTGTGAGGCCTGTGGCCAGCATCAGTGTGACGTCTATCCAGCGGAATGTCTTTTTCTTGTATTCTTCCAGAAGGAACAGCAGTATGTTGATGGCCAGGAAGATGATGGCGCAGGTGAAAGGCGAGAGGGGAAAGCCCGGCTCAAAGGGCTGCTCACCCAAGGCAACGTGCACGATGGGATCATCTTTTACCAGTGGCTGGCGCTGTCCGTTGCGCACCACGACGGCATTCATGAAGTCCAGTTGCAGGTTGCTGGGCAGGAACTGCTGCTCCCTTTGTGTCGTCTCCAAGTCGGCCTTGAAGCCCAGCAGCAGGTCGTTGCCGAAGGCTGACCAGCGATGGTCTCCCATTTGATCGTGTATCATCTGGCGGAATGTCTGCTGGCGACTCTCCGGCAGTTTCTCATAGACGACCTCGCCTTCCAGATTGTTCTCGATGATGTTGCGTGGTCGTGTCGAGCAGTTGTCGTAGAAGAAGTTGTAGCGGTAGGTGCGGTTCTCGGGCTTCAGGTTCTCGGCGAGGGCATTGCAGATGCGCTGCTTCTCGACGGGTGTCAGGTCGAGCAGTTGCTCAGTGACCTGACTGCCCCAGCCCTTATAGTATTCGCAAAAGGGTCGGAAAGGCACTGCCTCCAGCTCATAGTCCGTCGTCCCAAAGATGAAACGCCATACGAAATGGGGAGTCTTGTAGTTGAACACGCCCCAGTTGAACACGGCATCGATGCCTTTGCGGTAGTCACGGTAATGGATAGCCGAGTGTCCGTAGAGGCTGTAGACCTCCTCGTGAGGCGAACACGTTATAAGACCAATCTCGACGCTGTCCATCGAGTTGGGTTCCTGTTGAGCCTTGACTGTCGACACAGAGCAAAAAAGGCTCAAAAAAAGTAGGAAAAGAGTCCTAAAATTGTTTTTTAATTGTTTCACGATGCAAAATTAAGCTATATTTTTCACTTTCAATGCATTTAGTTCGATTTTTTTTAATAATTTTGCACGCTGAACAAATAATGAAGCATGAAAAAAAGAATTATAGGCAGTATTTTTGCCATGATGATGGTGGGTGCTGCATTCTCACAGAATGGTGTCAACTCCCCTTACAGCCAGTTTGGACTTGGTGCCTTGGATGATCAGTCGCAGGGATATAGCCGCGGTATGAACGGCGTGGGCCTGGCATTGCGTAAAGGCAATGTCGTCAACACGCTGAACCCGGCATCATACTCGGCAGTCGATTCCCTGACGATGCTGTTCGATATAGCACTGTCAGGACAGTTTACCACTTTCAAGGAAGGCAAGAATAGAAGCAATGTCAGCAATGCTGATTTTTCCTATGCAGTAGGCATGTTCCGGCTGTTGCCGCATGTCGGCGTCAGTGTCGGTGTGTTGCCGTTCTCCAGCATCGGCTATGACTATTCGACGACCTCACCGGTTGAAGGCTCGTCACTCAAGATGACTGACAGCTACACAGGGTCTGGCGGTTTCCATAAGTTGTTTCTGGGTGCCGGATGGCGCATCTTCAAGCCCCTGTCAGTAGGTTTCAATGCTTCCTACCTTTGGGGAACCTACGACCGCACGGTGGCTTCTGTCGGCAGCGAGTCACAGGTTAAGCGCATAACGAAGACATACAGTGCCTCAGTCAGAAACTATGACTTGGAGTTCGGCCTGCAGTGGCAGCAGCCTCTTTCTAAGAAGGACGAGCTGCTCCTGGGAGCTGTCGTCGGTATAGGTCACAAACTGGGTACCGACCCCTCTTGTGATATCATGACCACCGATCCCCTGACCAGTGTGAGCGACACGACCTCATTCTCTGTTGCCAATGCACTGCAACTGCCCATGCGATATGGTGTGGGACTGGCATGGTCGCACAATCAGAAATGGCACGTAGAGGCCGACTTCGTCATGCAGAAGTGGGCGGGCATCAAATTCCCCGTGGAAACCAACGGACATTTCGATATGCGTGACGACGTGCTGAAGAACAGCTACAAAGCCAACATCGGTTTCGACTATTTGCCCGCAGCCAACAGCCGTCGTTACTTCGACAGGGTACACTACCGCTTTGGTGCAGGCTTCGCTACACCTTATTATAAAATATATGGGGCCGATGGTCCCAAGGAGTTCAGTGTGAGCGCCGGTATTGGCCTGCCCTTGCAGAATGGATGGAACAACCGCTCTGTCCTCAACATCAGCGGTCAGTGGGTGCACGCCTCTTCAAAGGGTCTGATTACAGAGAATACTTTCCGTCTCAATATCGGCATCACGTTCAACGAGAAGTGGTTCGCTAAGTGGAAGATTGATTAAGAAGTGGAAAGTGATAAGTGATGAGTGATGCGTGCTTTTCCCGGTGGCACCGATGCGGGGCTTTCCTGACGGTTGTGGCCAATATCTTGGTGATCTTTGCCTGTAGTGAGGCAAGGGAGCATACGGCTCCACCAGTGAACCCTGAGGATTCGGCGTCTGTTATGACGACATACGGGGTGAACACGCTGATATCCGACTCGGGCGTCATTCGTTATAGGATTATCACTGAACGCTGGGATGTCAATACGACACGCCAGCCTTCAAGGTGGGAATTTCTGAAAGGTATCTTCTTTGAACAGTTCGATGAGCAGTTCCATGTGCAGGCTTACATCCAGGCCGATACTGCCTGGTACTATGACCAGAAGCAATTATGGAAGCTTCGGGGACGCGTCACGCTGAGAAAGGCGAACGGCGAACTGACCTACAACAGCGAGGAACTGTATTGGGACGGCCAGAAACACCAGTTCTATTCCACTGTCTTCTCACGTGTGGTCACACCTGAACGCACCTTAGAAGGTACCTATTTCGAGAGTAATGAACAGATGACACGTTATATGGTGAGCAATTCCAAAGGCTCATTCCTGGCTGACGACATAATGGCCGAGCCAGATTCCTTAGGCGAATAAAGCAAGTAGACAATGGCAACACTGATCATAGGTTTAGTCATAACGATGATATTCTCCGCCTTCTTCTCGGGTATGGAGATTGCTTTCGTGTCCAGCAATCGCTTGCTGGCCGAAATGGAGCGCGAGAAAAACGGATTGTCGCAACGCGCCTTGTCCCTTTTCTTCCGTCATCCTAATAACTTTATTTCCACGATGTTGGTGGGCAACAATATTGCGCTGGTCATCTACGGTATATTGTTTGCACGTATCTTCGACGAGACGCTTTTCCATGGTCTCAGTGACGGGGCAAGGGTGATAGCCGACACGCTGCTGTCCACGCTCGTCGTGCTCTTTACCGGCGAGTTCCTGCCGAAGACTATCTTTAAGTCTAATCCCAACACGCTGCTGACATTCTTTGCACTGCCTGCATGGGTGTGCTATATCGTGCTGTGGCCTATCTCGTACTTTGCTACGATACTCTCCAAACTCATCATGCGACTGCTGGGAATCAAGATGAAGAACCATGACACTGAGAAAGAGTTCACGAAGGTAGACCTCGACTACCTGGTGCAGTCGAGTATCGACAATGCACGCGACGAGAACGAGATAGAGGAGGAGGTGCGCATATTCCAAAACGCCCTGGAGTTCTCGGAGACGAAGGTGCGCGACTGCATGGTGCCGCGAACAGAGATTGACGCCATCGACGAGACCTGCGACCTCGACGAACTGAAGCAGATGTTCATAGAGAGCGGACACTCCAAGATTGTGGTCTATCATGACGATATCGACCATATCGTTGGCTACATCCATTCGTCCGACATGTTCAAGCTGAAAGGCAAGGACAACGTACCCCTGAAGCCCTTGATACGACCCATAACCTTTGTGCCAGAGACTATGGCTGCCAGCAAGATGATGCAGATACTGCTGGCACAGAAAAAGTCACTGGGCGTCGTCGTTGATGAGTTTGGCGGTACCAGCGGACTCATCTCGCTGGAGGACATCGTAGAGGAAATATTCGGTGAGATAGAGGATGAGCACGACTCTACCAACTATGTGGCTAAGAAACTGGACAATGGTGAGTATCTGCTCTCGGCACGACTCGAGATAGAAAAAGTCAACGAGATGTTCGACCTCGACTTGCCCGAGAGTGACGAATATATGACGGTGGGTGGTCTGATTCTGCATGAATATCAGAGTTTCCCCAAGTTGAACGAAGTCGTGCAAATAGGGCATTTAGAATTCAAGATTATCAAGAATACAGCGACAAAAATAGAGCTTGTGCGACTAAAAGTCGCTGAAAGAAGTAATTTTTCTTAAAAAAATGTCAGAGTTTCGCGCAAATTTAGTAACTTTGTCGGCTGAATTTGAAAATTATAAAAAAACAGATAACTAAAAAAGTAAAAATTAAATGGCAGCAATTGGTAAAATCAGAAGCTGGGGGCCATGGCTTGTAGGTATCATAGCACTGGCCCTGTTTGGATTTATTGCTGGCGATATGTGGAGGTCTTGTGAGACAACAAGCAACCAGCAGCGCCAGCAGGTTGGTCAAGTCAAGGGTGAAAAACTGAACATCCAAGACTACACCGAAATGGTGGAAGAGTATAAGGAAGTCATGAAGATGATGGGACGCGGAGAGAATATGAGCGAAGAACAGCTCGACAATCTGCGCGATGCCGTCTGGGAAAACTACATTCAGGGTATCCTTATCGGTGAAGAGGCTGAGAAACTTGGCCTCATGGTGACTGACGACGAAGTGAAGAAGGTGCTGGAGGACGGTACGAGCCCCGTGCTCATGTCTATGCCCCTGTTGCCCGACTTCGTTGATCAGCAGACACGTCGTTTTAACTATCAGACGGTGAAGGCCTATTATGATCAGCTGAACCAGCTGTCGGCCTCTAACCCTCAGGCTCAAGAGCAGCTTCAGGTGTTTGACAAGTATTGGAAGTTCGTCGAGAAGAACCTGCGTCAGCAGCTCCTCATCTCGAAGTATGAGTCTCTGTTGGCAGCATGCATGCAGTCGAACAACGTATCGGCCAAGGCTGCTTTCGATGCCAACAATACACAGACACGCATACTGCTGGGTGCTTATCCTTATGCAGCCGTCAACGACAACGACGTGAAGGTGTCGGATGCCGACCTGCAGAAGAAGTACGACGAGAAGAAGGAGTCGTTCAAGCTGACGGAAGAGAACCGTGACGTGAAGTTCGTAGCTTATCAGATTACAGCCTCTGCTGCTGACTCTGCCAAGCTGCTGGCCTCGCTGACCGAAGCTGCCGAGCAGTTCAAGAAGGACAGCCTGTCTGTCGAAGAGATTGTTCGCAAGTATCAGTCGACCGTAGCCTACAACGCTATTCCTGCCAGCCGTACAGCCCTGAGCCGCACGTCTTCTGACCTCCTGGCTCACATCGACTCTATGTCGGTAGGTCAGGTCTCTGATCCTTTCGTGATGAACGGAACGATGAACGTTGTGAAGATGCTGGGTCGTCCGGTGCGTGTTGACTCTGTTCAGATTCGTGCTATCCCTGCTACTACAGCCGCTGTCGCTGACAGCTTGCTGCAGGTCATCAAGGGTGGTAAGGACTTCGACTCTGTGGCAGTGAACATGCTGGGCCAGGCTGCTCAGAAGCAGTGGATCACCTCTGCCGACTTCCAGGCCACTCAGGCTATCCCCGTAGGCTATCGCGATTATTATAATAAGGTGGTGGCCATGGGTAAGAACGAGGTTGCCATCATCGACAATCCTCAGAATCCTGACAACAAGATTGTACTTGAGGTGACCGACCGCAAGGCTGAGACCGCTATGTACGACTATGCTATCGTCAGCCGCGAGATCACATTCTCTAACGATACTTACAATGAGGCTTACAACAAGTTCAGCCAGTTTGTTACTGAGAACCAGTCTGTCGAGGCTATGGAGAAGAATGCAGCCAAGTACAACTACACGGTGAGCGACTTCAAGAATATCACGACTGCTACCCACAACATCCAGGGTATTCCCGGTACGTCGAAGACCATCCAGTGGGTATTCGAGGCCAAGGAGGGTGAGGTATCTCAGCCCTACGACCGTTGCGGTGACAATGATATGCTGGTAGTGGTAGGTCTGACAAAGATTCATCCCGTCGGCTATCGTGAGCTGGAGAGCGTGAAGGATATGCTGCGCAACCAGGTGCTGGTCGACAAGAAGTATGAACTGATAGCCCAGAAACTGAACGGCGTGAAGAGCGTCGATGCAGCAAAGACAAAGGATGCTGCTATCCAGATTGACACCATTCCTTCTGTGAAGTTTGGCGAGCCTGCTTCGCTGCGCATGATGGGTGCCACCGAGAGTGTCCTGAGCGGTGCTGTCGCAGCTACACCTGTCAAGGGCTTCTCCAAGAAGGTCATCAAGGGTAATGCCGGTGCTTACGTCTTCGAGGTGCTCGACCGTACAGAGACACCAGAGGAGTTCAAGGCCAACGATGTAGCAAAGCGTCTGCGTGCAACTCTGCGCCAGATGGTTTACTACGGTAAGCTCTATCTGCAGGATCTGAAGAACAAGTCTGACATCGTAGACAACCGTTACCTGTTCAGATAAGGATAAGGGACTAAAATAAATCATCCGGATGGGGTCTTCGGTGACACATCCGGATGATTTTTTATTCAGTAAATAAATACGTTGCCGATCAGAGCTGCTGCAGACGGGCGATGTACTTGCCCAGGATGTCAAACTCGATGTTAACCACCGTGCCAATACGGATGTCCTGGAAGTTGGTGTGCTCCATCGTGTAGGGAATGATGGCCACTTGGAACGAGTTTGAGGTGGGGCGGCATACCGTGAGGCTGACACCATTGACGGTGACCGATCCCTTGTCAACGGTGAAGTAACCCTTCAGTGCCATCTCGCGGTTCTCAGGATATTCAAAGGTGAAGTAGGTACTTCCGTCGGCATCCTCCATGGCCGTGCATGTTGCTGTCTGGTCAACGTGTCCCTGTACGATGTGTCCGTCCAGTCGGCCGTTCATCAGCATCGAGCGTTCTACGTTTACTTTGTTGCCCTCTCTGAGCAGGCCCAGGTTGGTGCGGTCCAGCGTTTCCTTCATGGCTGTCACCACGTATCGGTCGCCGTCGATGCTGACCACTGTGAGACATACGCCATTGTGGGCCACGCTCTGGTCGATGCGCAACTCACTGGTGAATGAACACTGCAGGGTGAAGTCTATGTTACCCCTGTCTCTCTTGATAGCTACGACTGTAGCAAATTCCTCTATGATACCTGAGAACATGGAAAAAATGATGATTGAAAAATGAATAAAAAAAGGACCATGCCGGTGATGTGATGAAAACTCCTTGTGTGACAAGTTGTGGGTGCTCTCTGTCTTTGTAATCCATCGGCTTTATGGAGGAAGCTTGGTTAATGGCCCGCCATCGACAAGAGAAGACAGCCCGAGTTTTTTGAGTTATTTGATGAGTATCCCGATCGAACCGACACGGCCCATGTTTCTCTTTGTGGCTGCAAAATTACGAAATATTTTCTAATAAAACGACATTAGCTGAATGAAAATTTGCATATTTGGCAATAATTCACTAACTTTGAAGCCCAAAACAATCAAATCTACTAAACAATATGAAGAAAATACTTGTTTTTATTGGCTTATGTATGCTGACGGTCAGTGCCTGGGCACAGAACCGTACAGTAGAGAACCTGAATTTTGGCTGGCGGTTTCATGCCGGCGATGTGACTGGGGCCGAGGCTACGGCATTCGATGACAGTCAGTGGCGCACGGTCAATGTGCCGCACGACTTCCAGATAGAGCAGCCCTGGGTCGCTCCTGCCGCTGATGAAAAGGCTGACAACAGTGATGCTGCGGCCAACATCAAGAGTCGCTTGTCCAGCCGTGGATTCAAGGAGATGGGCAAGGCTTGGTATCGCCTTCACTATACACCCGCCGACTCGCTGAAGGGTCGCCATCTGCTGCTCGACTTCGGAGGTATCATCTATGTAGGTGATGTCTACCTGAACGGACAGAAGGTGGGTAGTACCGACTATGGCTATGTAGGCTTCGAGATAGACGTGACGGACAAGATGCGCTTTGGACAGGACAATGTCATTGCTGTCATGGCCGACACCCGTCAACCCAATAATTCGCGCTGGTACACCGGTGGCGGACTTTATCGTGACGTGCGACTGGTGGCTACGTCGAAGGATCTCTACTTTGGACGCCATCCTCTTTATATTACGACGCGCGACAATCAGTTTGTCAATGTGTCAGCCGAGATGACCAACCGCACCAAGGAGACCGTGCAGGTCAAGGTCACCATCCTTGACCCAGACGGACAGACCGTGAGTGAGCAGACGACCTCAGTGAAGCGCCACAGGGCAACATCAACCCAGGAAGTGCCCATCATACCCGAGACCCGTATCGCCCATCCTCGTCTTTGGGATATTGACACGCCTCAACTCTATACCGTCGTGGCTCAGCTGTTGCGCAAGGATGGTAGCGTGGCCGACGAGGTGAGCGATCATTTTGGCATCCGCACTGTTGAGATAGGTCCCGACTTTGGCTTGAAACTCAATGGACGCAAGGTGTTGCTCAAGGGCTATGCTAACCACCACACGCTGGGTGCCCTTGGGGCTGCTGCCTATCCGCGAGCCATCGAGAAGCGCCTGCAGATGATGAAGCAGTATGGCATCAATCATATACGTACCAGTCATAATCCCTACAGCCGCGATTTCATAGAACTCTGCGACAAGTATGGCATCCTGCTGGTTGACGAACTCTACGACAAATGGACCCGTCAGCATACGGGAGGCCGCATCCCCTTCGAGGAGCATTGGCAGCGTGAGGTGCCAGAGTGGATCAAGCGTGACCGTAACTCACCGTCGGTGGTGCTGTGGAGCCTGGGTAACGAGTTGCAGCAAGACCCTAACCAGCCTTTCAATGACTTTGGTGTGACGATGTATCGTCTCATGCGGCCACTTGTCAGCCGTTATGATTCTACGCGTCTGGTCACCGTAGCCATGCATCCCCGCTACCGTAACTGGGAGACCGATTCGCTGCCCTGCGAACTGGCCAAGCTCACTGACGTGCAGTCCTACAACTATCGTTATATGTACTTCCCTGGCGATGGTCGCCGCTTCCCCTGGATGACCTTCTATCAGAGCGAAGCCAGTGTGGCTGCCATGGGCGAGAACTATTTCGCCATGAATCTCGACCGCGTCATCGGACTGGCCTATTGGGGAGCCATCGACTATCTGGGTGAGAGTCAGGGATGGCCTGCCAAGGGCTGGGGACAAGGTGTCTTCGACCTCTCGCTGGAGCCTAAGCCTAAGGCTTACTATATGAAGAGCTTCTTCTGTCCCGATGAGCCTGTGGTGCATATTGCCGTCATTGACAAGAAGGGTGACCAGATGTGGAACGGTGTGCAGACAGGTAACGACGGCATGAGCGACCACTGGCAGCGCGTCAAGGGTCAGCGTCTCTCGCTCATCACCTATACCAATGCCGAAGAGGTGGAACTGGTACTTAACGGCCGTAGCCTTGGCACCAAGCGTAACGACATGACGAATGCCAAGATGCGCAACCAGATACGTTGGAACGACATCGTCTATGAGCCGGGCAGACTGGTGGCCATTGCCCGTACGGCAGGTCGCGAGGTGGCTCGCCATCAGATAGAGACTACTGGCGATGCCGTCCGACTCGTTGCCGAGGCTGACAACGAGCACTGGCAGGCTGACGGCATGGATTTACAGCATGTGCGCATTGTGGCTGTCGACAAGAAAGGCCGTCGTGTACAGGTGGCCTCGTCGATGGTGAACTTCTCTGTAGAGGGTGAGGCTGACATCGTGGGTGTCGTCAATGGCGACATCAACAGCGACGAACTGACCGTGGGTAACTCGCGTTCACTCTACAACGGCACGTGCACGGTCATCCTCCGTGCCCGTCGTCAGGCAGGGCCGGTCACGCTTACAGCCACTACGGAAGGCATGAAGCCGGCCGTTAGTAAATTGACAATTGAGGATTAAGAATTGTTCATAGCAAATGCGCCACTTACTCCGAGTAAGTGGCGCATTTGCTATGAGTAAGCAGGCCATTTAGTCTGCAAGTTTTTCGAAGCGGGGACTGCCCCATATCTCGACGTAACCGAGGCTGCGGGCGTAGGGTATGTCCATAGCGACGACGAGATAGACCTTGTGTGAGTTGTTGTCTGTGTTGGAGAGGTCGTAGCGGGTGGCATCGCTGGATTGCCACTGGCTCCAGAATGTCATGCCGATGATGGCGGTGGCATCACTGTTCTCTGCCAGCAGATAGAGATAGCGGTGACCGTTGTCCTGTTCGTCGCTGTATTGGTTGCCCCAGTACCAGAAGCCTTTCTCCAGGTATTTGTCGGCAGTCTCATGAAACTCTTTTGCAGATGAAGGCTGCTGGCTGTCGAGAACCCAGCCTATGCGGCGCTGTCCGTTGTCATTCTGCTCGACGGTCATACGCCAGTCGGCAGGGTAGACGTTCCCGCTACGGCTATACAGACAGTCAGTGTGACATTGCAGCGACAGCCCGTCGTCAGCTATCTGTGCAGTGAATGAGATGGTGTCGGTACCTGCTGAGTAGATGCCTGGAGCCACCTCGATGCCGTTGTTGGCGGCTATGAGTAGCCAACGGCCTGTCAGTCCGTCGAGCGAAGCAGGTGCCTGCTGCACGAAATGGATGCTCTCTATGCTGTCTACGGGCATTGTCAACATGCTGCCGTCGTTCTTCTGAATCTTCATGTTGACCTGCGCCATACCCTCGAGGGTCAGTGCAGTCAGCAGGGTCAGTGATAGTATTCTTTTGTTCATAATGTCATATATCAAATTCTCAATTGTCAATTATCAATTCTCAATTCATCAGAAAGTGCACCCCAGGCTGAGGGCAGCTGCCGTATGGTCGCGTCCAGAGCGCTGGGTCATGTCGGTCATCAGTGAGCCGTTGGCTTTATGGTGGCTCAACGTCAGGGCTACATGACTTTGCAGATGGGTGGCAGGCAGCATAAATGTGTATTTCACTTGTCCGCTGACGGTGTACTGTGGAGCCGTCAGATATTCATATTGCCTGTACAGGTAGGCCTCCATCGTGGCAGGCATGGCCTGCTTGTCACTGGGCGTCTGGAAGGTGAAGTCCTCGAAGGGCATGTCAGAACCTTGTGTGAAAGCATAGCTGCCAGTAAATGACCACAGGCCCGATGATGTCAACAGATGATGGGTCGCTGAAGCAAACCACGACTGGCTGGACAGTTTCTGCCTGCGGTAGAAGGGGTACTGGTAGGCCGTGTGCTTCTGGTGCTGCCAGTCCGTGCCTGCCAGGAATGTCCATCGGGGGGAAGTGAATGGCTGGCTGTCAGGGCGCAGCAGGTCGACTGTCAGCGCAATGTGGCCGTCGGTCCATAGCTTGTTGGCAGTCTTGACAGGTGCATAGTACTCGTAATACGTAGCTCCTGAGGTGTTTTGCAGTTCGCGGTAGGTGTTAGCTTCGTTCTTTAAGTTCTCAGCCTGGATGGCCACGTCAAGGTGACAGTTGACCTGCGGGGCTTCATACGACAGACGTGCCGAATAGTCGTAGACATGACTCTTGTGTCCTGTGTACGTGATGGTATAAGGTGACTTGCGTCCATAGTAGCCACTGCGACGAGCATAGCTGAAGGCATTATAGAACCGGAAGCCTGCCAACTGGATGCTGAACTGCGCACCGACACCATGATAGTCGTTGACCAGCGGCATCTCGCGGCTCTTGTCAGTGAACCCCGTGCTGCCAAATTGCTCTACAGGGCCTGTGAAAGCAGCATAGTCTACCAATGTCTTGTAGACCTTGTCGTTCTTGCCGTAGGTGCTGAACAGCACGCTCTCCGTATTGCGGTGGTACAGGAAATGGGCCCCCAGGCTGAGCCAGCAGGACACAGGGACATAGATGCCTGCCGACAGCTGTAGGTCCATCAACTTGTTCTTATGACGTAAATCCTTGTATTTAGCATAGTTGGCCGATGTGTACGACAGTCTCAGCCCAAGCGAGGCATCGCCCAGAACAGAGCACCCGACACCTCCCGTCAGCCGGTAGATGTCACGATGCTTGGTGCCAGTGTTAGACAGCGAGTCCTCCACTAAGTCGAATGGCAGGTGCGACTGCTTCTGCGAGAACATGTCGGCATCAGCTGGCAGTGGCATAAAGGCCGACCCAGCCATGTCTTTGCCAGAGAAATTGTCGTAGCTCATGGCACCATAAACGACAGCTTTAGGGGAGAGTCGGTAGAACGATTCCACGCTGGCATTGGCCTGCAAGACATTGGGCGAGTCGAAGAAGTCAGTGAAGTCACCCTTCGACCGCCTGACGTTCACCTCAGCCTGAGCCATGTTGATGGTGGCATAGCGTGTCAGCGCAGCAGCATTCAGCGATACCAGCCACGGGTCACTGCGCTTCACGAACTGATAGTCGCGTAGCAGCAGCGAGTCCTGGGCCTGTAGGACGGTGGCCGTTGACAGCAGGTAGAGTAGTGCAGTTATTTTCTGAGAGAACATTTCTGGCGTTCGTGGAAATCGTTTGACGAGTCGTTATAGTCCTGATAGACGATGTGTGCACCATTGCTGATGCTGGCTTCTGCATCGATGCCGCTGGGGTCGGTAGAGCCGTCCGTGCCCAGCGCATAGTTATAGATGAGTTTACCTTTGTTTTCTGCCATCCCCTCCGTCATCTCCTGGTCAACATTACGATAGAGCGAGTGTCCCAACTTGTTGGTCATATACACATAGCCGGCATCGATATCCGATGTTAGGCGCTTCATGTTGTTCTCCTTGGCTGATGCCGTGTAGACCTCCACACCGTCTATGATCCATTCGTTGGGAATCCTGATGCAGGCGTGGATAGGATCCTGTGCCGCACCTGGCGAGTACCACAGGTTGTTGGCATTGCTGGCATGGGCAGCTGGCGAGATGCCTTGTGGCTGATAGATGATAAGTGCCGGCGATGTCACGCTGAGGGGCCATGCCGTAGCCTGTCCGAACTTGTAGGCCTTCAGGTAGTGGGACGTCGGGATGACGTCGGACGGGGTGGGGTAGTAGGAGGTCTGGTTGTAGCCGCTCTCAGGGTCGTACATGCAGTAGTAGTCCTCGTTGGCATAGTTCACCGACTGGCTGTAGGTCAGCGTGTTGTCTATGGCTCCCTGGCAGTTGATGACTATCTGCGAGAACGGTTCGAAGACGAGCGACCCTGGGTAGTACCAGATGCCGTTGGCCACAGGCGTGAATGCATCAGCCTCATAGATGAGCGACCCGTCCTGTAGGTAGTTGTCGTTCTTTGAGTTGCTGTTGTAGGGTGTGGCGAATGCGAAGCAGAGGTTGTTGACCACTGCCCGCTGCGGACAGTTGTTGTAGAGTATGATGCACTTGTCCATCTGGAAAAACTCGTTGCCTACATCCTTGGGACATCCACCGCAGTAGAGTTCCTTGATGACGATCTGGTCGGCATTGACGTCCTCCTCCGTGGGTTTCGCTTCTTCATCGAAGGTGATGTCTCTGATGTCCGACACCATCACCTCCTGAGTGCTGCCGTTGGTCTTGGTGATGACCATCTTCCAACTCTGGGCAGTCACTGTCGACAGTTGGCAGCCAATGAGCGTCAGTAATATCAATGTCAGTCTCTTCATAATCTATGTCACTATCATAAATTCTCAATTCTTAATTCTCACGTCAATGCACGATTCTCTTCTTCGACATTTTCAGGGGGATGCTGGTGGCATTGAGGCTGTCGGGCGAAACGACAATCATGCTGCGCACCCCGTTGAAGTGATAGCGCCACCAGATTGTCGTGGTCGAGTCGATGAACTGGCTCGACGTGCTGGCCTCATAGATGCCTGGTGTCACCTCGAAATGAGCGACACCCTGCCTGTCGGTAGAGTCCACGAAGAGTGCGTCGCGTCCTATGGCTTTCAGTTCCACCCTGGCTCCAGCGTAGGGCCCAACCGAATTTTCAGGATACTCCAGTTGCACCTGTAGCTGGCACAGTTCCAGCGACTCGTCGTAGGAACAGGCTATGAGCAGGCTCATACCTATTATAATATATAGTAGTTTTCTCATATCTTCACTCTCAATGATAATCCATAGTAATAGCTTGGTATGTAGCTGCTTCCAAAGAGCGACGACTCCAGGTCCGTCTGCGACGAGTGAATGGTCTTCATGTTGTTCAGGAAGTTGTTGGCATAGAACGACACGCTGATGTGGTCGCCTATCTCCTTGGTCACGCTGAGGTTGGCCGAGTAGTAAGCCGACAGCTTGTTGGGATTCATCGTGTAGGCGTAGTTGGAACGTACCACCAGCTGCGACAGGTCGCTGTAGAGCACGGGGTCATTGTCTTTGGCCCATAGGAACTTCTCGGCAAAGGGTATCAGTTCCGTAGGCTGTTCCCACGTTGTGTAGTATTCAGGGTAGACCACCACCAGTTTGTCGAGCGACTTGCCGTCGTAGGGTTCGCCTGTATAGCCATTGTTGTCGTCCAGCACGTAGCCACGTGTCGTGCCGTCCAACTCGCTGAGCGAACGGTGGTAGTTGTAGAGCGAAGCCTCGATACGCAGTGAGACGATCATACGGATTTGGGGTATATGTGTGGTAAACGTCGTGTTCAGGTTTACCTGTTTCGACAGCCCGCCGTTGCTGATGGCTGCATGGGCGCTGCTGCCGGCACCGGTGACATTCGAACCGCGATAGTAGCCTATGTACTGGTATGGCTGGCCGTCGGACATGATATTGCTGATGCCCAGGGGTACGTCGGCAAAGAATACATCGTCAGTACCTTTATAATAATAGTAGTTGCCGTCCAGCCGGATAGACGTTTGGAGGGGCTTGATCTGTGCGAAGTCCACTATCCACTCCAGTCCGTAGCGACTGACGGGCGAGGCATTGATGTAGTGCTGGTTGACGACGTAGGTCCGCTTGTCGGTATAGGCCAGTTCCTTGTCGGGCATAGCGCCAGTCCTGTCGTGGGTTGTCACCGTACCCGTGGCGGGGTCGATGGTGAACGTGCGGTTCTCAACGGGAATGCCGCTCTGCTGCACGGCTGTCTGTCCCGTATAGCGATAGGTGAAGGGCGTATAGGTCTTGGTCGACATGTACGAACGGCACGTCTTGTGGTAGAAGGCCGACAAAGAGACATGGGTGCCCAGGATGGTAGCCTCTATGCCAAGGTCAGCCTGGTTGGTGTGTTGCCATCTGAGGTTGGGGTTGTACTGTGCCTTGGAAGGGTAGGTATGGTAGGCGTAGTACGACTTGTTCTCATTCGTTGAGGTCGAGGCAAACGACAGGATGTCACTGTAGGCCGGTGATGGATAGAGCACCTGGAACGAGGGCAGTTTGACGCTCTTGCCCCATCCGGCATGCAGCAGCAGGTCGCAGACCCACTGTCGTCGCTGGCCTCGCCAGAAGATGTAGCGGCCGTTGACGCGTGGCGACAGGCTGCTGACCGTGCCGTAGTCCGACCCGCTGATGAGCGTGATGTCGTCACGCAGTCCTGCTGTCAGTTCTAGTGTCGACCGTCTTGTGGTAGGCACGATGACCTTGTCCTCCACGTAGAATGCCAGGTTGTTCATGGCTGGCAGTTGGTCGTAGCGGTATTCGCGCCACGATGGTGCTACGCTCATGTCGTCGTAGTACGTACCTCGTCCATTGTTCTTGCTGCCTGTATATTGGCTACCTACTACCAGTCGGTTGGCAGTCTTCCCGAAGCGGTGCATCCAGTCGGCCTTAGCCTTCAGTGCCCATGACAGTGGCTTCGAGTCGTTGTAGCCCCGTACATACCAATAGCCCGTAGGTCCCAGTACGACTGGCGGCACGATGCCCGTCTGTGCGTCGTAGTCCTGAGCCATAAAGTAACCCTCCTGCAGGGTGTGTATGTAGGGTTGGGTCGAGGCGCTGCTGGTGTGCGTGTAGCTCTCTGACCGTCGGTCACTGTAGGAGAGCGAGCCGCTGAGCTGTACATTGGTGATCCATGTTTTGTTAAGCAGCCAGTGTAGGTCGAAGTTTGCCCTGAAGGCATTGTCGCGCGCCTTTGAGTAGTTGTCCAGTTCTTCGTCGGGGTCGGTCTTTGAGTCGTAGCCGCCGATGTTGCCTGTCAGTCCTATCTGCAGCGTCAGTGGAGTCGTCTCCTGCATCAGCACGTTAGCATAGTTCAGTGACATGATGTTGCGTTGGTAGGCCGTGTGGGGCGATGCAGCATCAGCAAACGAGCGGGCATGTTCTATCGAGGCATTCAGTACGCCGGCTTGGCTGCCTAAGGCGAAACCCTTGTTGACGGCTATCTGTCGCGTATGCTGATTCAGTTTGCCCTCAACGATGAACGGCGACTTACCTTTGCGGGTGTTCACCTTGACCACGCCGTTCGACAGGTCGCCATATTCTACGGATGGTATGCCTGTCACTATCTCGACACTCTCAATGTTTGATGCGCTGAGTGTACGGGTAGAGGCACCCATCGTCTCGCCGTTGGCGGCATTGTTGTCCAGTCGCATGCCGTCAATTTCAATGGCAGTGCCAAACGAGGCATTACCTTTCTCCTGAATGTCGCTGCGCAGGGCGATGCGGTTGTCGCTCATCAGGGTGGGGTTGACAGTCTTCCCGCCAGGCAGCAGCACGGTGACATCGCTGACGTTGAGTATCTGCTGGTTGTCCAGCGCCTGGCGGTCTATGGTATAAGAGGTGGTGGCCTCGTCCGTCTTACGCTTGGCCATCACCGTCACCTCGTCGAGTTTCAGGTTGCTCTGTTTCAGCTTCAGTGTCAGGTTGTCGATATCGCGCTTCACCGTGATGGTCAGCGTCCGTTTCTCATAGCCCAGACATTGCACCACCAGTGTGTTCTGCCCTTCAGGCACATGCTGTAGCTGGAAGTCACCCTTCTCCTTGCTGATGGCCCACAGCCCGCTCTCTGACAGCAGTACCGAGGCAAACTCAACAGGCTTGCCTGTCTCTGCGTCAACGACGTGGCCTTTCAGTACATATTGCATCTGAGCATTAGCCGTCAGGGCAATGCTCAGGCCAATCATCAATAATGTGTATAACCTTTTCTTCAATGTGATTCGACAAATTTTGCGTTGCAAAATTACACAGAATATTTCATTCTGGCAATACTTAATAGTGAGGATTTTTGGCCTGCATGTTTTTTGCATACATAAATATTAGGTATTTTAGGGGGTAAAAGATGGTCCGTTTCAGAAATAATTCGTAACTTTGCACCACAAGATAATTAAATCGTAACGAAAATGAAGAAAACTATCCTCACCGTTTTGCTGCTGATACTGACCGTAGGGCTGTCAGCGCAAGAGTCTTTGCCACAGGACCCAGCCGTACGCAAGGGTGTACTGAAGAACGGCATGACCTATTATATCCGTCATAATGCCAAGGAACCCGGGCTGGCCGATTTCTATATCGCACAGCGTGTGGGCTCTATTCTCGAGGAGCCACGCCAGCGTGGCCTGGCTCATTTCCTTGAGCACATGGCTTTCAACGGCACGAAGAATTTCCCCGGCGTTGGCAAGCGTCTTGGCATCGTGCCTTGGTGCGAGACCATCGGCGTGAAGTTCGGTGCCAATCTCAATGCCTATACCAGTGTCGACCAGACCGTCTACCATATTGGTTCGGCTCCCTTGAAGCGTGAGGGTATCCTCGACTCCTGCCTCTTGGTGCTCCACGACTGGAGCCACTATCTGCTGCTGGAAGACAAGGAGATAGACAAGGAGCGCGGCGTCATCCACGAGGAGTGGCGTACCCGCCGTGCCGGCCGCGCCGTCTCGCGACTGATGGAGGCCGCCATGCCCAAGGTGTACAAGGGTACCAAGTACGAAGACTGCATGCCTATCGGCTCGATGGACATCGTCGATAATTTTCCCTATCAGGACTTGCGCGACTATTACCAGAAGTGGTATCGTCCTGACCTGCAGGGCATTGTGGTCGTAGGCGATATCGACGTAGACAAGGTGGAGAAGAAGATTAAGAAGATGTTCGGACCTATCCCCATGCCTAAGAATGCTGCCGAGCGTATCTATTATCCTGTCGGTGATAATGAGAAGATGATTGTCGACATCGAGAAAGATGCCGAGCAGCCCATCGTGCTCTGCCATCTCTACATGAAGCGTGACGCTACGCCCGACGACCATAAAAACAATGAGGGCTACCTGCGCGGCGACTATGTCGACGGTCTGATAGGCTACATGATGAATGGACGCCTGGCTGAGATGCGCCAGCAGGCCAACCCGCCGTTCCAGAGTGCTACGGGGCGTGCCTCGTCGTTCTTCCTCAGTCGCACCAAGGAGGCTTTCTCCATGAGCGTCAGCTGCAAGCAGGAGAATATCCTGGGTGGAATCATTAGTGCAGTGGCTGCAGCCGAACAGGCTCGCCAACAAGGCTTTACGCAGTCGGAGCTCGACCGTGCCAAGAAGTTCCAACTCTCTCACGACGAGCGTAAGTTCAAGGAGCGCAATGACCGTACGAACTCACGTCTGGTCAATGAGTGCGTACAGAATTTCCTGACGGGCGAACCGCTGATATCTATCGACAAGAAGTGGGAGCTGACGCAGAAGTTCGACCGTGAGGTGACGCTCGACGAGGTCAACCAGGCTGTGCGCGAACTGATTACCGACCGTAACCAGGTGGTCATCATGTATGCCCCCGACAAGGAGACGGTAGCCCTGCCCACAGAGCAGCAGCTGGAGGATGTCATCCTCGCTGCCCAGCAGCAGAAGTATGCACCCTATGTAGAGGAGGAGGTCAGCGACCAACTCATCACACACATGCCACAGGCTGGCTCCATCGTCAGTGAGAAGCCTTGGCAGCATGGCTTCACGGAGCTGACGCTCAGCAACGGCATGAGGGTCTATGTGCGGCAGACGGACTATAGTGCCAATACCCTGCAGCTGACCATGCGTGCCGAGGGAGGCACCTCAGTCTATGGCAATGAGGATATCCCCCAGTTCTCGCTTATATCGAGTGCCATCAGCGAGGCAGGAGTAGGGGAGTGGGATGCCACCACGCTGCGTAAGAAGCTGACAGGCAAGAGTGTCCGTGTGCAGACATCAGTAAGCAGCCGTTCGCAGAGCATCAGCGGCGGAGCTTCCGTCCAGGATGCCGAGACGATGATGCAGCTGGTACATCTCTACTTCACTCAGCCCCGACGCGACTCTGTCGCCTTCGAGGGACTGCGCAACCGTACCCACTCGTTCCTCAACAACCGCAACGCCTCGCCTCGTGTCGACTACAACGACTCTGTGTCGGCCATCGTCTATGGTCATCATCCCCGCATGACGCCCATGACTCAGGAGCGTCTGGCACAGGCCGACTATGACCGCATCTTCGAAATTTATCAGGACCGCTTCTGCAATGCTGCCGACTTCAAGACGGTCATCATAGGCAACATGTCGCTCGATGAGTTACGACCCATGATTTGCCGCTACCTCGCTTCGCTGCCTGCCGCCAAGGACAGACACTCCGAACTGCACAGGGAGAATCTGCCTCGCATGGCCGACGGCGACTTTGCCACCGTCTTCAAGAAGAAGATGGCCACGCCGCTGGCTAATGTCAGCATCTTCTATGCTGCCGACGTAGACTTCTCGGCCAAGAACGACCTCACGCTCGACTTCCTGAAGCGCTGCCTCTCCATTGCCTATACCGACTCGGTGCGTGAGGAGAAAGGCGGTACCTACGGCGTCAGCGTAGATTTCGACCTCGACAAGGACGACCAGCCCAATGCCACGCTGCGCATCAGCTACAATGCCGACCCACAGCGCTACGAGGAGCTCAATCCCATCATCTACCACCAGCTGAAGGTCATAGCCGAGAAGGGACCGGAACCCACGTCGATGGACAAGGTGCGCCAGTATCTGCTGAAGCAGTACGAGCAGGCTGCCATCACCAACGACTACTGGGACTACGTCGTATGGCATCAGCTCGACGATGACACCGACTTCGACACCGGCTATTGCGACATGGTGCGTCAGATGACTGCCGCCGATGTGCAGCACATGGCCCGAGAACTTCTGCGCCAGGGTCGCCGCATCGAGGTCACCATGCTCTCCGAGTAGCTACAGTGTACGGTGTTCCCCCCGCCTCTCCCCCCGCCAAAAGTGTGTACGGCGGTTTCGCCGCCGTAATAAAATAAATAGTAATGCTTATGAACAGAATCAAAGAAGCAGCAATCCTGGCTATCGGAATGATAGTGCTGGGATGGTTTATCAAGAGCGGTATCAACAACTTTGCCAACAAAGACCGCCAAGTGACTGTCAAGGGCCTGTCTGAGCGCGAAGTGCCAGCAGACCAAGTGACGTGGAGCATCAGCACCACCGAGATGGGCGACGACCTGCCCGACCTCTATAGCCGTATCAGCCGTCAGGCTGAGAAGATCAAGCGCTTCCTCGTGCAGAATGGGCTCTCGGAGAAGGACATCACCATCAATCCGCCTACGGTCAACGACCTTGAGGCCAACACCTGGAGCGAGAACCGCAAGAACTACCGCTATACGGCCAGCACCACGGTGACCGTCTATACCAAACAGGTGGAGAAGGTCAACGAGGTCATCTACCGTCAGGGCGACCTTCTCGAGCAGGGCGTGGCCATCGAGAGCGGCTATCCCTCCTACGAGTTCACCTCGTTCCAGGACATGAAGCTCGAGATGATGGCTGAGGCTATCAAGAATGCCCAGAAGACGGCTGAGGAGTTTGCTAAGGCCAGCGAATCAGACCTCAACGGCATCACCTCGGCCGGACAGGGTCAGTTCGAGATTGAGGATCGCGACCAGAACACGCCTTACATCAAGAAGATTCGTGTCGTGACCACTGTCACCTACGCCCTCGACTAATTGGGTAGGCTGTTTACCCACCGTTTGGAGCCTCCATTTTTCTTCCACAAACGAAGAAGGCCACTTGCTCCCAGCAAGTGGCCTTCTTACTCCAAGGAATCAGCCTTCTTAATCTTTTATTCTTATCGCCACTCATCCTGCCATGTGATGACGGGCTTGCCCTCTTGGAAGGTGATGGGGAGCCAGATGTAACGGGCATCGATGGGACGGCGGGGACGCCATACGTCGGCCATGAAGATTTGACGGCCGTCGGGCAGCGTCAGCACGTAGGTGCCCTGTCCGCCAAATGTCTTCTCGGCATGGGGACCGACGCAGGGGTTGGGATGCTGCGTCCAGGGGCCCCAGATGGAGGGGGCCGAGAACATGCGGGCCTCGTTGGGGTCCCAGCCAGTGCAGCCCGAGGTGATCATCCAGTAGGTGCCGTCATGGCGGAAGAGGGTGGGGGCCTCGTTGTGGCCGGCTGGTGCCAGACGGGTGTAGCGTCCGGTGTGATGCAGGTAGTCGTCGGTCAGCTCGGCGATGTGGATGGTCAGGTTCTCTTCTGACGAGAAGATGTGGTAAGCCTTGCCGTCGCTGTCGACGTAGAGCGTCATGTCGCGTGACATCTGTCCACCCTCCATGTCGCGGTTGACGAAGAGTCCCTCTCTGACAGCCTCCATCCATTCTGGTGTCCACCATTCTTGATAGTCGCTCATGCGCAGTCCTTTGGCACGCTCTATGTCCTCTTCGGTGAACTCCACCGGCCACCGTCCAGCATTGGCGCGCGAACTATATAAATAGGTGTAGGGCCCCTCGGGCTTATCGCTGACGGCCACGCCGAAACGTGCAGCCTCGTAGCCGCGATGACGCAGCTCCAGGTGGAACCACATGACGAACTGCTGCGTCTTGGCGTTGTATATCACCTTGGGCCGCTCCATCACGCAGCCCCGTTCCAGGTCGGCCCCTTTCTCGTGGCTGACGCTGAGGGCTACACCACGGTTCTGCCAGTCGGTCAGATTGGTGGAGCTGTAGCAGGTGATGCCCACCAGTGCGGCGCTGGAGCGCTCGCTCTTATGTTCGCCAAACCAGTAGTACACTCCGTCGTGCAGCAGTACGCCTCCGCCATGGGCATTGATATGATGGCCGTCGGTGTCGGGCCATATCTGTCCTGGCTTCACGCTGTCGGCAGCCTGCATTCCCACTATGATGGTGACCTGTGCTAAGAGCACAGTCATTATTCGTATCACTGTCTGTTTCATTGTTAGTCTGAGTTTTTGTTGAAAAAATACAAAATGTACTCTGAATGATGTGCGCCTGACAGGACTCGAACCTGCACATCGTAAGATACTAGATCCTAAGTCTAGCGCGTCTACCAATTCCGCCACAGGCGCTTGTGGGCTAATAAAAAAGCGATGACTTGCATCGCTATGTTTTTGTGTCGACACTTGGATTCGGACCAAGGACCCCCACCATGTCAAGGTGATACTCTAACCAACTGAGCTATGCCGACATTTTAACAGGCTTGTGAGCCGTTGTTTTATGTTTGCGGGTGCAAAGGTACAACAAAGTTTTGAATTATCGTCTTTATTTATGTTAAAAAATTCGAGAAAAGGTTTAGTAATTCGAAAAGTTATCATATATTTGCATCGAAATACGCATTTATTCACTAAAAACCAGACAAAACTTATGAGACAATGTCCTATTTGCTACGAGATGATAGACGAGCATGCAACGATATGCCCGCACTGTCAGCAACCAACAGGATTTGATGCTCCTATCCCTGAACCAGCTCCTATCCCCGAGCCCGAGCCAACTCCTATCCCCGAGCCTGAACCAGCTCCTATCCCCGAGCCAGTGGTGATGCCTGAGCCCGAGCCTGTGATGCCCGAGCCTGAGCCAATACCCGAGCCAATACCCGAACCGGCTCCGACTCCACAGCCTCAGATAGTGCCCCCGCCAATTCCACCGGCTCCGAAGCCAGCTCCCCAGCAGCCAGCTCCCCAACAGGCTCCTCCCCAGCAGCCCGCCTTCCAGCAGGCTCCTCCCCAGCAGCCTCCTTACCAGCAGGCTCCTCCCCAGCAGCCTCCTTACCAGCAGGCTCCTCCCCAGCAGCCTCCTTATCAGCAGCCCGCTCCCCAGCCTGCTAAGCCAAAGAAGAAGTCGAAGGCTTGGCTCTGGATCCTGTTAGTGTTGCTGCTGCTTGGCGGTGGTGGCGCAGCTGCCTATTTCTTTGTCCTCGACCAAGACCTGGCCAACCTGTCCAAGTATGGTATCACCATATTTGGCGACAAGAGTGATAAGGCCGATGAGGATGCCACCGAGGAAGGTGAAGATGAAGGCGACGTGGACGAGCTGGACGGTGAGACCGACCAGGACGAGTTGGAAGGCTACGAACCGGACTTCGGTGACGGTACCGACATGACGTTGGAGGATGTCCTCAACGAGAAGGCTGCCGAACTGAAGAAGGACAACGCCAAGGTGGTGTGCCAGCTGGTGAACGACGAGAACCCGCTACTGCTGTTTGTCCGCGACACGCACCTGTATCAGTTTAAGGCCAAGAGCCAGGAGACGGTAGAGGTGAACCTGGAGAAGTTGAACGCCAAGGCCCGCGTGCTCTTCGGCGGTTCGCAGAATGGTATTCGCAGTTGGGTGTACGATGATGCAGCCAAGACCATGACGCTGAAGGTTCAGACCTACGCTGCTGACGGCAAGTCGGCCGGTATAGGCGAGTACAAGCTGAATGTGGAGACGATGATGCTGCAGGTGGTCGACGAGGGTAAGGTTACCCAAACGCAACCTCAGCCTCAGAAGCAGAAGCCGCAGACCACTCCGCAGAGAGAACCGGAGCCTGAGCCTCAGAACCACGGCACGGGCTTCCGCTTGGAGCGTATCTGATAGCTTAACTGATTATTTTGAAAGCAACTGTCGTGCAAATTCGATGAGGGTGTCCTTCCCACGAAGGAAATCCTCATCTTTTTGTTGTACGAAGTAGTCGGGGGCGATGCCAAATTCGGTCGATTGCTTGTTGGCATCGTACATGGGCACAGCCGAGAAACGTACGGCCCAGCCGTTGGGCAGCGAACTGGTGAAGGGCATGCCTGCACCGCCGCCGGTATGGTCGCCGACAATCTTCACCATCGGCAGTGTCTTCATGTACATCGCAAACTCGTTGGCTGCGCTGAACACGTGGCGGTTGGTGAGCACGACGACCGGCTTGTGCCAGCGCACGTTGGCCGACGGCTCCAGATAGCGGGGCTCCATGTCCGAGAAATCGTTGTGCCCCGTGCCCGTCTTGTGCTGAATATAGCCTACGAGCACTTTCTCGTTGGTAAATCGCGAAGCCAGCTTCTCTACGTTAGTCAGGTCGCCGCCGCCATTCTCGCGGATGTCGATGATCAGCCCCCGGCACAGGGCCATGTGCAGCAGCACCTCGTCGATGTTGCCGTTGCCGATGGACGACGAGAAGCTCTTGTAGCGTACGTAGCCAATGTTGTCATCGAGAATCTTATAGTACAGTCCGCTGGCAATCTTGTAGTCGGTACCCATGTAGCTGCGGTAGAGCGAGTCGCTGTAGTTGGTGGGGTAGGCCTCGTACCAGGCCCAGTAGCGTGCGAAGTCGTGCGACGTTGAGAGGTTGACATGTCCGTCGCGCAGTTCGCTGAGCATGTCGCCCAGCACCTCAAACAGTTGCAGGTCGGTCATCTGTTCGTTCACGCGTACCTTATATTTATTATATACGGCATTCCAGTCGAGTCCGTACTCGTGCTGCTTGTAGTCCAGGAAACAGTAGTGCTCGTCGATAATCTTCCACAGCGCCTCCAGATTGCCCTGAGGCGAATCGGGGTACTGCTCCTCGTCAACACAAGAGGTGGCGCTTACGCTAAATAATAAAGTATAAAGAATAAAGAATAAAGAGCTCAGTCCCTTATTCAATATTCTTTTTTGTTGTCTTGATGGTGGATATGATGATTCGTATAATTTCATCGATGTCATTTTTTAATGATACATATATGTTCTCATTGATATACTCTGTTTTATAAAGTATGTTCAGCCAATATGATGTCTCGCTCGCTTCTTTTAATGAAATGCCTAGTTTGTTGATGAAGTCTGCCCGGCTTTGGGCATAGAATCCCTCATGTGCATTTGCACCAATACTTGTGCCACTCCGCAATATCTGTTTAGACATGATATGTTCATTCTTTTCAGTTTGTAGATACTTGCAGCATTTTACAATTCTGATAGCAAAGGAAACAGTTTTATCAGCCAAAACATTATTTTCCATATTCTCTTTATACTTTATACTTTATTCCACTACTGTCCCGTTAAAGTGGACTAATCGCTCTTTGAAATAATTGAAATTCAGTCTATCAGGCGTTTTTTTGAAATGAAACGGACTTGATTTTGTAACTTTGCAGCCAAATATAATTGACTGCTATGTTCCAGGACAAA
>JAFUSV010000128.1 GCA_017467565.1 Prevotella sp.
AAATTTGAAATTTGAAATTTGAAGATTACGGATTATTCTTTCAAGAAGTGTGAGCGAATCGTTAGTCAGAAAGAGATAGACCTACTATTCAGCGATAAGGGCAGCCACTCACTGGTTGCCTTTCCTGTTCGTGCCGTCTACCGTATAACTTCAAACATCAAACCTCAAACTTCAAACATCAAACTTCTCTTGAGCGTGCCGAAGAAGCGGTTCAAGCATGCCGTAGACCGCAACCGCGTCAAGCGGCAGCTGCGCGAAGCCTACCGCCACCACCGTCACCTGCTCACCGACAGCATGGCCGAGGGGCTGTCGCTGTCCATAGCGTTCATCTGGCTCACCGACGCCCACTTCCCCTCTGAGACCGTAGACCACCGCGTCAGCAGCCTGCTCAGGCGCATTGCCGCCAAACTACATTAAGCGATGGAGAAGGGAAGTCTGACATACTATCTGACGATGCCCTGGCGCCTGCTGAAGCTGCTGCTGAAATGGGTGCTGCTGCTGCCCATCTTGTTCTATCAGCGGTGCATCAGTCCCTTCACGCCTGCCGCCTGCCGCTTCACCCCCACCTGCTCGCAATATGCCAAGGAGGCCATACAGAAGCACGGTCCCTTCAAGGGACTCTACCTCGCCATACGGCGCATACTGCGCTGCAACCCCTGGGGAGGCTCCGGCTACGACCCGGTACCGTAAGTTCGTAGGAGTTACAGATTGATGCCGTAGCTCTGCTTCAGCTCGCTCATGACGAGGGTGCTCTCTATAGAGCCGACGGAGTCGATGTCGCCCAGCTTGGTGAGCACAAACTCCTGATACTGCTTCATGTTGGCCGTGCGCACCTTCAGCAGATAGTCATAGTTGCCCGAAGTGTTGTAGCACTCAGTCACCTCGGGAATACGCTGTATGCGACGCACGAAGCTGTCAGCTATCTCGTGGTTGATCTGCTTCAGCTTAACCTTGCAAAACACCAGCAGTCCCTGCCCCAGCTTCTCGGGGTCGAGCACAGCCACATATCGCTTGATATACCCCTGCCGTTCCAGCCGCTTCTGGCGCTCAAAGACAGGCGTCGGTGTCAGATGAACGGCATCAGCCAGCTCCTTCGTGGTCAGTTTAGCATTCTTCTGCAGCGTTCTGAGCAGCTGCAGGTCAGTCTCATCAGGTGTGTACATACCGCTTTTTGGAATGATTTTCTTTTTGGTTGGTTTCTGAAAAGTCTGTTTAGGACGTTTATTCTGTTTTCGGTGCAAAAGTAGTGATATTTTCCGAATATCGCAAACTTTTTGGCAGAAAATTCCAAACTTCGTACCTTTGCAGCCAGAAAAAGCAAGAATACAAACCAGCGTGCTGCGGTTCACCCGCAGCACCCCAAAAACCAACAATTATGAGTACAAAAAGAAACTACCACTTCGAGACCCTTCAACTGCATGTAGGCCAGGAACAGGCCGACCCCGCTACCGACGCACGCGCCGTACCTATCTATCAGACCACCAGCTACGTCTTCCGCAACTCGCAGCATGCTGCCGACCGCTTCGGCCTGCGCGATGCCGGCAACATCTACGGCCGACTGACCAACTCGACACAGGGCGTCTTCGAGGACCGCGTGGCCGCACTGGAAGGTGGCGTCGCCGGACTGGCCGTCGCCTCGGGAGCAGCAGCCATCACCTACGCCCTGCAGAACATTGCCACCAACGGCGACCATATCGTGGCTGCCGACAACCTGTACGGCGGCTCGTACAACCTCATCACCCACACGCTGGCATCGCAGGGCATCAGCCACACCATCGTCAACGTCAACGACCTGCAGGCACTGGAGGCCGCCATACGCCCCAACACGAAGGTCATCTTTGCCGAGACCTTCGGCAATCCTAACAGCGACGTGCTCAACATCGAGGGCGTGGCCAAGGTGGCCCACAGCCACAACATCCCCCTCATCATCGACAACACCTTCGGCACACCCTACCTCATACGTCCCCTGGAGCACGGAGCCGACATCGTCGTCCATTCGGCCACCAAGTTTCTGGGAGGACACGGCAGCAGCCTGGGAGGCGTCATCGTCGACGGCGGCAAGTTCGACTGGACTGCCGACCGCGCCAAGTACCCCACGCTGGCACAACCCGACCCCTCGTACCACGGCATCGTCTTTGCCGACGCCGTAGGGGCTGCTGCCTTCGTCACCCGCATCCGTGCCGTCATACTGCGTGACACCGGTGCCGCCATCTCGCCCTTCAATGCCTTCATCCTGCTGCAGGGCGTCGAGACGCTGAGCCTGCGCGTAGAGCGCCACGTAGCCAATGCCCTGCGCGTGGTCGACTTCCTGAGCCATCACCCACAGGTGGCCAAGGTCAACCACCCGTCGCTGCCCAGTCATCCCGACCATGCCCTCTACCAGAAGTACTTCCCCCATGGCGGAGGCAGCATCTTCACCTTCGAGATCAAGGGCGGACAGGAAGCCGCCTGGCGATTCATCGACTCCCTGCAGATATTCTCGCTGCTGGCCAACGTCGCCGACGTGAAGAGCCTGGTCATCCACCCCTACACCACCACCCACTCACAGCTCTCGCCCGACGAGCTGGCACAGCAGCACATCACACCCTCCACCATCCGCCTCTCCATCGGCACCGAGCACATCGACGACATCCTCGACGACCTGAGGCAGGCACTGGAGGGAGCACAAGGGTAAATGAGTTGAAGTTTATTTTTGGGGAGTTAAATGAGCGGTGCTGAATAGTTACCGAAGAACGAGGAAACAATAAAAAATACTAAAAGGTTCGAGACTACAGAGCAGCATTCAGTTTTTTTCCCTAATTTTGCAGCCATGAAACGAGTATTCCTTATTCTTTCATGGCTGTGCCTTGCCCACACCATGTGCGCCCAGCAAGACTACGGCGACCCCACCTTCGTACCCACGGTGAAGGTAGGACGGGTGCTCATAGGCGGCGACAGCGTGCAGTATGTCGAGATGTCGCCCGTCTACGTCAGTCCGCCGCCCACGTTCAAGAACAAGCGGCAGCAGCAGGCCTACGTCCGTCTGGTCAGAAACGTGAAGAAGGTGCTGCCCATCGCCAAGGAGGTGCGCCAGATACTCATTGAGACCGCCGAGTACCTGGAGACCATCCCTACGAAAAAGGAGAAGGACGAGCACATGAAGCGCGTAGAGGAAGCCATCGTCAAGGAATATAAGCCCCGCATGAAGAAGCTCACCTTTGCACAAGGCAAGCTCCTCATCAAGCTCGTAGACCGAGAGTGCAACTCTACGGCCTACGAGGCCATGAAAGCCTTCATCGGTCCTGTACGCTCCGGCATGTGGCAAGCCTTTGCCTGGATGTTTGGTGCCTCGCTCAAGAAAGGCTATCACCCCGAGGGTGTCGACAAGCTCACCGAGCGTGTCGTCCTCATGGTGGAGTCAGGACAGCTGTAGAGGCAGCAGGCTTACTCTACCGTGCAATAGATGGTGTTGCCGTCACGACGTGTGGGGTACAGCTCTATTGTATTGGCATTCACAGTGATATTGACGCCGTTGAATCGCAGGTCGGACAGCTGGCCACCCAGATTGTACTTCCAGTCATGGTTGATGCGTATTTTCCATCCATCGGCTGTGGCACCTACACCCGTAGCCTTGTAGCTATAGCTCTCGGCATCCCACGTCATGTCTACATCCTGCCACCATCCGTTGAAGCTGCCGATGATACTCATCTGCTCTACCTTGACTGCCGTAAATGTCAGATTATTCAGGTCGACACTCATATAGTAGACACCTTCGCCTGCCGTCACGCCGATATTACCATAATTTTCGCCCATACCCTTCACGTCGCCAATGTATTCCACAAAGCTACCGGCATTCAACTCCGTATCCCAGTTGCCGGCTGTTCGCTGTAGCTTAAACTCCAGCCCCCAGCCATTAGGGTCGGCGACATAGCAGAAACCCGTGTACACACCGTCGTAGTTTTCCGTTGCCAGATGCTGGCTGGTACTTATCCATCCGTCAGTGGCACCAATAAAGTACAGATTCTCGGGCATGTCTGGTGTAGGCAACTTGCAGGTGATGGTGGTAGATGCTGAATAGTGCTCGGGATAGCCGTTCACTGTGACATCGGCGGAAACGGTCACCGTCAGCTCGCGATCCACGGGCGCATTGCCGTAGAGCGCCTTTACGATGCCCTGCAACTCGCTGGTACTTATCTGCTCCTTCAGTCCGTCATAGCTCAAGCCGTTGATCTCCGTCTTGTAATTGGCCTCATATTCCACGGTCAGAGGGATTTGTACATTCTTGAAGAGCTGCACCATGGGGTTCTCGAACGAGCCAAAGTCTACATACGTGTCGCCTGGTTCTATCGTCAGGTCGTAGTTGGGCACCGGGTATTTCACGGGAACAGGATTGTCGGAATCAAAGAAATGGTAGTAGCCCGTCAACTCATTGAAAAGCACGACGTAGCTGCCTGCCTTCACGGGAATGTTGACACCGTTCTGTTCGCCCCGTCCGCTGGGGAAGGCACTTGAACCCCAGTTGACATCCCAGCTGTAGTCAGCCTTGAACTTCACTTCCGAGTCGGTGGTCAGATTCAGCATGGCATACCAGTCGTGGCTGTTGGTGCCCTGCACACGCTGCATGGGCGTGTCCTCCCATCCGTTGAACTCGCCAGACAGGCTGACAGTGCCATAGCTGGGAGCCGACATATCTACTGACGTGATGGTCAGGATGCTGTGGGGAATATCGAGTCTGATGGTGTAGAAGCCAGGTGAGGGCACCTTGATTACCTCACCATTGTCCTGGATGAAATCACCGAAGGAATTTTCAGAGCGCTGGCTCCACTGGTAACTCCAGTCTTCTCCCATCACCTTGAACCCTCCACCAGCGAAATAGCCCGTATAGGTCAGTATGCCGTTGTCCTCGTCCTCTATGTACATGGGCACGCGACTGCTGGGAATGTCGAATCCCCACTGCCCGTCGGCCACGTCGTAGCCTATGACATAGCACATGTGGTCAAGACTCTGGTTCTGGGCTATGACATTTCGGATGTCAAATGTTATCTTGTCAATATCAGCGTCCTTCAGCACCAGCTGGCCGTCGGCTGTCTGCAGCACCAGATAGCCCTGGCCGTCAACTTGCGCAGTCATCGTGCCTGCAGTCAGGCAGATGAACATCAGTAATGATAGTATCTTTTTCATCTTCTTACATTCTTTTTAGGGTTAATAGCCAGGATTCTGAATAGCGTTAGGATTGGTTTCCAACACAGATGCAGGCAGTGGGAACACGTTGCGGGTAGCGTCGAAATCATGGCCCGCATAGATACCGCCCTTCCAGTGCCACTGGTAGGCTGAGCTGCCTCCGTACTGACCGAAACGTACCAAGTCTGTGCGATGGCGACCTTCCTGGTAGAACTCACGCGTCCACTCGTCGAGGACATCCTGCAGCGTGCAGGTGCTCAGGGCATTGGCATTGGCACGCTGGCGCACCTGGTTCAGGTAGCCTATGGCCACGCTCTCATTGCCCATGCGCAGGTTGGCCTCGGCCAGCGTCAGCAAAGTCTCGGCATAGCGCATCAGGAAGATGTCGAAGTCGGGCTTCTGCTCACTCTTTGGCACCCCGCCCGTAGCATAGCGGTTGATATATTTACAGATAGTGAAACCTTGATTATAGTCTATGCCTTTTACATCATAGCCTCTGTTCTCACCCCAAAAGAGTGCACGGTCATCGCCGGCACTTCTGACCATGTCGGCTGTATTGACGTAAGGAACATTGCCGTTGGGGAAGAACTTGGCGGGTAGTTCCGGACGTGCAAAGAAGCCCAGCCACTTTTGATTGAGCCCCAATTCACCTCCATCGGTAGCCTTCACATCATTGCTGTAGTTGGCTGCCATGAGGAACACCTGTCCCCAGTCGGTAGCATTCTCACCGTCGTAGGCAATGGTCATCAGCGACTCGCAGCTGGCACCGTTCTCGCCGTTGTCGCCCATGAACAGCTGCTGGTAGGCCGACCACCCATTCTGAGCAGTGGTGTAGAGTTGGTAGGCTCCGCTGTCAACCACCTTCTGGGCATACTCAGCAGCCTTAGCCCAGTTGGCCGTGCCCGTATACACCTCGGCATTCAGGTAGAGTCGGGCCAGCAGCATCCATGCCGCTGCCTGATCTACACGCTCGTAGTCAGCATCACCGGAAGTGCGATGATGGGGGGCAGCCATGTCGGCAACACAGTCCGTCAGTTCTCCTACCAGATAGTCGAACAGTACTTGCCGGGACATCACTACCGGCTGAATATCATTAAAGTCCTTGCACACGGGCACATTGCCGAAGAGATCAAGCAACTGCGCATTGTAATAGGCACGCAGGAAGCGCACCTCAGCCACCTCCTGCTGACTGCCTTCCCCGCTCAACAGGTACTTATTGCAATACTCCACGCCTTTCTGCAGTCGGGCATAGATGCTGTTCAACTGCGGTGTATTTGCATTCCATGTGTTGAAGTTCAGGTCAGACACCCCGGCATCGCCCCACGTACACAGCATCTCATCGGTCGTCAAATCATTAAGGTTTACCAGCTGGCGAACCATTGATACTTCATTTGAACTCATACCATTGATATCAGTATATCCATCGGCCATCTTCTGAGGATTTGAGAATCCCAGATTCGAATAGCAACGCCCAAAGACGGTTGATGTGTTTTCACCTTCAACAGCCAAAGAATTCCACGACGGATAGTAGTAGACAGTGTACAGGGTGCAGTTGTCGTCAGCAGGAAGCACAATGTCGGCACCACCTGACTCCAACGAACAATAGTAGCTTTTTTGACTGTCATAATCATTGACTTGTAATTCACCCGTCAGTCCAAGTGCCAAAGCCTCATCGTAGGAGTCACCGCTGACAGCCGATGCAGGCACTATACGTAAATGCTCTTCTGATAACGCTCCACTCTGTCTTGGTGCAGCAAAGGTAAATTTGAAAGGATGGCCATCGTACTTATTGTCACCAGCATGAGTCAATCGGTCTGTCAGCTTCCAGTTGTTGTGCGTACCTACCAGATAATAGGCATCTTCTACAGGCAATGTGTTGGGCTTGTAGGTAAATGTGCACGTAGCCTTTTTGGTGAAAAATATCCCTCCTATCATATAGAGCGGCGTCACATCGAGCTGGAGTGTATAGACCTTTGGCTCTAAGCCAGTCAGTTGGCGCAGCGTGTAAGAGAAATCATTGCCTATTCCGTAAAAGCGGTTCAAGTCGCCCGCCTTATTGAGAAAACTGGTGATATAGGACATTTCACCCGTTTCTACGTTGGTCATCGTTACCGTCTGGTAACCCTGGAAGGCACTGGTCAGCTGGTCGCTGGCCTGATGCGTCAGAAACGATGGTATGGTACCTTCATATATCATCTCGTCAGTCAGCGAAGGGATACAGCTCATGGTAATGTTTTCCGTCAGCACTGGCGATGGCCCTGCGGCATCCTGGGTGTACTTCATGCTCTGCAGCGAATTGACGGGCGCAATTACCGTGGTGCCGTCCTTCATCTTCACCCACATCACGTCCTGGGCGCTCAGCTGTAGCAAAGAACCCAGGCAGAACAATAGTATTAAAAGGCGATTTTTCATTTCACGTTGATTTTAAATGATGACAATCCGTTGATGTTCACGATATAAGTCCCAGCCTGCAGTCCTGCCGTACTGATGTGCAGTTCCTCGGAGTACTGCTTCGTGGGCATGGTCTTCAGCAGTGCGCCGCCCACGGTATACAGGCTCACCGTGCGACCATCGAGATGGCCACGCAGCACCACCTCTCCAGGCACTGTGTACTCTATGCGCAGCGTCTTCACCTGCTCTTCTACCTCTTTGACACCAGTGATTACTGACTCTTCAAAGTGAATGTCGGCAACGCGGTAGAGCGGGTACTCGGCAGTCAGCGATGCCGACTCCACATGAATCATATTCTCGGGGTACGATATTGTCGGCGTCTCCGGCAACGCGAACTCCACCTTCGTTCCGTCAATGAGTGTCAGCACAAGTGTTTTCACTTGGTCAGCCCTTGCTCCGACAGTGGTCAGTAGTAAGGAGAAAAAGACAATCCATAGTTTTCTCATAAAGTGTTTTACTTGTAATTAGTTAATTATTGTTATTATTATTTTGCAAAAGTAGTACTTTTTTTCGACACTCATGCATATTTTGTGAAATTTCTTTTGCAATACGGTTTCTTTTCACTACTTTTGTCCTTTGATGAGAGAAAAGCGTGAAACGGAATATTGGTTGGCTGCCTGTAGGTTGAGAGTGGCAGTACTGCTGTTGGTAGTGCTGACAGCAGCGGCTGCCTGGGCACAGCAGACGGACGACTGGCAGGAAGTTTATCTGTCGATGTTCAGCATCAACGACGAGGAGGAGACAGAGTGGGAGGAACTGTGCGACCTGCTGCAACCGCTGGCGGAGCACCCGATGGACCTGAACCAGGCTACACGCGAGGAACTGCAGCAGCTGCCCTTCCTCTCGGAACAGCAGGTGAGCGACCTGCTGGAATATCTGGAGGAGGCACGCCCCATGCGGTCGTGGATGGAACTGAAGATGATACCCTCGTTCGACTGGGCTCAGCAACGGCTGCTCCCTTATTTCGCATACATCAGCGAGGACAGCCAGGAAGCTGCCCCGACGGCCTACACCAAAGACCGGCATGACCTGACCCTCACTGCGCGCGTACCTTTTTATAAACGTAAGGGCGACCAAAACGGATACCTGGGCTACCGCTACCGCCACTGGCTGAAGTACGAATACACTCACGACACGTACCTGCGCATCGGACTGGTAGGCACGCAGGACAGCGGCGAGCCCTTCATGGCCAACCGTAACCGATGGGGCTACGACACGTACAGCTATTTCCTGCAGCTGAAGCAACGGGGACGGCTGGACAACCTGGTGATAGGTAAATACAAGATGGCGACAGGACTGGGACTGGTCATGGGGCAGAGCTTCTCGCTGGGCAAGATGATGACCCTGCAGAACATGGGACGGCAGCAGCAGACTCTGCGACCCCACTACTCGCGCTCTGCGGCCGACTACTTCCAGGGGGCGGCAGCCACGCTCAGGCTCTCGCGCCCACTCAGGCTGACACTCGCGGCCAGCTACCGACCAACGGATGCCACGCTCAACGACGACGGGACGGCAGCCACGCTCATCACCAGCGGATATCACCGTACGGAAAGCGAGATGGCCAAGAAAGACAACACCAGAATGACATCGGGCGCTGCAGCGCTCAGCTTCCGACAGTGGGGCGTGCATGCCGGACTCAACGTCGTCTATACGCACCTGAACCGCTCGCTGGAACCCAACCGACAGACACTCTACCGCCAGCACTATGCCCACGGCACCGACTTTGTAAACGCCAGCATCAACTACGGATGGCACCACCACCTGCTGTCCGTCAACGGCGAGACGGCCATCGATGGCCACGGACATCTGGCCACGCTCAATGCCGTGGCCGTCAGCCCCACGACACGACTGACCATCATGGCTCTGCAGCGCTTCTACAGCTACCGCTACACCTCGCTCCACGGCCACAGCATGAGCGATGCGGGGCGTGTGCAGAACGAGAGCGGCATCTACCTGGGACTGCGCTACACGCCATGGCGCCACTGGTCGCTGCAGGGCTATGTGGACTATGCCTACCACCCTTGGGCCCGCTACCTCGTCTCGCAGTCGTCGCACAGCTGGGATCTGCTGCTGCAGGCTACGTACCAACGACAGCACTGGACGGTGGAAGGACGCTACCGCGGACGGCTACGTCAGCGCGACAATGAAGACAAGACGATGCTGACAGCCAACAACACGCACCGCGGACGACTTACCATCACCTATACGCCCAATGACACATGGACAGCCAAGACGCTGCTGAACGTCTCGCATTACTTCTGTCAGAAAGCCAGCAACGGATGGCTCGTGGCACAGAACATGGGCTATCAGCAACAGAAGCTGAAGGTGCAGCTGACAGCAGCCTACTTCGACACCGACTCCTACGACAGCCGCATCTATGCCTACGAACGGCAGCTGGCCGGCAACTTCGCCTATCCTGTCTACTACGGACAAGGCTTCCGCCTGGCCCTCTCGGGGACGTGGCACCTGAACCGCCACCTGATGGTAGCCGCCAAGGTAGGCTTCACCAAATACTTCGACCGCAGCACCATCGGCACGGGACTGCAGGAAATAGCAGCCTCGCATGCTACAGACCTCGACGTGCAGATGAGGTGGCGCCTGTGATAAAATTCGCAGTCACCATGCGCTATTCTCAAAAAAATTTCGTACCTTTGCAACCGAAATTTATTTTTACCCCTTTTACAACATGAACGAATTAGCACTGAAGTACGGGTGTAATCCCAACCAGAAGCCTTCGCGTATCTACATGAGCGACGGCTCAAACCTACCCATCGAAGTCGTTAACGGCCGCCCTGGCTACATCAATCTGCTGGACGCACTGAACTCATGGCAGCTGGTGAGTGAGCTGCGGCGAGCCACAGGGCTGCCTGCCGCCGCCTCGTTCAAGCACGTCAGTCCCGCCGGTGCCGCCGTGGGCTTGCCTCTGAGCGACACGCTGAAGAAGATATACTTCGTAGACGACATCCCCGGACTGGATGACTCGCCCGTAGCTTGTGCTTACGCCCGTGCCCGTGGTGCTGACCGCATGTCGTCCTACGGCGACTTCATCGCCCTGTCGGACACCTGCGACAAGACGACGGCGCTGATCATCAAGCGCGAGGTGAGCGACGGCGTGATAGCTCCCGACTTCACACCCGAGGCTCTGGAGATACTGAAGGAGAAACGCAAGGGCACGTACAACGTCATCAAGATGGACCCCAACTATCGCCCTGAGCCTGTAGAGTGCAAGCAGGTGTATGGCATCACCTTCGAGCAGGGCCGCAATGAAATTCGTCTGGACGACCCCGCCCTGTTTGAGAATATTCCCACTCGCAACAAGACGTTCACCGACGAGGCACGCCGCGACCTCATCATCGCACTCATCACACTGAAATACACGCAGTCTAACTCCGTGTGCTACGTGAAGGACGGACAGGCCATAGGCATCGGTGCCGGACAGCAGAGCCGCATACACTGCACACGTCTGGCAGGACAGAAGGCTGACACGTGGTGGCTGCGACAGCATCCGAAGGTGCTCAACCTGCCCTTCATCGACGGCATCAGGCGTGCCGACCGCGACAACACCATCGATGTGTACATCTCGGAGGACGAGCACGACGACGTGCTGCGTGACGGTGCCTGGCAGCAGTTCTTCAAGGAGCGTCCCGAAGTGCTGACACGCGAGGAGAAACTGGCATGGATAGCTCAGAACACTGACGTGGCACTGGGCAGCGACGCTTTCTTCCCCTTCGGCGACAACATTGAGCGGGCGCACAAGAGTGGTGTGAGGTATATTGCCCAGGCTGGCGGCAGTGTACGCGACGACCATGTCATCATGACCTGCGACAAGTACGACATAGCCATGACATTCACTGGCGTGCGACTGTTCCACCACTAAGAGATTTGAGATGTGAGAATATGAGCAGAGAAGACGATTTTCAGAGCATACTGGAGAATGGCATCTCCTTCGGCCGGGGCGGCGACAGGAAAGATGCCAATGACGGCAAGGTGAAGACCAAGGCCAAGAAAAAGAAGTACATCACCGGCGCTCACGGCAGCGGATCGGCACGACAGAAAGCCAAATACCGCGAACAGCGGGCTAACAGACACAAGTAGCCCGCCCTATGCCCTCAGAAGGAGGGCGCGGTTCTCAGCGGCTTCCATCACCTCGCGCTCACCGGGACCCTTGTCGTTGATGCCACAGAGATGAAGGATGCCGTGGATGATGACGCGGTGCAGCTCTTCGTCGTAGCTCTTATGGAAGAGCTCGGCATTGGAACGGACAGTGTCGAGCGAAATGACCAAGTCGCCATTGAGGATGTCACCTTCGCAATAATCGAAGGTGATGATGTCGGTATAATAGTCGTGACCCAGATACTCACGGTTGACTTCGAGTATCTTCTCGTCATCACAAAACAGGTAGCCCACCTCTCCTACTCGCTTGCCATAGGTAGCGGCAACGGCACGGATCCATCGGGTGGTGTCGCGCTTGCGGATAGCAGGCATCTTCACATTTTCAGCAGTGTATGTTATCATGATGTTTATGATATATCGTTATGACGTTATGGCGTTATGGCGTTATGATGACTGCCTGTGAGGCATAAACGGGCTGGTATCTACACCGAAATGGGTGAGCTCGCGCACTACTGACGAGGAGACACTGCTCAGTTGGGGCTCGGAACAGAGCAGTAACGTCTCTACCTCGCCATGGGATATCTGGCGGTTGATGTCGGCCTGCTCGCGCTCGTACTCAAAATCCTTGACTGAACGCACACCTTTGATGATGTAGCGCGCACCCTGCTGACGGGCAAAGTCGACAGCCAGTCCATAGTACGACTTGACCTCGATGCGCTCATCGCCCTCATAAAGCTGGCGGATGGTCTGCACACGCTCCTCGGCGGGTCTGAGACCAGGTTTCGATACGTGGTCACCAACGACGCCGATGACCAGCTTGTCAAACAAGGGAAGCACCCTGCGCACGATGGAGTCGTGCCCAATGGTGAACGGATTGAAACTTCCCACGAAGATGCCTACTTTGAGATTCATGGGCACAAAGGTACTAAGAAAAACGCAAACACAGAACTCACGGATGGGCTGAAAGAGCCACATCCGCTCATTTTTTCATGTTTTTTAACTCCTCGGACAACTCTGCGTAGAAGTCGTGGTCGAGAATGACGCTCAACTTGCTGAGCAACGAGGTACTGATGTCCTTGCGTTCAAAGATGTTGTACACGTTTGTACGCTCACACGCTATAGCATTAGCTACGCTGATGACGGATACACGCTTGGCATCCATGATTTCCTTGATTCTTTTTCCGATGTGCATAATAGTATCTATTTATATGGTTGATTATGTCTTCTTTCTGTACTGAGACGGCGTCTCCTGATACATCTGCTTGAACAGGCGGCTGAAGTAGGCCATATCCTCGAAACCGCATTTTTGCGCCACGTCGCCGATAGACATGGTGATGTCGGCCTTGAGCAGACGGCGGGCACGCGACATGCGCAGCTTCATGACGTAGGTAGAGGCATTGAGCCCAGTGATGGCCATGACCTTGCGGTTGAGCTGTGTGCGGCTAACCTTCATCTCGTCGGCCAAGGTCTGCATGTCGAGACTGCCCTTGACCATGTGCTGATAGACCACATCGACCAGCCTGTTCATGAACTGGCGGTCGACAGCCGACAACTCGTCTTGCGGCATATCGTCGTCGCTGATACGTCCCAGTTCAGCATATTTCTGACGCATCTGGCGCTGACGCTCCAGCAGCTTATGGACTCTGACGAGCACCTCCTCGGAGTTGAACGGTTTCACCAGATAGGCATCGGCTCCCGCCTTGAGGCCCTCGACGCGGTCTTTCTCTGTGGTCTTGGCTGTCACGATGATGATGGGAATATGGCTGAGCAGTTCTGTCTTTCTCACCTCGCGGCAGAGGGCCAGTCCATTGATGTCGCCGGGCATCATGATGTCGGTGATAATCAGGTCGGGCATAAACTCGAGTGCCTTGCGCAATCCCTCCTCGCCACTGCGGGCGTAGAGTAGGCTGCACTCGGTAAGGTGCATGCCTATATAGTGAGCGATGTCCTGGTTGTCCTCAATGATGAGCACACGTGTCTTGTCACCAGCCTCGGACGTATCGTCAGCGATGGTGTCAGTATCCTCTGTAAGCATGTTTTGCACACGATACTGGCTGAAATCCTCAGACACAAGGTACTGTACGCCGCGATGAGTCATCGGCAGGGTGACGGTAAACGTGCTGCCTTGTCCCTTGACACTCTCGGCCGAGACGGTGCCGTTCATTGACTCCACCATCAGCTTCACCAGCGACAGTCCCACGCCGGTGCCTACGTCACCTGGCTGCACCTCCCCCTGGAAGAAGGCATCGAAGACGTGGGGCAAGACTTTGGCATCGATGCCGCGCCCTGTGTCGAAGACCTGCAACTTGACGCTGCCTGTACGGTTCTGCTCGAGCGTGATATTGATCTTGCCATATTGTGGCGTATACTTGATGGCATTGGCCACAAGATTGGATACGATTTTCTGTACATAGTCGGGCACAAAGTCCATGTCGATGACGGTCATGGAGTGCGAGTAGGTCAGTTCCTGACGCTTGCTCTCCGCGTATGGACGGAAATTGTCGATGGCCATCTCCACGAAGGCGACGATATTACCCTGGCGCCATTGGGGCTGGCCTACGGCCGACCTCACCTTCGACACGTCGAGCAGCTGGTTGATGAGTCCCAGGAGCGAGTTACCCTGGCGCACTATCATCTTGGCCGACGAACGCACCTGCCCCATGTCCTCGATATTCTCATCCTCCAGCTGATGGCCCAATCCAAGGATGACGGTGAGGGGCGTGCGGAACTCGTGGGTGACATTAGTAAAGAAGTCCTCACGGGCCCGCTGCAGCTGCTGCACGATGCGCTGATTAGCATTCTTCGCCCGCAGGTGATAGTACAACATGGAGATGACGACGAGAGCCAAAAAGCCGAACAGCAGGGCAACGATGATAATGACCAGACGCGATGAGCGCTCGGTGGCCAGACTGTCTTCCACCTGTTGCAGCTGATGCTGACGGTTCTCGCGCTCTATGGCGATGCGCATGTTCTGTATCTGGTTCAGCTTATTTACATTGATCAGGCTGTCCTCCAGCTCGCTGCCACGAATATAGTGCCTCAGGGCCTGACGGCTGTCACCCTGCTTCTCGTACAATTCGTAGAACAGCTTGTGTACGGCTGCCTTATGTTCCAGCGAACCCATCTGCACAGCCTTTGCGTGGGCAGCCTTCAAGTAGTCGGTGGCCTCACGATAGCGACCTTGTTTAATATATACGCGCGCTATGCTCATGGCCACATCCTCCCTATGCCAGTGGTCCTGGCTGTCGCCCATCAGCCGGTAGGCTATCTGATACTCTTCCAGGGCTTTATCATCCTGACCATCTTTCTCATAGAGTCCACCAAAGTTACGGTGACAGAGGGCTATGCCCAACTGCGAGTGAGCCCGTTCGTTCATCTCCATGGACTGCCGGTAATAGAGCCAGGCGGAATCTGTCTGTCCCAGTTGCTCCTTGACTGCTCCTATATTCGACAGGTTGATAGCCTGGCCCAGATGGCTGCCCAACTGGCGCTCGCCTATGAGTGCCTGACGGAACACGCTGTCGGCCTGCAGCCAGTTGCCCAGCGAGAGATAGATGTTACCGAGGCCATTGAGCGACACGACATGGTTCTTACGGACGATGTTATCCGTCTGGTCGCCGATATGCTCGTTGAGGTTCAGGGCCTGCAGATGGTAGGAGGAAGCCTCGTCGAGCACCCCGAGGCGCCGATAGTTGGTGCCCAGATTGTTGAGGGCCTGCACCATCTCGAGCGTATCCTTCACCTCTACGGCACGGTCGTAGCCATGCTGGTGGGCGTCGATAGCCTTGTCAAACAGGCTCTGATAGCGATAGGTCGTGCCCAGGCGGCGCCAGGCTATTATCTCACCCAGCGCATTGCCCTCACTCCTAAACCGGTCGACATATTGTTGCAATGAGTCAACAGAATGAACAGCTTCCAGCTTTTCATTCATCTCTTGACGCTGCTGACGGGTAGGCATCACCTTCGTATCGCCTCCACAGGCTGTCAACAGCACCATAGCCACATAAAGAAAAAATACGTTACTCTTCATTGTTTTTTAGGCTATTACCAGCGCAACTGGCAACAAAAGTACAAAAATTATGACTGACAATAATAAAAAAATGAGGGAAAAGAGCCCTAGCTCTCCAAAGCATCAGAAATCGGGATTTTACTAATTAAACTATTGGCTTTCAGATGTTTTCGTCCGATTTATGTCGTTTCTATCCAAAAACTATACGTAAAAATAAATGAATAAATCCTATTTTATTTACTCATCGAACAAGCTGGGATGCATCACATTACCGGCATAAGGATTGCGCCCGAAGTGATGGTAGGCCAATTCGGTAGCCATACGTCCACGGGGGGTACGCTTGATGAAGCCTTCCATGATGAGGAACGGCTCGTAGACCTCCTCGACGGTACCTGCATCCTCGCCGATGGCAGTGGCTATAGTCGATATGCCGACAGGTCCGCCACGGAACTTGTCGATGATGGTGAGCAGTATCTTGTTGTCTATCTCGTCAAGGCCATACTTGTCGATGTTGAGTGCCGTCAGGGCCACCCTCGATATCTTGGTATCAATGGCACCCGTGCCCTTCACCTGGGCAAAGTCGCGCACTCGGCGCAGCAGGGCATTGGCAATACGGGGCGTTCCACGCGAACGACCGGCTATCTCCATGGCGGCATCCTCCGTGATGGGCACACCCAGAATGGACGAAGAGCGTTCGATGATGGCTGCGAGCGTCTCGGGTTCGTAGTACTCCAGGTGCATGTTGATACCGAAACGGGCACGTAGCGGAGCCGTCAGCAGTCCGCTGCGCGTAGTGGCACCCACAAGTGTGAAGGGGTTGAGGTCTATCTGGATAGACCGGGCCGAGGGGCCTTTGTCTATCATGATGTCTATACGATAGTCCTCCATGGCCGAGTAGAGATATTCCTCAACGATGGGCGACAGACGGTGAATCTCGTCAATGAACAGCACGTCACGCGGTTCCAGCGACGTCAGTATGCCGGCCAGGTCGCCGGGCTTGTCGAGCACGGGACCGCTGGTAATCTTGAATCCCACACCCAACTCGTTGGCTATGATATTGCTCAGCGTGGTTTTACCCAGTCCTGGAGGGCCGTGCAGCAACGTATGGTCTAACGGCTCACCACGATACCTGGCAGCCTCAACGAACACCTGAAGGTTTTCTACTATCTTCTTCTGTCCGCTGAAGTCGCTGAACGACAGTGGCCGCAAGGCATTTTCAAAGTCCTTTTCACCACTGGAAACCCGTTCTTGCCGTATGTCAAAATCTTCGTCCATCATCTTTTGGGTGCAAAATTACTCAAAGTTTTCGAGAAAACAAAGGATGTTTAAGAAAAAATGTGTATCTTTGCACTCACATATACATATTACTTAATATGACCGAAACCTATAACACCATGGGATTTCTGGGATTGCCAGACTCTCAGCTGACCAAACAGGAGATATGGGAACGTAAGTTGCTCGACTTCACGCTGCGCAACAATCTTCTGAACACCCGACTGGGCAAGCGGGTGGTGCCGTTCATGTCGTTTGTCATCGAACATTTGGAAGACCATCTGCAAGAGGGCGAGGACTACAGCATAGCGCCCTGTCCCGACACGAAGATAGAACCGGGCGAGGACGGCATGTACGACTCTACCCAGCAGGCTGAGCAGTACCACGCGGAGGTGGCACGCCTGATGGAGAGCAACCAGCTGGTGTCGTACCTCACGGAGACGGAACTGCTCAATGCGCTGAAATATATACACCGTGCTGCCCGCACGTCGATAGAGGAGAACGGTGCCAACAGTCTGTTTCTGGCTCTGGGCATGCTGAAATGGTATGAGGCGGGCCACGGCACACAGCCACGCTATGCACCCGTGCTGCTACTGCCTGTCAACATCGTGCGCAAGAGTGCCGGCAAGTATGTCATTCGCAAGCGCGACGAGGACATCATGCTCAACATCACGCTGGTAGAACTGCTGAAGCAGAACTTCGGCTTCAACCTCGACCAGCTGAAGACCCTGCCCAGGGATCACAGCGGTGTAGACGTGAAACAGGTGTTCGACACCGTGCGCCAGGCCGTGGCAGAGCAGCCTACATGGACCGTCGTCGAGGAGGCGCTGCTGGGTCTCTTCTCGTTCAGTAAGTTTGTCATGTGGAACGATATCCATACGAATGCCGACAAACTGCACGAGCATCCCATCGTCGCCTCGCTGATGGAAGGTGCCAACAAGCTGCCACCCAACGACGAGGTGGTGGATGCCCGCGACATAGACCGCCACAACGCACCGATGGACTTTGCCATACCCATGGACGTCGACTCGTCGCAGATGGAGGCTATCGTCGAGTCGGGCAAAGGTCAGTCATTCATCCTGCACGGCCCTCCAGGCACAGGTAAGTCGCAGACCATCACCAACATGATAGCCAATGCGCTGTACCAAGGCAAGCGCGTGCTCTTCGTTGCTGAGAAGATGGCTGCCCTGTCGGTGGTACAGTCGCGACTGGAACAGGTAGGACTGGCACCCTTCTGTCTGGAACTGCATTCCAACAAGGCCACGAAGAAGCACTTCCTGCAACAGATGGAACAGGTGCTCAACATCGTGAAGCAGAAGGCGCCTGCCACTTACCGCACAGCCTCCGACGAGCTCTTTACCGAGCGCAAGGAGCTGATAGCCTATATGGAGGCACTGCACAGGGAAGAGAGCTGCGGACTGAGTCTGTACAACTGTATATCGGAATATCTGGCTATCAAGGAGAAGGAGGAAACGACCGGACTGCCTGCCGCTGACAAGATCAACCGCGACTATATCACGCAGAGCCTGGAGTATGCTGACAAGCTGAAGGCTGTCATCGACATCACGGGTCAACCTGCAGCACATCCGCTGGCAGGACTGGAGCCTGTGGACAACAGTCAGCAAACGATAGACTCCCTACGCCAGCTGCTGGCAGACTACAAGACTGCCCACGAGGCTTACCGGCAGGCCATGTACGACATCAATGAGTCGACACCCTTCAAGGTGACCACTGCCGAAGACCTCGACTGGCTGTTCCGCCTGCCGGAGGCCATGAAGCCCATTCCCTTCCTCAACGGGGCTTTACTCACCGTGGCCAATGACCCTGTGCAGCTGACGCAGCTCTCTGATGCCGTGATGAAAGGCAGTCAGTGCTACATGGTACGTCAGGATCTGACCAGTCGCTTCAGCGAGAACATCCTGACCATCGATGCCGATGCCATGTTGCAGGAATGGAACGGCATAGAGCAGTCGTGGCTGTTGCCCAAACTGATGGGCACCAACAAGTTCGTCAAGGGACTGCAAATCTATGGCAACATACAGAAAGACGAGGTGGCCGACGTGCTGGGTAAGGTGAAGCAATACCAGACGCTCACGGCCGACGTCGAGGCCATGCGTCCGCAGATGGAACAGCTGTTCGGCGTCCTGGCCATGAAGGGACACGAGCAGTGGAACACCATGCACAAGACGCTGACCCAGGCGCCACGACTGTGTGAACTTCTGATGAAGTATGCCCATACACACAACGAGAGTTACAAGGACTGTGCCGAACGGCTGAGCGCTCGCATCAACGACAGTTGGACGCTCTTCCAGGAAAGCTACACCGGCAAGATAGTCCATCTGCATGAGACCTACGACGAGGTGGCACGCGTGAACGGACAAATCAACCAGAAGACCATCCACCCCGTACCTTCACGTCTGCTGGTACAACGCGTAGGCGACTGGCTGGGATGCTACGACAATCTCATCCGTGACTGGTACCATTGGGGCGACATCAAACGGCAGCTCCACCAGTTGGGCATGGACATCGTAGCTGAGCGGGTAGAGCATGGCGACAATCCGCAGACTGTGGTCAACGGCTTCGTCAAAGGACTTTACCACCAGCTCATCGTCTCTGTCATCGACCAGAACCCGCAACTGCGCGCCTTCAACGGCCTGCTGTTCCAACAGAAGATAGAGAAATACCGACAGAACACACAGCGCTTCCAGGAACTGAGCAAGAAGGAACTGTTCTGCCGACTGGCCTCCAGAATACCGCCTTTGGCTACTGATACCGACGAGGAGAAGGCTGAGCTGAACACCCTGAAGCGCAACATCGCCAGCGGCGGACGCGGCAACAGCATCCGTACCATCATCGATGCCATCCCTACCCTGCTGCCACGACTGTGCCCATGTATGCTGATGAGCCCCATCTCCGTGGCTCAGTACATTGACCTCAGCAACGAGAAGTTCGACCTCGTCATCTTCGACGAGGCGTCGCAGATGCCCACCAGCGAGGCCGTAGGGGCCATTGCCCGTGGTAAGGCGCTGACCGTGGTCGGCGACAGCAAGCAGATGCCGCCCACCAGTTTCTTCTCCTCGTCACAGACGGATGAGGAAGAAGCTTACATCGACGACATGGAGAGCATACTCGAGGACTGCAAGACGCTCAGCATGCAGGAGTACTACCTCAGCTGGCACTACCGCTCGAAACACGAGAGCCTCATCGCTTTCAGCAACTCACAGTACTATGACAACAAGCTCTACACCTTCCCTTCGGTCGACGACAAGGTGACGAAGGTGAGCTTCGTAAAGATAGAGGGCGAATACGACAAAGGACACTCGCGCAGCAACCCAGCTGAAGCCCGTGCCATCGTCGACGAGGTGATACGCCGTCTGGAGGATCCCGAGTTGCAGAAGTTCAGCATCGGCATCGTGTCGTTCAGCAAGGTACAGCAGAACCTCATCGAGGATATCCTGACCGACGAACTGGATCATCACCCCGCCCTGAAACCTATCGCCTACAACGAGCACGAGCCTGTCTTCGTGAAGAACCTGGAGAACGTGCAGGGCGATGAGCGCGACGTCATCCTCTTCTCTATTGGCTATGGTCCCGACAAGGACGGTAATGTGTCGATGAACTTCGGACCGCTCAACAACTCGGGCGGCGAGCGCCGTCTGAACGTGGCCGTCTCGCGCGCCCGCTACGAGATGATGGTGTTCTCGTCGATGACAGCCAGCCAGATAGACCTGCGCCGCACGTCGGCCAAGGGTGTCGAGGGACTGAGAGCCTTCCTCGAGTTTGCCGAGAACGGTCATCTGCCCGTACCGTCTGTCACGTTCACCAACGAGGAGAAGCATGTGCTGATAGACCAGATATGCGAGGCTCTGGGCGAGAAGGGCTACCTGACCACGCCGCTTGTGGGCCGCTCTAACTTCAAGGTAGACATTGCCGTCTCGTCGCCCGACAATCCCGACAACTACCTGCTGGGCATCATGTGCGACGGCAACAGCTACTACGAGACGAAGACCACACGTGACCGTGAGATAGTGCAGCCCGCCATTCTCCACATGCTCCACTGGCGCACCATGCGCGTCTACTCCATCGACTGGTACGCCAATCGCGACAAGGTCCTATCACAAATCATCGCAAGAATAAAGAAATAGTGTGTACGGCGGTCTCCCCCCCCGCTTATAAATTAGTGTGTACGGCGGTTTTGCCGCTTATAAATTAGTGTGTACGGCGGTTTTGCCGCCGTAAAAAAAAAGAAAAAACCAATGAAACAACCCCTACTGACAACAGTATCGCTGCTCATCGCCACCACAGCTCTGGCACAGCGACAGGAAATCAATCTACAAGACAACTGGCAATTCACCCGTGAAGGCGGCCACACCGAGACCGTCAGCATACCCCACGACTGGGCCATCGCCGGCCCCTTCGACAAGAAATGGGACCTGCAGGTGGTGGCCATCGAACAGAACGGTGAGAAGGAACCCACCGAAAAGAGCGGACGCTCAGGCTCGCTGCCCTGGATTGGCAAGGGCCAGTATAAGCGCACCTTTACTATTCCTGACGGCTTCAAGGGCCACGCCGAACTGCTCTTCGACGGCGCCATGGCCGAGCCTACCGTCTATGTGAACGGCAAGCAGGCCGGCTACTGGCCATACGGCTACAATACCTTCAGCGTGGATGCCACGCCTTTCATTAAAGAAGGAGAGAACGAACTGACCGTCGACCTGCAGAACCTGGAGGAGAGCTCGCGCTGGTATCCCGGTGCAGGACTCTACCGCCCCGTGACGCTCATCCTCACGCCTGAAAAGGCCCGCATCGACGACTGGGGCATCACCACCAAGACTGAGCTGCACGCGAAGGGCGGCAAGAGCGGCAAGGACATGACGAAGTTCACCGTAGAGGTTCCCGTCGTCGGCAGCCGACTGCCCGTGACGATGGAGCTCATCGCCCCCGACGGGAGGAAAGAGAGGGTCCCGGCTCCCGTGCGCAAAGGCACGTCTACAGCCGTCGGCACATTCATGATTCCCGATGCCAAGCTGTGGACGCCCGAGACACCTTATTTATATACGCTGCACATCAATCTCTACGACGGCAAGAGCGACTCCAATGTGTTCGACGATTTCGGTAAGCTCATCGACCAGAAGACCATGAAAGTGGGTCTGCGCACCGTGAAGGTCAGCAAGAAGGGCGGCTTCCAGCTCAACGGCCAGACCCGCAAAATCAAAGGCGTCTGCCTGCACCACGACCTCGGCCCGCTGGGTGCCGCCATCAACAAGGCTGCACTCATCCGCCAGATCAAGATCCTGAAGGACATGGGCTGCGACGCCATACGCACAGCCCACAACATGCCGTCACAGATGCAGATGGACGTCTGCGACTCACTGGGCATGATGGTCATGGCCGAGAGCTTCGACATGTGGGTCTATCCCAAGTGCAAGAACGGCTATGCCCGCTTCTTCCGCGACTGGGCCGACCGCGACATCACCAACCTCGTCGTGGCCAACCGCAACCACCCCTCTATCGTGATGTGGTCGATAGGCAACGAGATTCCCGAGCAGGGCATGGCGGGCGGCCGCGAGATGGCCATGCACCTGCAGGACCTGTGCCACCAGCTGGATCCCACGCGCCCCGTCACGCAGGGCATGGACCGTGCTGAGAGTGCACTCGAGACGGGCTTCGCCCAGGTGATGGACGTGCCCGGCTTCAACTACCGCGTGCATAAGTACGACAAGAATATCAGCCAGCTGTGGCAGGGCTTCCTGCTCGGCTCTGAGACCGCCTCTACCGTCTCGTCGCGCGGGGTGTATAAGTTCCCGGTGAAGGTCACTGACAACTCACAGTATTCGTCGTGGGCCAAGAACTACGACCCCAACGCCATCAAGCAGGCCGACGGCCAGTGCTCCAGCTACGACGTGGAGTATTGCTCATGGTCCAACCTGCCCGACGACGACTGGCGCTGGCAGGACGACAAGCCGTGGGTCATCGGCGAGTTTGTGTGGACGGGCTTCGACTACCTGGGCGAGCCTACTCCCTACGATGAGTACTGGCCGTCGCGCTCCAGCTACTTCGGCATCTGCGACCTCGCCGGACTGCCTAAGGACCGCTTCTACCTCTATCGCTCCCACTGGCAGAAGGACGACCACACCATCCACCTGCTGCCTCACTGGACGTGGCCCGGCCGCCAAGGCGAGGTGACACCCGTCTACTGCTATACCGACTACCCCGAGGCCGAGCTCTTCCTGAACGGTAAGAGCCAGGGACGCATCAGCAAGCAGGCTGACAAGGACGCGAAGGACGGCACCACCGACAACCGTCTGGACCGCTACCGCCTGCGCTGGAACGACGTGCGCTACGAGCCCGGCGAGCTGAAAGTCATCGTCTACGACGCCCAGGGACAGCCCGCCGGCGAGCAAATCGTCCGCACTGCCAGCAAACCCGCCAAGCTCCAGCTCGATGTCTGGACACAGCAGAGCAATCTTTCTCCCCTCCCCTTGGGAGGCGACGGGGGTAGGCTTCTCTCTGATGGCCAGGATCTCGCCTTCGTCACCGTCTCGCTCACCGATAAGAAAGGCACGCTCATCCCCGATGCTGCCGACCAGCTGCAGTTCGAAGTCAGCGGAGCAGGCACCTTCCGTGCCGTCTGCAACGGTGATGCGACGTCGCTCGAGTCCTTTACCCAGCCCACCATGCGCCTCTTCAGCGGACAACTCGTCGTCGTCGTACAGGCTGGCAACAAGCCCGGCAAACTCACCTTGAAAGTCACCGACCCCGAGCGTGGCCTCAGCTCGAAAGTCACCATCCCCGTGTTGTGAGGAGATATAATCAGGAGAACCCGCTGCTCCTCCGCCAAAAACGGAGAGGCGTGACCTATGAAAATCTGTTAAGAAAACGGCGTTGAATTGTTAAAATAAGAAACTGGCGCACTCTCTCCGAGAGAGTGGGCTTCTTTCTTGCAGAAAGTGATGTACTCTCTTTAATCATGGGCGTTGATTACGATGACAAATGACAGTTATGACAGATGACAGTTTATGAAAAATCTGCGGACATAGGAGATAGAGATTATA
>JAFUSV010000015.1 GCA_017467565.1 Prevotella sp.
GGAGTCAGGGTCTTGTGGTTCACGTTGTAAACGATGGTGGGCAGGTCGTTGCCGGCAGGAGCCGAAATCACAACCTTCTTGGCACCAGCCTTGATGTGGGCAGAAGCCTTCTCCTTAGAGGTATAGAAACCTGTGCACTCCAGAACAACGTCTACGTCCAGCTTGCCCCAGGGCAGCTCGGCAGCGTTAGGAATAGCGTAGATAGTAATCTTCTTGCCATCAACTACGATGAAGTCCTCACCAGCCTCAACAGTGTGCTTGTTCTCACCGAACTTGCCAGCGAAACCACCCTGAGCGGTGTCATACTTCAGCAGGTGAGCCAGCATCTTAGGACTTGTCAAGTCGTTGATTGCTACTACTTCATAACCTTCAGCCTCGAACATCTGACGGAAAGCGAGGCGACCGATACGGCCAAAACCGTTAATTGCTACTTTTGTCATTTTTACCTAATTTTTTATTAAAGGGTTTATAAAATTCCTATTGATATGTCAAAAAATGATGTCTTCAAAACACTTTTTCTTGATTTCGGGCACAAAGTTACGAATTTTTTTCTATATTTGCATCCGAAATCAGTCTTAATTTAAGTGAAAAGCGAAATTCAGAAAGTGAAAAATGAGATAAATCAAGCCTCCGGGGCTGATATTGTAAAATGCAGATTGCAAATTTTACATTAAACATGAAACATTATACATTAAAACATTATCATAACAATTAAAAAATTAAACGACTATGGGATTTATTAAAGAATTCAAGGAGTTTGCCATGAAGGGCAACGTAATGGACATGGCTGTCGGTGTCATCATCGGCGGTGCTTTTGGCAAGATTGTCACCAGCCTGGTCAACGACGTGCTGATGCCTCTGATCAGCGTCGTAACAGGCGGCATCAGCTTCACCGACCTGTTTGTCAACCTGTCGGACGACGTGAAGTACAAGACACTGGCCGAGGCCCAAGAGGCCGGCGCATCGGTGTTTGCCTACGGACAGTTCATCCAGAACATCATCGACTTCATCATCATCGCCTTCTGTATCTTCCTGATGATCAAGGGCATGAACAAGCTGAACCGCAAGAAGGAAGAGCCCGCTCCCGAGGCTCCCAAGGGTCCCACGCAAGAAGAGCTGCTGGCCGAGATTCGCGACTTGCTGAAGACGAAGTAAATCAAGAAAACGCACAATTATTATATATAAGGTAGCCTAAAATTGGGCTACCTTATATTTTTTGCATAACTTTGCACCCGAAAATCGTATTTAGGATAATCAGATGGAAAAAACATTAGATTTCAAGCCGAAATTTCTGTCGGCTATTAAGAATTACAACAAGCAAACATTCATGGCCGACCTCATGGCGGGCGTCATTGTCGGCATCGTAGCCCTGCCGTTGGCCATCGCCTTTGGCATAGCCAGCGGTGTCAGCCCTGAGAAGGGCATCATCACGGCCATCGTAGCCGGACTCATGATTTCGCTGTTTGGCGGCAGCAAGGTGCAGATTGGCGGTCCAACGGGTGCCTTCATCGTCATCGTGGCAGGCATCATCAGCCAGTACGGCATGACGGGACTCACCATTGCCACGCTGATGGCGGGCGTATTCCTCATCCTGCTGGGCGTGCTGCGACTGGGCACCATCATCAAGTACATACCCTACCCCATCGTGGTCGGCTTCACCAGCGGTATCGCCGTCACCATCTTCACCACGCAGATCAAGGACCTGCTGGGCATGCAGATGGACAGCGTGCCCGCCGACTTCATCCAGAAGTGGGGAGCCTATATATATAATATAGGTAATATAGACCCGTGGAGCATGCTGGTAGGCATCGTCTCCGTGGTCATCATTGCCGCCATGCCGCGCTTCTCGAAAAAGGTGCCCGGCTCGCTCGTAGCCATCATCGTCATGACGGTTGCAGCCCTGCTGCTGAAGCAGTATGCCGGCGTGACCACCATCGAGACCATTGGCGACCGCTTCAGCATCAACTCGACACTGCCCTCGGCCGTCGTACCCGACCTGACGTGGGAGACCATCAAGAGCCTGGTAGGTCCCGCCGTCACCATTGCCGTACTGGGAGCCATCGAGTCGCTGCTGTCGGCAACGGTGGCCGACGGTGTCATTGGCGACCACCACAACTCTAACACCGAGCTCATCGGCCAGGGCATCGCCAACATCGCATCGCCCCTCTTCGGCGGCATTCCCGCCACGGGAGCCATTGCCCGCACCATGACCAACATCAACAACGGCGGACGCACGCCCATTGCCGGCATCATCCATGCCGTCGTGCTGCTCGGCATCTTCCTGTTCCTCATGCCCCTGGCACAGTATATCCCCATGGCCTGTCTGGCCGGCGTACTGGTAGTGGTAGCCTACGGCATGAGCGGCTGGCGCTCATTCATGGCCATGGCCCGCCGCAACCCCAAGAGCGACGTCACCGTGCTGCTGCTCACCTTCTTCCTGACCATCATCTTCGACCTCACCGTCGCCATCGAGTTCGGACTCATCTGCGCCTGCCTGCTCTTCATGAAGCGCATGTCGGAGACCACCGACGTCAAGGCCATCTACGACGAAATCGACCTGAACGAGGATGCCGACATGGAGCGTGGCAATCTGGAACACCTCACCATCCCCAAGGGTGTCGAGGTCTACGAGATCAACGGCCCCTACTTCTTCGGCGCCGGCAACCGCTTCGAGGACCTCATGGCCCGCTACGGCAACCGTCCCAAGGTGCGCGTCATCCGCATGCGTAAGGTACCGTTCATCGACTCCACCGGACTGCACAACCTGGAGAACATGTGCCGCATGAGCCAGAAGGAAGGCATCACCGTCGTCCTCTCAGGCGTCAATCCTAAGGTCGAAGCCGTACTGAAGCGCAACAACTTCCAGCAGCTGCTGGGCGAAGAAAACATCTGCAACCACATCGACCTGGCACTGGCCCGTGCCAATGAGCTGGTCAGCTAAGCACATCCATCCTGCACTCATGGAGAATGGAATGTAAAGCCATGAACTGCATCGTTCAGGCTATATGCCGCACGAAGGATTCCTGGTGGCTTTGCTGAATAATAGTATCTGCGAATAGTTTCCGTCTTTGCTGAGTTTGCCGGTCCACTTTCGGCAAACAAGTTCATTGAACGGGTTCGTGAACGTGGCGCTATACTGCTGAAGCATCCTGAGGTTGGCCATCCCGAAAACTATCGCTTCATTTACCATATCACCAAGACAACCATTTGGATTGTCGACATCTGGGACCGCCGGAATAACCCTGCAAGGCTGAAGGCAAGGGTGAAGTAGAATTCAAAAGAGGAAAAGAGAAGGGCAAAGAACTTAATCAGATTCTCCGCCCCTTTTAGTTTTTTTTATTGCACAATTACTTTCCTAATGGAACCATCATTCTTCTTAATGATATTCAGACCAGGCTTGATTCCGTCAATCTTCTGTCCGTTCAGGTCGTAGATGTTAGTCGGCATAGCTGTACCATTCGTCAGTTTACTGATACCTGTCATATCATTGTTAATGAAGAAGAAATCCTTCCACTGGTCTGCCTGCTGATAGTCTGAAGTTGAACCTTCTGGAACGGAAAGCGTGCAGTTCCACTTGTTGATGCCATCCAGGGCTTGTGTGCCGCAGGTTGGTGGAGTGACTGCATGGCTAATCAGTCTGGTAATGGCCGTACAGTCTGAGAACGCTTCTTTGCCGATGGTTTTCATACTGCTTCCAAAGGCGAAATAATCCATACTACTACAGCCAGAGAATGCCCAGTCGCCGATGGTCGTCACACCATCGCCAATGCTGACGTTCTTTAGGTTTGTACAACCATAGAACTCATTGGGAGAGATTTCTGTTTCCTTATCTGTAATGGTTACTGAGCGTAGGGAGGTATTGCGATAGAAGGGCGAATAGCCATAATTGCTACTTGTCGAATAGGAAAGGTTGCGTCCAATATATACAGACTCTAACGGGCATCCTTCAAAGAGCGGTTTACTGCCATTGCTGCCTAATGTCAGTTCCGTTTCTTGATCGTCCATGATAACCGTCTTCAAGCTTTTGCATCCACTGAACGCATAGTCCTGAATAACAGTAACACCTTGGGGAATCTGAATCTTTGGAAGAGCCGAACAGTATTGGAAAGCGTACTTGCTAATAGTTGCAACATTGTTGCCAATCTGCATATCCGTTAGGGAAGAACAGCCAGAGAAAGTGTACTGTTCAATCGTTCTAATACCTTTTCCTATCTTAGCTGATGTCATACCCGAACATCCAAAGAATGTTTTAAGTACTGATAATCAACAACTTGCACTCAAAACGGTAGAAAAGTGCTCTTGGAACTTATCTGCGAATTCTAAGAGACAAAAAATTAACGTTTTTAACCTTCGTTACAGGTGCGCGATTTCAACCGGCAACTAAAATTCACTATTGGCTTAAAGAATAAATCTTGATGACATTATAAATCCCCTCACTCTGCGACGTAGCGGGACCTTCCTTACCACAATTCTTTTTACCTTCTGCATGTACTCTTTCTATTCGTAAACAAGTGTCACGACTCATGTTTATGTCGCGTTATCTTAGCCATGCGGAGGCTGTTCTCCGCATGGCGCTGGCGTTCTATCTGCTGAATGATGATACACCCATGACTTCTTTGTCGATGGTCTTGTCTGTTTCATACGTCTATTTGTTATCAGTCTTTTTTTTGCCTTTTTCCTTTGCTTCCTTCAGCCGTTGGTAGTTTTGGCCGGCCTCTTCAAGCAGGGCATTCTGGATGCTGTCGGCGGCTGATGCCTGCGACATGGCTTGGCGCTTCTGACGATAGGTGGCAAGGTCGGCATCGCTCACGTCCATCATCTGCTGGCACTGGGCGAACTTCTCCTTCATCTCGCTGATCAGTAGGCCGCTCATGTAGATGTAGTCGCTCGAATAGGCAATGTTCATCACCTGCTCGTACTGCTTGAAGCCCACAGCGCGCTCAAATTCGGCCATGTACTTGTCGCAGATGTCCTGCTTGTATTGCCGCCGCAGCCGGTAGATGTCCGACACGTTCTCAGCGAAGAGCACGTTGCCGAGGATGTTGATGGTTTCGATGTTCGTCGAGAAGATGCGCTCCACCGTCTCGGTATAGTTGATGTAGGGTGCAAATTTAACGAAGAGGAAGGGATTCTCATCGAGCAGCACGGGGTTCTCAGCCACCGCTACTTGCTGCGCGAAGCCCTCGCGGAGTAGCGAGTCGCAATTTTCAGCCTGTTCGATGCTACCTGCCAGGTCGTAGAGAATCATCAACACCATCTCGCACTTGGCCTCTTCTTTCTTCTTGCCGTCGAGCCATGCGGCGGTGCCGAAGGTGAGCACGATGGAGATAGTGGTTGCCACTAATGACAGCAGGAACTGCTTCATCGTGCTGCCCATTTTCAGATTCTTCGGGGTATGTACTTTCACATTCATAACTTGTTTGTTTCATTGTCACTTATCATTTCTTCTATGTTGCTTTCCAAATAATTGGAAAATATTTATTGTTTATTAACTGTTTAATATCAAATAGTTACACTATTTCACAAGAGTATGATGACTTTTGAGGAAGATGCGACTGTCAGCCCATCACGATAATGACGGGTATTGAATGACCACCGACAACAGACCTACCAGACAAACTTCTATGAGTAGACACGGACCCAGTCCGCACCACAATTTACTTCTTCAGAATATATAGTAAGACGCAACAATCTTTTAATAGAGGACACCAATCGTATGGCACCTCAGAAATGAACAGGAGTCGTCTTGTGAAGTTGTCTGATAATCTGTATGTCTTTACTTATCCCATTGGTATGGTTCATATGCCTTGTCGTTCTTCAGGACGGAATAGATGATGTTTGACATTCTCCGTGCCACCCTGACGATAGCTTTCTGTGGATTCATGCGTTGCTTGTGATATGCATAGCAGGCTCCCAGTCCCATATCCTTGTAGATGGCTATCCAGCTGGCCTCGATGATCATTGGGCCGAGATGCTTGTTGCCTCGGAAAGTCTTCTCGCCATTGGACTTGTGCGGGCCGCTGTCATGACAGGTGGGAACGAGTCCCAAGTAGTGCGCAAATGTCCTTTCGTTAGAGAATCTGTTTACGTCCCAGACCTCCGTCAATATGCACATTGCCACATGCTGACCGACACCTGGTATACTCATCAGTAAGTCGAAGCGGTGCTTATACCTCTCTGTCTGGCTGAGTTTGCGCAGTTCACGGGTGGCTTCCAGTAAGGTTCCCCGTATCACCTCCACTTGTCTAATCAGAAGATCAAGCGATAGTCTTGTCGATGATAGCAGCTTTACATCTTGCATCAGCCATGTGATAAACGCCCTTGACCAGTGGCTGCTGGGTTTCGCGAATCGCTCAGGCATCTTAACACCATTACAATGCAGCATGTGCTTCACGCGAGACTTGTAGCCAGACAATTGCTTCTGGATGGTCTTACGGATACGGATAACCCCACGTTCGTCGATGTTGTCCTTCTCTCGAATATAGACAGGACGTTCTATATCGCCTTTGCGAAGAGCACGTGCCAGTTTCTCGGCATCAATCTTGTCTGTCTTCATCACCTCCTCATACTGTGTAGTGGGAACATCAGCAGCGTGAGTGATTGTACACTCTATGCCAAACTCTTTTAGAGCGTAGTAAGTGGCATAGCCGCTAAAGCCTGATTCATACACCGCATGGTATTCGCCATCGGGATAATGCTTCCTCAAAAAGTCAAAGAGCACTTTGGCAGAGGCTTCTTGCGGGTGCCTCTTCAATAACCCGGACTCGGTCAGTACTGCGACCTCCCATGTCGTTTTGTGGACATCAATTCCTACGAAAATCTTTTGTCCTTTGAAAGAAATTTTGTTCCTTTGCATATTGGTACGCTTTTAGTTGGTTATTGTATATTGTTTTTAGCACTTACAAAAATACAATCCAATTATTATCGTACCAACTTTTTTGCCTCTTTTCTTCGCGAAGCCCCTTTCACGCAACGTGAGATGTAGAGGTTCTCGAAGCGTAGCGAAGAGGTTCTCTGCACCTCACGGTGCGGAATATTTCTCTGCCTTATGGACTATCTCCTATCGGACTATTGGCGTTTCCGACTGCAAACATAGTAACTTTTATTTTGACTCCATCTGTCAATAGCGTAACCGACGCTAAGTATGGCTGCACAACAGATACCTAATACAGCCTCGATAATCGACTTGACAAACCATTCCGGATAATTTGCCGTCTGTATTTTATTCATGTCGGTGACTATAAACACAATCATCAGCATCACGATTCCCGCCACTACAACGCAAATCATTATGCGCCAAAGCGTACCCCATAGACCATATCCGAACAGTTGGTAGTAGGCAATGTAGAAATATAGCGGTATCAATACGAGTATGGGAAGGAAACATTCGGCAAGGGTGACAAGGATGAGAGCCGACGTGCTGAGGAACACCTGGATGAAGAATCCCTGTGGCAACGAGTGGGCCGTGCAGCGTGGCGAATGGTGAAACAGCACCCATGTAGGCAGAATCAACGTGGAATAGATGATGAGGAAGCCCCATCCCTGATTTCTTTCAGCCCAGTTGAAAAAGGCAATCACGGCATCCATCCTTTCTACTGGCTGGACTTCCTCGGAACCGTCACCCAGTAGGTTGGCAATGAGTGTACACACGATGGCTACGATGAGCAGCATCTTCACTGGCGGGAAACTCACCTGCCGCTTACCACTGATATAGTCGCGTACTAAATAGCCGGGCCTCCAGAGTAGTTGCCACAGTGTGTAGGTCATGGAGCGTGTGCCCACGCCCCATATCTCCATCACGTTCTCTCTGACGCTCGACCAGTTCACCGCGCCCATCGACGCCTTCTGCCCGCACTGCGGGCAGAAGTTGCCGATGTACTCGCAGTTGCAGTTGTGGCAGCAGTGGGTCTGCTCCTCGTTCATGGCATAGCGGAACGGATTCTCCTGCCATGCCCTGAAACGCCGATATTTCATTCTCATTTCTCGCCGCCGCACAGGGTGTTTAAGCATGAATAGCACTTTTCGCCACCATCTTGATATTAGAGTTTGAACTTGTAGCCGACGGCGAAGACCGCCTGGATGTTGCTGTAGTCCTTGCCATTGGCTGTGGCGTGCTTGTTCACGTTGGTCAGGCCGATGTTGTAGCGCAGGTCGAGGACGATGGGCACCTTGAACTCGTAGCTCAGTCCGATGGGCAGGCTGACGTCGAACTTGTTGAAGTCGTCCTTGATGCTGTTCTCGGCGGTCAGCGTGTAGTCCACGCCGCCAGTGCTGTACTCGGTGCGCGAGTAGTCGTCGGCACTGGTGAGGAAGCCGAACTGCAGGCCGGTCTTCAGGGCGAGGCCTTTCAGCACATACCAGTTGATGGTGACGGGCACGTTGATGTAGCCGGTCTTCCATGCCGTCTCCTTCACTTCCATCTTCACGCCTCCTGCACCGGTGTAGTCGTACTCCTCCCAGCCCGTGCCGGCCTGTGAGTAGTTGATGCCGGCGGCGAGGCCGAGGCGGCGGCTGAGGTAGTACTCAGCGTCGATGCCGATGAACGAGCCGCCGGTGGCCGTGGACTCCACGGTCTTGCTGCCAGCCTGCATGTCGGGGGCGTTGACAAACATCGAGCCTGTGCCGCCGATGCGGGGCTGCAGCGTGAACGTACCTTTGTCGAAGCGTGCCTGTGCGCTGGCACTCGCGGCAGTCATCATGGCGGCTGCGGCCATCAGAAGAATCTTTTTCATTTGCCAAATTGTTGTTATTTATGTAGTTACTATCTATTCAGAACTTATAGCGCAGACCTGCACAAAGCAGACCTTTCTCACCAAGACCCGCCTCGATGAATCCGCGGAAGGCTTCGCCGCCGAACTCAGCACCCAGAGCTGTGACTTGGAACATAAATGCAGCCAGCGTCTCGTCCTTGGCGTCAGGATCGGAAGCCTTGACGTCATCATTAGCAGACAACGAAAGAAACATAATGCCGGCTGACAGGCCAGAATACATACCGAAGTGTTTCTTGCGCAGCCAGTTGAACTTCACAGACGGCATTACAGTGATAAAACTCTCGCTCAAATCCTTTTTATGAGTTTTATTGTCTATTGCCTTACATTTTGCATACTCAGCCACGGCACCCAGGCCAACGACGGGCGTGAGGTGGTAATAGTACTCCACGCCGACAGGACCCCACCAGGAACTCTGGTCGCCAGCTGCGGCAGCAAATGCACTTGTGTAGGTGGAGAGGATGTCGGAGGCCGACCCCAAACCATAGAAAACACCTACTTCGTGCTTCAAGTCATCCTGTGCATTCACATTCATTGTAACCATCATGGCGGTTACGACCATCAATAGAATCTTTTTCATATTGTACTATTTGTTTTAAAAAAGTATTGAACTATACAGTAACCTTTAATGCCTCGAACTTTACCAAATCCTGACACGCTCGGCGGGAGTGAGATACCACTGTCCATCGGTGACGCGGAACAGGTCGTACCACTCGTCCATCAGGCGGGTGATGCCGATGATGCGGTTGTGGTTGGCCGAGTGCTCGTCGTCCTCCAGTTGATCTTGCAGAGCATCTGCTGACGCATCCTCCTGCCAAAACAGGACATAGTGCAGGAAGAACTCGCGCAGTTGGTGGTTGGTGGCTTCGGTGTTGAGACCATCGGTTGACAGCTTCTGCTTGTAGAGTTCGAAGGCCAGTCGTACGCCGCCCATGTCGGCCATGTTCTCGGCCAGGGTCATCTTGCCGTCGGCATGCACGCCGTCGTACTGCCACAACTGGTCGTAGAGCGTCACCATCTGCTGCTGGCGCTGCTCAAACTCCGTGCGGTCGGCTGGTGTCCACCAGTCGATGATGGACCCTTCTGCATCGTAGTTGGAACCATTAGCATCGAAGCCGTGGCACATCTCGTGGCCGAAGACCATAGCCGTGGCGTAGCGCATAGGCTCGTTGTCCTTGGGGAAGATACCGTCGGAGAGGAATGCAGGTAGAATGAACAATTGGTTGAGGAACGGTGCATACATCGCGTTGTACGTGCCGAGTGTCATGAACTGCATGGCGAAGTCCCAGCCGTGGTTGGCGACGGGCTTTCCCACCAGTGCCATCATCTGTCGCTGGCGTTGCTGGCGCAGTTGCTGCACATTCTCGAGGAGATTCTCGCCAATGAGTTCGAACGAGGCACCAGGCTGCTCGTCGGGCACACCGATGTTAAACTTCATGGCGGCCAACTTCTCCCGGGCGGCCCCCTTGGTGGCATCGCTCATCCAGTCGTTGGCGGCAATACGGCCGTCCATCAGGGTACGCATCTGCTCCATCAGGGTACGGCAGCCTTCAATATCGATGTTGTCTTTCATCACCATATAGTCAACACGGCTAATCAGTTCGGGGGCCTTCGTGCTGAGCAGGGTGTAGAGGCTCTCCTTGACGCCATTGTCAAGATTCATATAGCCACTACCCATGCCAAAGATGTCGCCGTATTCGCTCCAGTCGATGGGCATTAGGTCATAGTATTGCGATGCGATGTAAAAGACCAGATAACTGGCCAGCGTCTCTACATCTTCCTCCAAGAGAAGCGTAAAAATGGGCTCCAGTTGCTCATCAACCACGCTATAGTCGTCCGTCACGCCGAGAGCCTGGCAGATGTCTTCAACGGTCAACCCGTCTGCAGCGCGCCTCCTGGCACGGAACTGTGAGGCTCTCTGATCGCGCTTGGGCGTGGCTATCTGGCGGAGTCGCAGGTCATCGGCATATTGATCATTGTGTGCCATGCCTACCGTCTCTTCTATCTCAAGGATCTTTTGAGCCAGGACGTCCAGGTCTTCATCGTCTTCCTCCGGATCATCGGAAAAACTACTGACCATGCTGAGTATCTCCTTGATGGCCTCTACGGGGTCATCGCCACTCTGCAATGCTCCCACCACCTTTGCACTGTTCTCACCTGAGGTCAATACACGCACGAAGACACCATCGTCGGTGTTGATAGTGCGCCTCACAAGGGGCGAATAGCCGCTATCCACCATCTTGGCCAGCAACTCTATCAGCTGTTTGCGGCTGGGCGGTGTATCGCTGTCGCCAGCAATGTCCAAATCGAACATAATGGAGAAGAGTTGGTTCATATAATCCTCTGTGCCCAGGTTGTCAGCCTCGTCTAACAGCTTCTGCACCAGAGGGTCGCTACTCTCCATGAAAGCATACGAGAGAAGAGAACTATGCGTGTTGATGAGATTACCCTGCAGACCTGCGTCCTCCTCGTCGTGGCTTTTGAGCCACGTGCCAAGAGCGAACTGCCAGAACGAGTCGCCGGGCTTCACCGTGCGGTCCATCAGGTCATCGTTTTCATATTTCTCCTGTGTCACAGGGTCCACTGAAGGTTCGGTAGGTGTAACGGGATTATCGATGACATCGGTACATCCGCTGAACAGCATTGCGGCGCTGAAGGTCAGGATGGCGCCCATCATCCATAATTTTGTTTTTTTCATCTTGAATACTTTATTTTCGTTAAATATAACTGGCTATTCAGGGAAATAGTCGCTCATCGTCTCGGTATAGACCGAGCCGTAGAAGAGCTGGTTGTAGAGCATGACGTGCGAGCCGGTGGTGGTTCGAGCCAGGTCCTTGTACAGGTCGTAGATGGTGACGGCGGGGTTCTGGTCGATGTCGCGCCGGAAGGTTCGGGCGAAGGCGTTGCTCAGGTACACGCCCAACTGCTTGTCGTGCACGTCGGCCTTCGACGTCTCGTTGGGGTTGGCGGCGGTGAGCACCAGCACATCGGGCGTGCGCGTGAGGGACTCGCCCCACTGTCCGCTGTAACAGGTCTCGATGGCCAGCATCATGCGGCGGTAGCGCTGGGCATGGGCCATCTCGTCGACGATGCGGCGTATGCGGTCGGTGCCGAAATAGGTAGAGGCGTTCTCGTTGCCCCAGAGCGGACCTTCGCGCGAGCCGCCGTGCCCGCTCCAGAAGAAGAACACGTTGCTCGTGGCCGTAGAGCGGACCACATGCGGCAGACGGGCAGACGCGCGACCCATGAGAATGTCGCCGATGTCGTCGGGCTGCAGGTCGCTGAAGTGGTAGTCCACCACGGCGTTCTTGCGCACATCGTCGTTCAGGAAGTTGTCGTCAGCAGCATCGCCACGCTCCACGAATATCTGGCCTGCGAAGTCCTTGTTGTCGGTGCTATTGGCCAGGTTGTCCTCCACGATGAGGATGATGTGGTCGTCATCGTAGCCGTGGTGGCGCAGCAGCTGGTACATGGCGAAGGCGTCGGCCTGGTGGCGGTAGTTGCTCCAGGTGGTCGAGGGACTGATGACGACGGCCCAGTGGTCGGTGACATTGGGCAGGTCAGCCTCGTAGGTCACGTCGTCCATCATCTGCTGCCACCGCTTCTGCTGTTGCCAGAGCGAGGTGGTGGATGCCTCGGAATTGGTGCCAACGGTGCTGAGGTAGATGACGGGCTGCATGTCGACACTCATCACATGACCGTCGTCGTCATACACATTGCCCAACTGCCACACCAAGTAGGTGGTATTCAGAATCTTTGTGCGCGTGTCTTGGTCGAAGAGCAGACTGCCCGTAGCTCCGCTGATGTCGATGTTGCGCCCTGCCGACAGTTCGCTGAAGGCGGTAGCCAGGCTGGCATCGTTCCACTGTGTGATGACACCGCCCTCGTTGCTTACCACCGACCGCATGTAGTCGGTCAGCCCCACGGTATAAGGCTTTTCTTTGTATACCACCTGCTGACCGTCGACGAGACACACGTTGGGACTGGCCTGCTGCAAGGCGGCTCCCATGGCGATGATGCAGAGGGCATCATACACCTGTGCCTCGCCATTCATGGAGTATTGGTCATGGAAGGCAGTGGCATACTGCGGGAAACCGTAGGCCGGTGCGCCAACAGGGCTGATGCCCAGCCCGAAGTCTACATTGGCGGGCCATGCGGCCAGCACACTGTTGTCGCTCGACGTGTCGGCGAAGATGGGTAGCAAGTGGGGCGCTTCGGGGTCGGATGCTGTCTTGGTGTTGTAGGCCGTCAGGGCTTGGCCCACGCTAAGGTAGTCGCTGCCGTCACCCAAGGCCACGCACACCAACATGCGCAGACCCGTGGCTTGAGCGGCCGCTGCATCGAGGAAGGAACTCAGGTCATCACCGCGCCGGTAGGCCGTGATGGCCTCCACGTCGGTGCTCACTTCCTGCTCTGCGGCATAGAAGGCAAACCAGTCGAGGAAGGAGCGGCCGTAGGTGTCGTCGCTGTAGATGAGGGCCACGTCGCTGGCACCGATGGCCTTTGCCGCCGAAATCATCATCTCACACTGCGTGATGTCGCTCTCTGTGAGGAACCATGCGTAGGTGCTCTTGGCGTAGATGCGCTGCAATTCAGAACTGCTGCATGTAGGCAGCACCACGGGCAGGCGCGTCTCTTTCACCCATTTCAGAATGTCCTGTGCGTTGCTGGAGTGGTAGGGGCCTATGATGGCGTGGCAGGTGTCTGCTCCGGTCAGGCTGGTGAGCCGCAGGCCCAGGGCGCTGAGGTCCTCGGCATCCTCGTCATGATAGCGCAGGTTCAACTTCACCTGCCGTCCCAGCTTCTGCTGTGCCTTGGCTATGTTAGTCTGCGCCAGATCAATGGCATTCTGCCATTGCGTCTGGATGTTGGTAGGCAGTATCACGTCAACATTCAGGGTGATGATATCAACCTCCTTTGGAGGAGCCGTATTGTTGTCATCGTCGTCACTACAGGCCGTGAAGGTTGCGGCAAGGCCGCAACATAGCCAACAGGACAGTAGGAAATATATGCATCTTCTCGTATTCATCGTCTTCAGTTTTCAATAATCAATCATATCAGGTATATTGTCTACACATTGCTCCCCGTAGATGAGCGTCATGCGTGGCAGGGTGCCAGACTCTTGCTTCATCCAGTCGTAGCCCCAGCCAAAGAAGGCACTGCGGAAGTCGCGTTTCACATAGTAACGATTATGGGTGGCCAACTCTCTGGCATCAATCATCAACGTCTCGAAGAGGTCGTCGCCCTCATGGCCCAGCAGATAGTAGTCCCATCCGGCGTTATATTTGCCGAAGTCCACAATGCAGAAAGCACTGCACGACTGTTGGTAGTTCTGCATGAAAGCCTGTGCCAGGCTGTAGGCCGTCTCTTGCATCTGCGTCATAGCGTCGAGGGTGAAGACAGCACCCATCTGGTTGAGAGCCCCAATGGGTGAACGCGACGAGGTGCCCAACTCCTCGGCCAGTACCTCACTGATGCTGTCACGGCAGGCCCAGGTGCTTTCGTCGTAGCGGCGGAAGATGGGCAGGAAGTCGCGGTTCCACTCCTTGCCGTCGGTCTGTGCCTGTGCGATGGCGCGGTCCATGTAGCGGCAGAACCTGCGTATGCTCTCCGTAAGCGAGATGTTCAGGCCGTGTACGCGCTCGCCCAGGCCGTAGTCGGCGGCGGCCTTTGCCACGTCGGCCTCATACACCTTCAGCAGCAGCACCTCGTCGGTGGGGCGCAGGTCGTCCTTGATGACACCGAGCAGAGGAATCATCGTAGGGTCGCTGATGACCAGCAGCCGACGGCTGTAGTCGCCGTCGTGGAAGGGGTTGGCCTTCTGCCCGGCCCACTGTGTCACGGCATTGCGCGTGTCCTCGGCATCGTAGCGCGAGATGAAATCCACGTCCACAGCGTCCTTGTCCTTTTCCTCTCTTTCGTCGTCCATGCGCTTCAGCTGGTTCAGACCCTCCAAGACATCGTCGGCATAGCCCCCGTCGCCCAGCTCGCCCGGCGCAAAGACCACCATCACCTGTAGCGGTGCTCCCGTTTCCTGAGCGGGCTGTGGCGGGTCGTCACCGTCACTGCTGCACCCCGAAAGGATTGTTGCCGCGAGGAGCAGCATCATTGAGATTACTTTCTTATTCATACTTGAGTTCATTTTTATGATATATATACGTATATTTGTCATCTCTTTTGTAGTAGGTTAGATCGCCATCTGTCGTAGTGGTGGGGCTGAAACCTACGATGTCCAGCAGGCCGTCAGGGGCCCAGAGACCGAAGGTGTCACCCCTCTTCACCACGTCGTAAGCCGCGCTACTGTAGGAGCCGTCGGGCTGCACGCCGCCGCTCAGTGCGATGCAGGGCAGGACGTATGACGCGGCGTAGGTGATGCCCTCCATCGGGGTCACGCCGACGGTACCGGCTGTGATGTAGAAGCGACCGTCAGCGGATTGGCCGTCCTTGGGCGTGAGCGTTACCTGACCGTTCAGCCAGCGTACCTTCCACAGCGTACCGTCATCAGCCACACCGAGGCCGCAGGACAGTTTTACTTTTCCTTCATAGACGGGATAACACACCCACAGGTCGCGTCCATTAATTATTTCGTGGCAGACGGTGGCCACATAGCGTCCGCCGCTCACGATGCAGACCGTCATCGGCTGGTCATTGCTGTCCGTGCGATGATGAGTAGCCCAGGCTGTGGTGGACTGGCGATACTGGCAGGCGGCCTGTGCATGGCGAATGGGGAAGGCGGCATCGAAGAAGTTCCAGTCGCCGAGCAGTTCCTGTTGCAGGGCGACATCTTGCAGCACGGCGGCTTTTATACGCAGGGCCTGCCGGTGGTCTACCACATCGGCCACCTGCCAGATAGGGATGACCTGCATGTCAACCAACTCCACGTTGGAGCGCACGGCATCGGCAGCGTCATAGACGAGCGAGGTGCGCCACTGTGAGATGCCGTCGGTGGAGTAGGTGCGCGTGCCGTCGGCGGCATACTCGCCAAGCAGACCCGTCAGCGTGCTCTGATCGCCTCCGGCGGCACTGATGTTCAGGCGGGCGTGCTCCAGCCATTGGTACTCATCGCTGCCGGTGCGGTTCTCGTTCTTCTGGCGCACGACATTCAGAAATTCCTCGGTGGTCCAGGCCTCTGTGCGTGCCTTGTCGTTGTAGCGCCACAGGTGGTTCATTATGTCCACCTTCAATGTGCCGCCCAACGAGGCACTCACAATGACGTGGGTGCCGTAGACGTTGAGGAACGAGTCCACGGCGGCGATATTGCTCTCGTCGGTTTGCTTCAGGTGGGCGATGGCGTCGCGGAAACTCTGCGTCAGGATGGCGTTGTCCTTGGGATAGAGGTCGAGCAGCGAGGCATAGTCGAAGAAGCCGTGTACCAGTGTGATCTTATCGTTGATGGTATAATAGAAAGTCTCCTGCACACCGTCCTCGATGAAGTTCTGCCGCTTGCGCTTCTCGCTGTTGTAGAGTCCAAGGTCCATCTCCTCGGTGGTCTCCATCGACACATTGGCCACATAGTCGTGCAGGGAGTATTCGAACTTTGTCTGTGTAGTGGCCTCACGAGCCAGCGTAGTGTGGAGCACCTGCTCGCTAAGCCTCTCTACATGGCGGCGGTCGAACACCTGGCAGCGTATGTCGCTCCATTCACAGTAGGAGCCGCGCACAGCGTCGTATGAGTAGCCCAGCCCGTAGTTGCGCAGAAACTGCGTGCGCGTCTCCACGTCCTCAGCGCGGGTCCAAACAAAGGAAACCTCATCCATCATCTCACCGTAGGGGAGGCTATCGTCCAGCACGTCGTTGCTACAGCTGATGACTGCCATACACATTATTATATATATAAGCGCCTTCTTCATTTTATATGTCAACTAACGCGAAGCCACTGGGCACACGGTCGGTGAAGTGAACGCAGCAGACGGTGTAGAGATATTTCGAGACGAGCATCGCCTCCAGTGTGCTGATTTGCGTGTTCTTGAACTGGTAGAGCCGCTCCGTGGCGCCACGGTCCCAAGGGTTACGGGCATCAATCTGCACATAGTGGAAACGGCGGTACCAGCCCTGGAACAGCCCCACGTAGTTGCCCTCTGTGCCGTCACGACAGATGATGACGGGCGTATCGTATCCTGTCCAGTGGCTGTAGCCTGTGTGTGTGCTGCCGAAGCCCTCGTCGGTGCCTCCCACCGTGTACATCTTGTCGGGATTCCAGAGATAGCCCAGCGTCATGGGCAGTGGGAACACCTTGCCGGGATATTGTTTCACGATGCGCTGCTTCTGCGTGGCGTAGCCCTCGTCGGCACAGAGGATGAGAAAGTCGACAATGTCCTGCGTGGTTCCCACATGCTCCGGGTGCCAGATGCCTTTGACACCGTCACCGATGGGGTCGGTGGTGTTGCTGCCGCGCCCGTTCTCCATGCATACCAGCGCGCCGTCGCTGTTGTAGCCCTGGCTCTCACGTACGCAGATGTAGTACTTGCCGCCCGCCACATAGACATCGCCCCAGGCGCAGGGCGACTCGAAGCCGGCGTTGTCGCCCCACTGCGCCTGTGTCTTGTAGCTGATGCGGCGCAGCTCGGGTATGCAGTCGATGCGCACGTCGGCGTAGGCCACACAGTTGCCGTCGCCCTCGCGGTGGAAGGTCAGTGTGCCCAGGCTCTGCCGCTTGCCCGTGCTGTGGCAGTCGAGAGCTGTCAGGTCGAGCGCACAGCCGTCGGCGGTCTCGGTGATGAGCGAGGCACCTGCACCGGCGAGGGTACGGAAATAGCCCTCGGCACTCTTGGCGTTCCTCACCAGTATGCTGCGCTCCAGCGGGTTGGTGGCGTCGCGCACGGAGCCATACTGCGGAGTGTAGGTATGCCCCTCGAAATCGATGTCTGCCGTGTCGCTGAAGGTCTGGCCGGTGAGCGTGGTCAGGACCGATGCCACGGCCTCGCGCTGGGCCAGGCGTTGCTCGTCGGTTCCGGCGGCAGAACCGCCGGACACCGTATCATCATCGCTACAGGCTGCGAGGGTTGCGGCAAGGCCGCAACACAGTAGGCAGGCGAACAGGATTTTCGTTATGCTTTTTGTATCCGTCATCTTCAATTTTCAATTTTCAATCTTCAATTTAGTGTGGGGTACTCGTACATCCATCCGCGGACAGGGCGAATAGGGAAGTAGTCGCTGTGCCACTCGCCGACGGCCTCTTGCAGGGTGAAGCGGTAGTCTGGGTCGAGCATCAGCAGCAGGGCCTGACTGGCATTGTCGGCGGCATCTGTGCCAGAGGCACGAGTGGCGAAGATGTTCAGCCTGCCACGGTAGCGCACGGCCATCTGACCGTCGCCGAAACTGCCGCCCGTGAGGAAGTCGTGGATGCCGTAGTAGCCGTTGAACGCTGCATCATAGCCACTCACCTCGCCACGGTAGAGGGCCTTAGGGTTGAAGCCCAGGTAGGCGTAGAGCTGTCGCACATCATCGGGCAGCGGTACATACCATTTCGTGTTCGGACCGCCGTCGTAGTAGGTGTTGGGCTGGTAGCCCCACCAGGTCTCGTTGTCTTTCTGCTGGTAGTAACCGATGTCGTAGTAGTAGCGGCCGTAAAGCACGCCGTCCACGAGGTGCTCGTTGGTGCGGGCGCGGCGGTTGTTGGGATTATCGGTGAAGCCCATGCTATGGTCGATGTCACGACGGGTCCAGAACTTGGAGCCGACCTTGACGATGGGGTGTCGGTGGGTGGTGCTGAAAATGTACTGGAAGGTATCGTCCTCGACGGTGCGGCTTTTTCCCGTCAGGCCGCTGACGTTTGTGGGACTATTGAGCAGCAGGTTGCCGTTGACGTACCAGAAGCGGGTGATGCGCTGGCCCGGCTCGTAGTCCATGATGGGGTTGACATAGCAGTCGCTGCCCGAGAAGCCTACGTAGGCCGGCTGGTGGATGCTGTCGCCCAAGAAGAGACCCTGGTTCATGCGGATGTGTTGCTTGTAAATGGGGTAGGCAATGACGACGCGCTCGTCGGTGCGGATCTTTGGCACATACTCTGAGCACACCTCCATGACGGGCTCGCCATTCATGTAGAGGAGGCGGCAGAGGGAGGCCGGGCTAGAGAACCCAAAGAGGTCGGGCTGTGTGGCATCTATCTCGTAGATGTCGGTGCCGGTGAAACTGGCGGGCAGCGAGCTGTCGCTGCGCTGGGCCATGCGGAAGGTTGCGTCCATGAAGTCCTGGCGCAGGTCGTCGGGCACGAGGTCCCAGAGGGGCATCAGCTCGAAGTGGATGACCTCCAGGTTGTCGTCGCGCTCAGGGTACTGGGTGTAGTTGATAGTGGCGAGCCAGTCGGTGATGTGCGAGGGACTGACCTGCCCGGTGGTGGAGAGGCCGTTGATGTCGGCCTCAAGGCGCTGGCGGGTGGCAGTGCTGCCGCCCCTGACGGTGATAGCCCCCTGCCGCGACTTGCTCGACGACGTGGTCTGCAGCTTCGCCGTGCGGTCGCTGTCGGCGATGCGCCCCAGGGTGTAGTCTATCTCCTGCCGCATCTCCTCCATGCTGTTGAACGACGTGGTCTTCTGCATGGTGAAGGTGTAGTCGATGCGGCCTCCCAGGTCCACCTGTATGATGACGTGGGTGCCGAAGTCGGTGAGGGTCTGCTCCACGGTCTTGGTGCGGGTATCGCCGGTGGCACTGCGCACGGCACGCAGACTCAGGGCGAAGGCTGTGGTAAAGGGCAGCTGCGAGCGCCGCTTCATGGCCATGAGGGCACCGCGGTCGATGACACGCGAGGCGACGGCTTTCTCTATCGAGCCGTGGCCGAAGTTCTGCTGCTCTAAGGTGCCGTGGCCGTCGAGCAGTGTGCTGCTGGCAGTGAGACACTCCTGCCGGCAACCCTCGAAGTGGTTGTTGGCATCGCCCGTCTGCTGCTCGGCCAGGTTGCGGCCGAAGGCATGGATGTCGTTGGCCGACACATAGCGGGTGGCGGTGCGGCCCAGTCGGCAGTCCTGTATCAGTAGGTCGCCGCCCATCTGGTTCTCCTGCCACAGCAACGGGCCGTCGAGCACGGCAGCGCGCGTCCTGACGGCCATCGTGCTCTCTAAGGCTTTGTAGATGTCGTAGCCGTAGCCCACATAGAGTTGCTCGCGGGCCTCGTCGCCGTTGTCGTCGCTGTCGGAGGCGGAGCGCTGCGTCAGCGTGAGCGTGGCGGAGAGGGCGGCATTGTCGGCATCGGTGAAGGTCAGCGTGGCCTCGCGGCGGTGACCGGTGGCGTTGGTGGCGGCGGCAAGGGCGATGATGCTGTCGGCAGGCAGGGAGTCGGACATCACCGTCAGCCAGTCGGCGTCGGTGGTGACGATGACGGTGCGTGTGTCGGCAGTGCGGCCCTTGATGCTCACGGTGATGCTTTCGTAGGTAGCCTGACGGGGGAGCATGGTGGGCGTGTCAGCGGCAAAACCGCTGACCACAGTGACGACCCACGCGCCGTCCTTTGTGGGGACGGGCGTGGGGTCAGCATCGTCGTGGCAGGCGGTCAGCAGGGCCGACAGCAATACCAGCATCGTTATCGTCAGGTTCTTCACTTCGATATTTCGACATTTCGAAAGTTTACTTCCAGAAATCGCTGTTCAGATTAGAGAAGGCCTCGCCCTGACCGTCGGGCAGGGTGCCATTCATCAGACCGAAGTAGCTGCGTATGCCACGGTCGGCATACTTCGTCAAGAAGTAGTTCTGCACGTACTCCTGGATGTCGGGCTCGGCGAAGAGGGTCCAGATGGGCGTGACGCTGAACGAGATGGGTGCCGCCTCGCTGATTTTCGGCTCGCCGTAGCTGGTGCCGGTGGAGGTGGTCCACATGGAGCGTATCCAGTCGTCCATCACCTGCTGCCATCTCTGCAGGTTACTGGGCTCGCTGCCGGTGATGAGGCTCAGGAAGGCGTTGGCCGTGGCGTTGGCGCTGCCGCCATAGATGTCCATCTGGGTGTTGCTCTGGCGCAGGTATGACATACCCACGGAGCTGTACTCAATCTTGCCGCTGATTTCGAACATCCCCGACATCTCTGCGCTCACCTCGCCGGAGAGTGCGTCGCTGCCGTGGAGCGAGTCGCGGTGAATCTCGCAGTAGACGGCGAGGCTGCCGCCGAAGTCGCCGCCGGCGATAAAGAACGGGCCGTAGTTGTTGTCCAGCGCGTTGAGCACCTGGTTGGCGGTGGCAGCGTCGATGGACTTGCCAGCCTGCTTCTGGCGCACGATGGCGTTGTACAGCTCGTTGTAGCTCTTGGTGAAGTTGGTGGAGAAGATGCCGGCGAAGTCCATCATCACGGGCACCTGGTCCTCCATGTTGGCGATGATCTCCTCCTGCTCGTCGGTCAGTCCGCGGTCGTTGACGACGAGTCCGCGGCGGCGGGCGTTGCGCTTCTTGTATGCCTCGATGAGCTGGTCAATCTGCTCGAAGGCGGCATCGTCGTAGTCCATCGACACCTTGTTGTGGCGCGGGTCGGTGGCGTAGGCCGACAGCTCGGCGGGCGACAGGTAGACGTTGTACATCGGAGCGTTTCGCACGATGCTGTAGTTCACGATGGTGCGGTCTTCGTGCATCTTCGAACTGTACTCGCCACGGGCGCGTCCTGAGATGGGGCCGAGGCTGAGGCTCATCTCCATACCCACGTCGAGGGTCTTGGCCTGCGAGAGGCAGGAGTCGTAGAGCTGCACGTTCATCTCGGCCACGGGTATGACGGCCTCCACGTAGGCTGATGCCTGCAGGGGATTCTCCCTGGATTTCTGCAGTTCCTCGATGCGTGCGATGTTGAAGATGTTGTTGGGCTTGTGTACCTGTGTGGGCGAATAGAACGAGCCGCTGGCAGCCGACTTGTCGCCGCTCTTGGCGGCCTCGGCGTCGGCGCGTGCCACGATGTTCTTCAGGTTGAGGGCGTAGTCGTAGTCTATGCCACAGCCCATGCCCTTGGCGGCGAAGGCGGCTCCGCTGCCGTTGGTGGGAGCCTCGCCCTTATAATTATAGTACTGATAGACTTTTACACGGGTCAGCTCGCCGTCGTTGTTGGCGATGTTGAGCGTGGTGTTGCGGTCGCGTCCCGAGCGGTTCTCGTCGAAGAGCAGCGTCAGCGTCTGGTTGCCGCTGTAGTTCACTTGCCATCCCTGAATGTGTACCCAGTCGGTGCCCTTGGCCAGGGTGGCGGTCCACTCGCCGGTGCTGCTCACGGGCACGCTCACCACGGCGCTCTGCATGTCGGTCTCGATGCCGTGGCTCAGCAGGTCGCCGGCCACGGTCACGGTCGAGGTCTGCACCTCGTCCTTCTTGTCGTCGTCATCGTCGCTGCACGACGTGACGCCCAGGCTGAGACCGCCCAGGAGGGCAGCCGTCAGCGCAAGGTTGAAAAGATTCTTCTTCATATACATTATTACTATTTTGTTCTGTCTGCGAAGCGATGCTTACCACTTCTCCTCGGTGTACTTGGGCTGTGGCGACTTGTCGCCGTTGAGTACACGCGCCATGAAGAACTCGGCCAGCGTTCTGCTGTACGAATATTTATCGCCTGATAATATGTCGTTGGGGTCTGGCATCCACTCGTCTAGTTCGTCCTCTTCATCATAGTAGGTCATGAACACCTTATAGGGGCGCAGGTGGAGTCCGTCATCTGTCAATTCGGCATAGTCGTCGTCGCCGCGGTCATAGACGCGGGTGACGCGCATCAGGTAGACGGGGGCGTTCCACATGGAGGTGACGAAGGTGCCCTGCTGCCATGACTGCAGGTTGTAGACGTAGTTGCTCACGTCCTTGGCCCTGGTGTCGATGTCTTTACGAATGGTGCGTTCAACGGTGTTTGACCATAAATTGGCCTTGTAGGGTCGGGTGGCATACCAGTCGGGAGCATAGCGTGTGACGAAGTCCTGCGTGGCAATGTCCTGCAGGTAGATGGGGCTGGCCTTGTCGAAGTAGTATTGCCTTATGACATCTGCCGACGGTGCGCTGGGGTAATAAGTCCACATGTAGTGGTAGTCCATGCGCTGCCCATCGTTAAGCGGATGGTCCAGGTATCGCATGAGTTTCTGCTTGTTGTCTGCGGGGTCGGTGTAGGCGAAGCAGGCATCAAAGATGTAAGAATTTTCCTCGGTCTCATGCGTCAGGACAGGAAAGGATAAGCGTCCTTCGATGCCGGCATATTCGAGCAGTCCGTAGTAGGCCTTGCCTCTTTCAGTTGTCTCTCTATCTCCAACTTGTGCTACGGTTAAGCCTGAAATATTGTGGACCAGTTTCTGGAAGCCAAAGGCTCCCTTGGCCAGCACGTTGATGTCTGTTGGCAGGTTGGTGGCGCGGCTCTTGTCGGCCGAGAACTTGATGCCCTCGAAACTGATGAGGTAACTGTAGGGTGCCTTGTCCATGGTGTACGAGTTGTCGTAAGTGGTAGCGACCAGTCCTGCCGGCACGGCCACTATCCAGCGGTTGCCCTCCTCGTCCATGTAGACGTTGTAGGGCAGGTAGTGGGGGCGTCCGGTGAACTCGCCAGTGTTCCACGTCGCCTTGTTGTTGTTGGTGCCTCCGATGGTCAGCTCCTCGGGCTTCTCGTCCTTGCCTACGGGTAGGCCGTAGTACTTATTGTAGGTGTACACCTCGGTGACGCCGGCCAGCGGCTCATAGACATTGGTCTTGCCGGTGGAGCTGAGCTGCTCGCCCGTCTTGGTGCGGAAGCACCAGCGCAGGTTGTTGTCGCCAGCGAAGAACTGCTTGTAGTTTTCGGTATTGGCGCCCATGGTGCGGCAGTCGAACTTGATGCTCTTCACGTCCTTCTTCAGCTTGTCGTCGTAGTATGCCTTGTGCAGGTTCAGCTCCGTCTTCTCCGAGCCGTTGGTGTAGGTGGCCTCCCACAGCTGGCAGGTCCACGACGAGATGGTCCACCAGCTGTAGCCGTTGTAGAGCAGGTGTATGCCCACGGGTACCTGGCTGTTGACCTGGCTCTCGGTGGCGTTGAACACCTTCTGGTAGATGTCGTTCACCTGCCAGCCCTCCTTCACGCGCTGCCAGAAGTACTGGGTGTGGTAGACGAGGTTGGCCTCGTGGAAGTCGTGGAACAGGCGCAGACCCTTGGGTCCGAAGAATCCGTCCTCGCTGTAGTAGGAGATGTTTTCCTGCCACGACTTGGGCATGTAGATGGCGTACATCATCTCGGCCAGGTTCTGCATCTGCTCCTTGTTGGTGCCGAGCTTGGTGGGCAGGTAGTAGTCGTAGTTGTTGGTGTTGCTGTGGTAGTGATAGACGTTCTCGCTGGGCAGGGCGTTGAGGCAGGCCCAGTGGCTCTCGCCCTTGCCCTCGGGTCCGAAGGCGGGGCGTATGCACACCCAGTACTCGGTCTGTCCGTCCACCTGGCGGCTCACCACGTCGCCGAAGCGGTAGTAGGCGGTGCCGTTGAACGAGCCGTTCTCGCCCTGCGTGGGGGCTTTATAGACGATGTGCTTGAGCGAGGGCATCTGCTTGATGCTCACGTCGACGCGGGCCCACGAGGCACCGTCGTTGGTGCGGGTGTAGGTGAGCGTGCCCACCTCGTCGTCGCTCCACTCGTAGGTGCTGGTGTTCTCGTCGATGGTGGCGCCGGTGATGTAGTTAAAGCGCTGTGCGGCGGTGGCCACGTCGTTGGTGTAGACGATGCGGGTGGTGGCGTCGGTCTCGTCCTGCACGCCGATGGTGGGTGTGTAGGTCTTGTCGGCGTAATCGGCGTCGTACTGGTCGGTGAGTGTGCTCACCACGTTCCAGAACTTCGTGGATTTCTCGGCCTGCTGCTCGGCCTTCTGCTCGTCGTTGAGCTTGTCGTCGTCATCGTCCTTACAGGAGGTGACGCTGAGGCCGCCCAGGAGGGCTGCCATCAGCGCAAGGTTGAAAATTTTTCTCATGTTGTTTATACTGTTTGGTTATGCATTATTAATATATACAGTGATTATTGTCCCTAATTCTCTAAGCCAGGTATGGGGGGAATGATGAGCTGCTCGTTGTCCAAGTAGAAGTCTTTATTGTCGTAGGAGTAGTTCAGGGCCCATTGTGACTGCATCATACCTCTGTACACCAACGCGTCGTTCTGCAGGTGTACTATGGTGAAGCGGCGTCCGTCGGTGGCGGTGGTGTTGGGCACCTGTCCGCCCTTGTCCTCAATCTTGCAGACACGGATGAACCACACGGGCTCGCCCCACATGTTTGTCCTGGGCGTACCTTGGCGGGTGAAGTTGCCAATGAAGTCGGCGGGCTGTGCGCTGGCTGCGGCGGTGGTCATCGGTGTGCGCTGAACGGGACTTTTGGTTTTGCTGACATAAAGTGGCAGGCCCGACCACTTGTCGGCGGCGGCATAGCGCGTCACCTTGGCCTGGTCGGCCACGTCCTGCAGGTATATCTTGTTGGTGGTCATGGGCCACATCAGGTTGTACTTGGTCATGCCCAGTCCCCGCTCGTCTTCCGTGAGGTCGCGTATATCCAAGGGGTAGTACTCCTCATAGTGCTTGAAGCAGCGGAAGCGCATGTCAGCGTATGTCTTGCCCGAGACGGCAATGCAATTGTCTCGCTCTGTGCCGGCCTCCGTGAGGTCGTAGATGAGTCGTGCCACGGCCTGCTTCTGGGTGTTGCCGTCGTTGTAGGCCAGGTTGAACACGGGGCTATGGGAATTGCTGTTCCAGGTTTTACCCTTAGAGGTGAAGACGAAGGTGCTGTCGACTACCACCATGCTCTTACCCATATCGATATTGGCATATTCTAATACGTTTGTGAAAGCCTTGCCCAGCGTTGTCTCTACACCAGGGATAAACTGGTATTCAGCCTTCATGGATTCCATAGTGCCTATTACCGTCAACAGCCTGTAGGCCAGCTCGGGCAGTTCTTCTTCGGTGGGCAGTCCGCTGACGGTGTTGCCTTTGGTGTTGATGCCATTGAAGCCGAAGGTGATGAAGGTGGCGTTGCGGTCGGTGACGGGGAATCCTTCGTAGTAGGGCGAGCCTGCTATGCAGAACCATCGGTTGCCCTGCTCGTCCATGAGCACGTCGCCAATCTGGTAGGTGCCCATGCCGTTGGTGGGCGCGTTGGTGGCCACCTTGCCGCTTTCGAGATCCTCGGTCACCTCGGGGTCGTGGCCGTTGTTGTCGCCTTTGGTCAGCTCGCTGGGGTAGTAGGCGTAGTAGCGGTAGACCTCGGTGACGCCGGCGATGGGCTGCTTGTTGTCCCAGCGTCCGTCGCTGGCGAGTTCCTTGCCAGTGAGGGTGCGGAAGATCCAGCGGGGCTTCCCGTCGCCGAAGAAGTCATTATATCTCTCGAGGAACTGCTGTCCCATGCGGCGACAGTCGATATCGATGTCTTTCACGTTCTTCTCAGGCTTGGTGTATTCGGCGTGGTGCAGGCTCTTCTCGGTGTCCTTCGTGCCGTGGGTGAAGGTGTACTGGTAGAGCTTGCAGTTCCACGACACGCTGCTCCACCAGCTGTAGCCGTTGCAGAGCAGACGGATGCCGTCGCGGTCGATAGCGTCGGGCAGGTAGCTGTCGTCGGTGTTCAGAGCCAGGTCGGGAATGTGCAGGTCGTCCCAGGCATCCTGCACTTTCTGCCAGAAGTGCTGGTTGTGGTAGCGCAGGTTGGTGCTGTGGAAGTCGTTGAAGATGGGCAGGCCGGAGGGGCCGAAGAGTCCTGTGGTGCTGTAGTAGCTGATGTTCTTCTCCCAGGTGGCGGGGCGGTAGATGGCGTAGAGCAGCTCGGCGAAGTTCTGCATCTGCTTCTTGTTCTCGCCGATGCCCGTGGGCACGTAGTAGTCCTCGATGTTCAGATTGTCGTCATCGACGTGTACATGCTTGATGTTCTTGTCGGGCAGGATGTTGACACAGGCCCAGTGGCTGTCGCCCTTGCCCTCGGGTCCGAAGGCGGGGCGTATGCAGATCCAGTATTCGTTGTATTCCAGCCCGTCGACGGTAATCTTGCGGCTCACTACGTCGCCGAAGCGGTAGTAGGCCTTGCCGTCTACGGTGCCGTTCTGGTTGCCCTGTTCGGGCGACTGGTAGACGATGTGTCGCAGCGTGGGCACCTGGCTGATGCTCACATCGACGGTGGCCCACGACGTGCCGTCGGTGGTCTTGTGGAAAGTGAGCGTGCCCACGGCGTCGTTCTTCCACTCGTAGGAGATGGTGTTCTCGTCGATGGCGACGGCCTCAGCATCGCCCACGTTGACGAGGCACAGAAAGTTCTGCACGGCGGCCTCCATGGAGTTGGTGCTGACGATGCGCGTCAGCGGGTCGCCGTCGGCCTCAGTGCCGATGGTCGGGGTGAAGGTCCGTGCGGCGTAGTCCTCGGTATATTCGTCCATGCTGACCAGCTGGCCCACCACGGCCCAGAAGGTGTTGTCCTTCTGCTGCTCGGCAATGGCCTGCTGCTCCTTCTGTTCTTCACTCTGTTCTTTGTCGTCGTCATCGTCCTTACAGGACACGACAAACGCGCCGAAGCCCAACAGGAGGACGGCCACGAGCGCGAGGTTCATCATTCTTTCTTTCATGTAGTTATCGTTTTTTGTATAATATATTATTGCTAAAGCATCAGCAGATAGACCAGCAGCATCGCGGTGGCCACGAAGGCCAGTCCGAGCAGCCACAACAGCAGGTCGAGGCCGTAGCGGTCGAACCAGTTGCAGAGGCTGTCGAGCCATTCGCTGCGTTCACGTAAACTGTGTATCAGACGGTTCATGGCAGGCTGACGGTGTTAGGAAACAGACGGCTCAGCCGCTCAGTGAGTTCAAAATGTTTTCTCATCAGGGCGACTTGCCGACGGGTGCGGTCGGCCAGATTCCGCTCCTCGCGGTGGTTGGCCACAAGGAGTTTGGCAATGATGTAGCACTGCACTACGCCAATGACTGTCAGAATGAAATAGATGATGGCCATACTGATTTGATTAACTCTTAATTCTTAACTCTTCTGTGAGACGGTCGATAGCGCGCTCCTCCTCGGCGATGATTTCGTCGCGCCGACGCAACAGCCGTCGTCGCCGCCTGATCTGCCAGAGCAGCACGACGGCCATGAGCGAGAGCAGCAACACGATGACGGTTGCCAGGAGCAGGAAGGTGTTGTCGTCTTTATACATAACGGGTGCTCATTTTTGCCTGCAAAAGTACTGCTTTACGCGCATACACGCAATAGCAAGCAAAAATGAGCAACCCGTTTTGCAAAAATGAGCAAGTGGAAGTTACGAGTGGAGCTGGTTGCGGAACTCGGTTGGCGTCAGTTCGTACTTCGCCTTGAAGTCGTGGTTGAAGGTGGTGATGCGTGAGAAGCCGGAGGCGGCTGCGATGTCGGCAATGGTCATGGTGGAGTCGCGCAGCAGTCGGCAGGCATGCCTCAGGCGGCACTCGCGGATGAAGTCGGGTAGCGACTTGTAGGGGCTGCCCTGGGTGAAGGCTGTGCCGATGAGGCGGCTGCTGATGCCGAGATGGCGGGCAGCGGCCTCGCGGTCGAAGAGCGGCTGGAGGTAGAGTTGCTCGCTGATGATGGCCTGACTGACACGCAGGAAGAGTAGTTCATTGTCCGTCGACTCGGAGATACCGGCTTCTGACGGTCCGTCGGATTCGCCTTCGGGCATATCGACGGGCTTCTCAGGCTCTTCCTTGGGCAGTGCCTCGGAAATCTGCTGCGCAATGACGCGGTTTTTCCGCTTGACAATGCGGTGGTGGCGGAACAGGAGGAAGATGATGAGCAACAACAGCAGTACCACCACATTCAGGCCGATGGCTATCTGGCGGGCGTGCCTCGTCTCGGCATCCTTGCGTTCTATCTCCATCTGCTGCTCGTAGGCATGGAAGCGGGCTTCGTCCAGGTCCTGGAAAATGGAGTCCATCTTGGCGCTCTCGCCTAAAAGGCACAGCGTCGGGACGATGAAGTGACGCCCTTCCTGCGTCCAACCATAGCCGCTCTGCTCGTAGAGTGCGAGATAATGATAAGCAAGCCCCCTCTTATCCTCCCCCTTGGGGGAGGTGATGGTAGCGCTTTGGGGCTTCCCCCCAAGGGGGGATGAGAGGAGGGCTGTTCTTGCATACGCCTCGGCCAGATAGCCGTAGGCCCTGTTGCGATAGAAGTCTATATATCCGGCGCGGTCTTCGTCGGCGGGTTCGCGGTAACTGCCGTCGTGGTAGTTGTCGGGGTGCTGCTCGTAGTCGGCAAGCCTGTCCAACATGCTTTGGGCAACGGGAATAATGTCGGCATAACGCCCGGTCTCACTCAACAACCCCACCTTGCGTTTGAGCGCAATCATGGAGGCGTCCAGTTCATTGAATTTCCTCTTGCCGCCAAGAGCAGCTATCACACTGTCAATCTTGGCAAGTCCTTCCCGCAGATGACCCGTATGCGTCAGTGCCACGCCTATCTCAGCCTCGCTTCTCAGGGCCTCCGTCTCGTCGCCGTTCTCATGGAACAGCGTCACCAGTTCGGCTGTCCATCTCAGTATCCGCTCGTCGTCGTTGTTCCTCTGGCAGGCATTCACGAGCGTCTCTAACACGTCCTGACGGTACTCACGGTTCTCGCGGGCTACGTCGAGCAGCATCAGCCGCTCACAGATGGCGATAGCAGAGTCGAGCCGCGACCCCTCCAGCGACTGGCAATAGACCTTGGCCCTGAACCAGTCGGTCTCGTAGTCGGGGAGGCCCTCGGCGTGCAGCGAGTCTATCGTCTGCAAAGCCTGCTCCGGCCTGTCGGCAGCCAGTTCCATCACACGGTCGGCTGCCGCTTGAATGTCAATGGGAGTCCTCGTCGTTTTTGGATTACCGCTGCCCGTACAGCCCGCCATCATGATGATGGTAGCGACGACTGCAAATGTATATAACACGATATGATGCTTCATAACCTTGCTTGCAAAATTTGGGTGCAAAGTTAGTAAAAAGTTGTCGAAAAATCGTGTTGTACGTTGGTTTTAACCTCTTTTTAATGCCATTTTGTCAGAAAATAGATGAAAACATTGTCGATTTCAAGAAAAAGTTGTAATTTTGCAGCCACCAAAAAGATAATGATATGCGCGACATTAAAGATATAGCAAGGTACGTGGGTCTGTCCCTCATAGCAAAGGGCCTGACCGTTAGCCCGCTGAAACTACAGAAACTGCTCTACTATGTGCAGTCGTGGTATATGGTTTTCAATGGGCGACAGAACACACTCTTTGCCCAGGCACCACAGGCTTGGGTGAATGGTCCTGTATATCCGGAGATATATTATCAGTATCGTGACAAGGTTTCTAATATGTGTGACCATCTGACTGCAAGGGACTTCGACACAGAGGATGTCAATGCGACCTTGGCAGAACTGGCCATGAAACTGCAACTGACGGCTGACGAGACAGAACTGCTGGACTCCATCGTGATGCTCTACGGCTCGAAGTCGCAAAACGGGCTTATCTTCCTCA
>JAFUSV010000129.1 GCA_017467565.1 Prevotella sp.
AAAATTGAAAATTGAAAATTGAAAATTTTTATAAAACCGTATTATTTTTCACTATCCATGCCAACTATTCCAATCTTTTTTATTAACTTTGCGGTCGAAAAGCAAATCATAAACCAATAAATAAAACAAAGAATTATGGCATTTTTGACTGACGAGAAATTGGTGATTGTTGGTGCCGGCGGTATGATCGGTTCTAACATGGTACAGAGTGTGCTGATGCTGGGTCTGACCCCCAACATCTGCTTGTATGATATCTATGAGCCCGGTGTTCATGGCGTATACGACGAGATATGCCACTGCGCATTCCCCGGCGCTAACGTGTCATACACCGTAGACCCCGAGGTAGCTTTCACTGGTGCTAAGTACATCATCTCCAGCGGCGGTGCTCCCCGTAAGGAGGGTATGACCCGCGAGGACCTGCTGAAGGGCAACTGCAAGATAGCAGCCGACTTCGGTGAGAACATCAAGAAGTACTGCCCCGACGTGAAGCACGTGGTGGTGATCTTCAACCCCGCAGATGTGACCGCCCTGACCGCTCTCATCCACTCAGGTCTGAAGCCCAACCAGCTCACTTCGCTGGCCGCCCTCGACTCTACCCGCCTGCAGCAGCAGTTGGCTCAGGAGTTCGGCGTACAGCAGGACAAGGTGACCAATGCCTACACCTATGGTGGTCACGGTGAGCAGATGGCCGTATTTGCCAGCAAGGCTCTCATCGACGGCAAGCCTCTCTGCGAGCTGCCTCTCTCAGCTGAGCGCTGGGCCGAAATCAAGCACATGACCACACAGGGTGGCTCAAACATCATCAAGCTACGCGGCCGCTCTTCGTTCCAGAGCCCCGCTTATCAGGCTGTCAAGATGATTGAGGGTGCCATGGGTGGCGAGCCCTTCAAGTGGCCTGCCGGTTGCTATGTCAACGACTTCGGCTTCAAGAACGTGATGATGGCCATGCCTACCGTTATCGACAAGGACGGCGTGCACTACTGCAAGCCCGAGGGCACCGAGGAAGAGATGGCTGCCCTGCAGGCCAGCTACGAGCACCTGCAGAAGATGCGTGACGAGATTATCGGTCTCGGCATCATCCCTGCTGTTGAAGACTGGTGCAAGGACAACACCAACCTGTAATCTTTAAGTCTACACACATCCTTACAAAGAGGATATGCCAGCAGATGTCGGCATATCCTCTTTTATTTTTACTCCTTGAAGAAATCGCCCTTGGGCATCGGGGCCTCGGCTGCCACGCTGGCATAGTAGCGTTCACGTGAACGGCGCTCGCGCTCAAACATCAGCTGCGTGCCCTGGGCATCCTCGGCAAACTCCAGGTGATCCTCGATAGCCATCGAATGAGCCATAGACTCTACGTCGAGATTGTCGGTGCCAATGAGAGTGAAGGTCCAGCCCTGCTGCTTCAGCTTCTCAATGAGATTGCGTATCATGGGCAGCGTCCATTCACGCGAACTGTTCTCCTCACCATCGGTGATGACGGTCACCAGCACCTTGTCGTCCTTACCCACCAGGGCATTCACCTTCGAGATACCCACGCCCATGGCATCGTAGAGGGGCGTGCAGGCACAGGGCGAATAGTCATCCCACTTCATGTCGCGGGTCTTCAGGGCCTCTTCGTTGTCGTAGTGCCACTTCGTGTGGTTGCTGTCAAAGGTGATGAGGGTCACCGACTGCTGCTGTTCGGGGTACTGCTTCTGCATCTGGCGGATGGTGGTCAGCGTCTCGTTCATGCCCGAGAAGGCTTGCTTACGAATGACGGACATGCTGCCGCTCTCGTCGACAATAATCAGATTGAAAACTTTCTTCTTCATTGCTCTTTTCTCCTTATTAATAATTAAATGGTTAAACAGTTTTGTCGTTACTTTATATCTTTAAAGAAAGATTTCGCGCAAAAATTAAGGCGGAATGAAAAAAAATTGCTACCTTCGCAGAAAATTTCACGTTATGCGCCATTACAGACGACTTACAGACAACGAGATAGTGAGGGGCCTACAGCAAGGGGACGCCTCGGTCTATCGTGACTACTTCTACGAGTACTGCAATGCCGCCTACCACATCTACGACCAGAAATACCTGCTCCACCAGAAGCAAAATCTCGACTTCATGTCGCTGGCCCATCAATATGCACTCTACCTGATGGAGAAAGAATGGAAGCCGCTGAACGACCGCTCGCCCAACGTAAGTCTGAAGACGTGGATGATCAACGGATTCCGCTACACCGTGCTCGACGCGCTGAAATGGTACAAGAAGGGCTATGGCGCCATCACCTTTCAGGACTATCTGCAGTCGTTTGACATCAGCGACGACCTGCGCCTGCAGTTCAATGCGGCCATCATGGACATTTGCGACCACCACATCAACGACCGCTACGACCGGCTGGTGCTGGTGCTGATGCTCGTAGAGGGCTACAAGGCTAAGGACGTGGCCGAACGGCTGGGCATCTCGCCATCGGCCGTGTCGCAACGCTACTCGCGACTGAAGGAGAAGCTGGTGGTGCCCTACTTCAAGCAGAACTTCGACCTGGACTTCGATGCCAAGGAGGTGATGGACGAGCACGAGCTGATATACATGGAGCGCGAGAGTACGGCCCGCTACAGCTACATGCCCGACATGGCATGCAGCGAGGCCTGCTCTGAGAGCAGTACATCTGTCGATATACCAACTATAGACGAATATATGGAACAGAAACGTACAACCCCCGAGTTCATACAATCACTTGCTCCAGGCGAGGTGTTTGTATTTGGCAGCAACCTGCGCGGCATGCACGGCGGCGGCGCTGCCTACATAGCCTACAAGAAGTTTGGTGCCAAGATGGGACAAGGCGTCGGACTGCAGGGACAGAGCTACGCCATACCCACGATGCAGGGCGGCGTGGAGACCATCCGTCCCTATGTAGACGAGTTTATCGCCTTTGCCAAAGAGCACCCCGAACTGACGTTCCTCGTGACACGCATCGGCTGTGGCATTGCCGGCTTCACCGACGAGGAGATAGCTCCACTGTTTGCCGAGGCCCACGGCGTGGAGAATATCGTGCTGCCGGAAGGATGGTGACAATGGAGAATGGAGAATGGATAATGGATAATTGATAATTATTAAAATGGCTTTAATAAAATCATACAAGGGACTCTCGCCCAAATGGGGACGGGAGTGCTATTTCAGTGAGAATGCGACCATCGTCGGCGACGTGACGATGGGCGACGAGTGTAGTATATGGTTTGGTGCCGTGGTGCGAGGCGACGTCGCCCCCATTACCATCGGCGACCGCTCTAACGTACAGGACAACTCCGTGGTACATGTGACCCACGACACAGGACCTACCCACATTGGCAACGACGTGACCATCGGTCACAACGTGACGGTGCATGCCTGCACCATCCACGACGGTGCCCTCATCGGCATGGGTGCCGTGCTCCTCGACGGTTGTGAGATAGGCGAAGGTGCCATCGTGGCTGCCGGAGCACTGGTACTGCAGAACACAAAAATACCACCCCACGAGATATGGGGCGGTGTACCTGCTAAATACATCAAGCCTACACGTCCGGGGCAGACCGACAATGCGGCCCACTATGTGGCCTACTCGAAAGAATACCTGGCCCAATCCTAACCCCTCCCCAAGGGAGAGGAACCTAAAGCCCCTCCCTTGGGGAGGGGTTGGGGTAGGCTTTTTTACTTATTCTTCTCGTAATATTCCAGGGCGCGCTTCACGTTTTCCTTGACGGCATCGCTGCTGTAGGTAGCACCGGTGCGGCCGTCTACCTGCATGGTCTTTGCCTCCTTCACGGTCTTGCCGTCCCACTTGTTCTGCAGGTGCTTGGAAGCTGCTTGCCAGTAGCGTGGAGTCTCATTGTTGGGCAGGAACTCTATCTTCTCAATCTTGTTCTTACGGATATACACCTTCAGGGGGGTGGGGCCTTCGTAGCCAGCCACGTCCTTGGCTATCTCGGTGGTATTTACTACATAGGTGCCTTTTTCCTTCACCATCACCTTCGGTTTCTTGTCGGCACTGGTCAGTGCCACTGCCAGCAACAGGCTGGCTACGATTGTCATTGTTGTCTTCATGATTGTTTGGGTTTTACGGCGGCAGAACCGCCGTACACTGTTTTTTATTGATTCTGATTTATTTTCATAACGATGTATTCGGAGCGGGTGCCGATGCGGAACTTGGCGCCCCAGATGCCTATGCCCGAGGATACATAGTAGCGAGTGCTGCCACGCTGATGCTCGCCAAAGGCACACTCATACATGCCATCCTCTATCCAGGATATAGGCCACACCTGCCCGTAGTGGGTATGTCCGCTGAACTGAAGGTCGATGCCCGCACGCTCTGCCTGCTCTAAGTGGTAGGGCTGATGGTCGAGAAGGAGCCTCACCCCTACCCCCTCTGAAGGATGGGGGAGTTCTGACACCAGCTTGCCCATGGACTTCCGGTGTGGATTTGTTCGGTCATCGCGCCCTATGATGCAGAGACCGTCAACGATGGCGAAGGTGTCACGCAACAGGTGGATGCCGGCATCACGGTAGAACTGCTGTGCCTGGGGCTCTCCGCTGTAATACTCGTGGTTGCCTAAGCAGGCATAGATGGGTGCCTCGATGCGGCGGAACTCCTCCGCCATATTCTCCTCTAACAGCGGGCGCATGCTCATGTCGATGATGTCGCCGGCTATCAGCACGTAGTCAGGATGCTCGCTGTTGATCATATCTACCCAGCGGTGCAGTTCCTTGCGGGTGTTATGGTAGCCCAGATGCAGGTCGCTCATCATCACCAGCGTCAAGGGTTTGGCCAGTGGTTTGTCTGTCGTCAGCGCCATCTCCACGCGTACCTTATTATAATAATGTATGTTGCCATACAGGAAGAGTGCGAACATGCCCAGTGTCAGGACTACCGTGGTATAGAAGTTCTGACAGAGCCATGCCTTGGGTACCAGGTGCACCAGGCGTCCAATATCGAGCACCAAGAATATCATGACCAGATAGAGCAGGATGAAGATGCTCGAGTTGCCTATGTCATAGACCAGTCGTCCCAGCCACAGTGGCATGCGGTCGATGACACGAGTGAAATTAAGGAAAATCATGCAGAACGACAACACGCCTACCCCAACGATGACGGTGCGCCACACTGCCGACAGCGGCACGAGCGTCCACACATGCCAGCCTACGTAGGCCAGTCCCGCCAGGGGCAGCAAGAGGAAGAGTATCATCCACATCATTTTTTCGAATCCTTTTTTATTTTCAGCCCACAAAGGTAGCAATTATTTCCATTCTGTGCAAGAATGTTGATACTTTGCAACACGAAATAACAATTAAAAACAAAAAAGGGATGCAAACACATCCCTTTTCTTTATATACAATGCCTTCAGATTTTATTGCTGAGATTTCATTCCAATGAAATAAACAGCCAACCCTACCAAAACATAAATCCAAAGAGGAGTTATGCCGGCATACATCGAACCAACAAGCAGCAAAAGAATGAAGAAACAAATAGGCATCACATAGACGATTTTTGGACTAAGTCCTAATATCGGTTTAATTGGCTCAAGTGCTTTCTCTTCTTTAAACGCATACAGGATGATGTAGATTGGCATTAACAGCATAATAATAAGTGCTAACGTACCCCAAAATCCAACAGGTAAGTAACTCGAAAATAACATATCGAAGAACGATACTGAGAAATAATCAATCTTTGCAGGAATGAAAAATGCAATTAGCATCAGTACTCCTGCGATGACAGAAAACAGACGGACCTGCTCTTTTGTTAAGTTGTTCATAACGTTTAATTTTTAGTTAATAAAATAAAGTGAAATAAAAAAAGATTATCTTAGAGATTGACGGCAGACAGGATGAGCTTTGTAGCACCTGACTTGCTCTTCACATAGTTGCCTGCAGCTTGGCCAGCCGACTTCATCAGCTGGGTGTCGGCCTGGAACCTATCCATCAGCCGGGCAAAGTCATCATAGCTGGCAATGGCGAAGCCGCCACCACAGTCCTTCAGTTCCTGAGCCTCCTGGAAGCGCTCATGGTTTGGACCGAAGACGACGGGCACATCCCACACGGCAGCTTCCACCGTGTTATGAATGCCAACACCGAAACCTCCGCCTACATAGGTGACATCGGCATAACGATAGATGCTCGACAACAGTCCGAAACAATCGATGATGAGCACATCAGGGCATTCTTGCGTCCCTTCATCATTGACCGCCTTGGTATAGCGCAGGACCTTTCTGCCCTCCAACATCTTTTCTATCTGTTGCAGATGGTCTTCGCCAATGACGTGCGGGGCAATGACCAGTTTCCAGTCAGGATGCTGCTTGAAATACTTGATAAAGATTTCTTCATCGGGTTGCCATGAAGAACCGGCAATAAAGACTTTGCTATTCGCTGCGAACTGTTCTACGACAGGCAGTACCTTCGCCTGATTCTTAATCTGCAGCACACGGTCGAAGCGGGTGTCGCCCGTGATGGTGACATTATGCAGCCCGATAGATGCCAGCAGTCGGCGGCTCGTCTCGTTCTGCACATAGAAATGGGTAATGCACTTCAGCACCCGTCCATACTGTCGCCCATACCAGCGGAAAAACACCTGCCCCTCGCGGAAGATGCTGCTGACACTATAGACAGGCACCCCGCGGTGCTTCAGGATATGTAGGTAGTTGTACCAGAATTCGTACTTGATGAAGAAAGCCATCTCAGGCCGTATCGCCCTCAGGAAGCGACGGGCATTGCGGATGGTGTCGAGGGGCAGATAGCAGATGATGTCGGCACCCTCATAGTTCTTGCGTACCTCATAGCCCGATGGTGAGAAGAAGGTGAGCAGGATTTTCAACTCGGGATGGTCGCGACGCAACTGCTCCATCAGCGGCCGTCCCTGCTCAAACTCACCCAGCGAGGCAGCATGGAACCACACGTAGCGGGCCTTCGGGTCTACCTTCTCACGCAGCACCCTGAAGGCATCGCGCTCTCCGCGCCACATCTTCCGGACCTTCTCATTGAAGCGGCTGTAGATGGCCACTCCGAGGAGATAGAGATATATGATAATATTATACAATGGCGTTATGACGTTATGGCGTTATTATGTTATGACGGTGGCACTGGGGCGTTATCATCCCAGCACCTCGATGGCACGGCGAGTGCGGCGCAGCGTCTCTTCCTTGCCTAAGAAGGCTGAGATGTCGAACATGCCGGGACCCTTGCCCTCGCCGACGAGTGTCAGTCGCCAGGCATTCATCACGTTGCCCAGCTTGTAGCCCTTCTCTTCTATCCAGGCATGGACGAGTCGCTCCTGATTCTCCAACGAGAAGTCATCGATGGTCTCCAGATAGTCGCAGAGTTCCGTGAGCACCTGTGCCGACCCTGGCTCGTTGTCAGCAGGAGCCTTCCAGCGTTTCTTGGCCGTCTTCTCGTCGTAAGTGGTAGGTGCCTCGAAGAAGAAAGAGCACAGGGGCCACAACTCGTGGACGAAGTTCACACGATCCTTCATCATGCGTACCACCTCGGTGATGCGCTCCATGGAATCCTTCACACCGTGCTCGCGGCAGATGGGTTCAAAGAGGGCAGCTATCTCCTCGGCACTCTTCTTCAGGATATATTCGTGGTTGAACCAGATGCCCTTCTCAAAGGCAAACTTAGCACCAGCCTTCGAGCACTTCGAGATGTCGAAGGCCTTGACAAGCTCGTCGAGGGTGAACATCTCCTGTTCTGTGCCCGGGTTCCAGCCCAGCAGTGCCAGGAAGTTGATGACAGCCTCGGGGAAGTAGCCCTGCTCGCGGTAGCCGCTGGCCGTAGAGACGGTGCCGTCCTCGTTGCGATGTTCCCAGTAGAGGGGGAAGACGGGGAATCCCAGTCGGTCGCCGTCGCGCTTCGACAGCTTACCCTTGCCGTCGGGTTTCAGCAACAGGGGCAGGTGAGCAAAGCGAGGCATCGTATCCTCCCATCCGAAAGCCTGGTAGAGCAGTACGTGGAGCGGAGCCGAGGGCAGCCACTCTTCACCACGGATGACGTGGGTAATCTCCATCAGATGGTCGTCGACAATATTGGCCAGATGGTATGTAGGCAACTGGTCGACACCCTTGTAGAGCACCTTGTCGTCGAGGATGTCGGTCTTGACGCGCACCTCGCCACGTATCATATCGTTGACCAGCACCTCCTGACCGGCATCGATCTTGAAGCGGACGACATACTTGCCGTCGGCCATCAGGCGCTCCACCTCGTCGGCAGGCAGGGTCAGCGAATTGCGCATCATGCCGCGCGTCTTATTGTCATATTGGAAATTCTGTATCTCCTGTCGCTTCTGCTCCAGTTCCTCGGGCGTATCAAAAGCGACGTATGCCTTACCGGCATCCAACAGCTGCTTCACATATTTCTTGTATATCTCGCCTCGCTCGCTCTGGCGGTAGGGACCGTAGTTGCCTCCAAACGACACGCCTTCGTCAAACTTGATACCCAGCCAGCGGAAGGCCTCGATGATATAAGCCTCGGCCTCGGGTACAAAGCGGGTACGGTCGGTATCCTCGATTCTGAACACAAGATCGCCCCCATGCTGGCGGGCAAACAGATAATTATACAGAGCAGTGCGCACACCGCCGATATGCAAAGGTCCTGTAGGACTGGGTGCAAAACGCACCCTTACTCGTCTTTCACTCATATTTTTATACAAAACTTTCTGCAAAGATACAAATTTGTTTTTATTGTTATGGTTTGTTAATAGAGTTTTATGTGTCGATTAGGGATATTTAACACTCGAAAAGCAAAAATTCCACAAATATCAGACATTAAACCTCAAATCTTTTGTACCTTACCACCATGATCAATGTAAACTTCAAAACAAAACTGTCTTGGCACGAGGTCGCCATACGCGCTGCCTTCGTGCTGATCACCGTCACGTGCATCGTATGGTTTATGCCACGCGACAAGCGCGAGGAGTTTAAGTTCGAAATAAATAAAGTATGGAATCATCCTGACCTGACGGCCAGGGCCAACTTCAACGTCTTCAAGAGCCAAGCCACCATCGAGGCCGAGCAGCGCGAGGTGCTGAAGCTCTATAAACCTTATTATATATATAATGAGAAGACGGGCAAGGAGCGCATCAATGCCTTCAGGAAGAGCTACGGACTGATGGCCTATGCCCTGCAGTTCAACTACCTGAGGACGCTGACTGCCGTCATGGACTCCATCTACCGACAGGGCATTATCGACACCCGCGACCCGCTGGCCAACAATATCGATACGCTGAGACGCGTACAGGCCGACCATGCCACCCCCATACCCGTGAAGAATGTCGTCACGCCACGCGAGGCCTACGAACGGGTGGTCAACCACCCGCAGATGAGTGGCTACCGCGAGGTACTGGCCAAGATGAACCTCAACGAATACCTGGTGCCCAACCTGACCTACGACAGCCGCTACAGCGACTCGGTACGCAACTACCTGCTGAAGGGTGTGGCCACCAGCAGCGGCACGGTGCAGGCCGGCGAGATTATCATCCGACGGGGCGAGCGCATCGACGAGACGGCCTTCCAGAAGCTGACATCCTACAAGCAGGCCATGGACCGTCAACACGTGGCTGAGCATTCGCCCATGAACCTGATAGGCGAAGCCATCTACGTACTGCTGTTCATCATGGGCTTCACCATCTTCTTAGGCTACTACCGCAAGGACTATTTCGACAACATACGGTCGGCCTGCATGATATACGTCGTACTGACCATCTTCACCATCCTGGCCTCTCTGCTGGTCAGCCACAGCATGCTGCATGTCTACATCCTGCCCTTCGCCATCGTGCCGGTGTTCATCAGGGTGTTCATGGATTCGCGCACGGCCCTCATGGCCCACATCACCGTCGTCATGATATGCGCCTGCTTCATGCACTTCCCGCTTGAGTTTATCTCCGTCGAACTGGCCATGGGCTTCACGGCTATCGTCATGCTCCACGAGCTGTCCAGCCGGTCGCAGTTCCTCTGGACGGCCCTGGTCACCACCCTCATCGGCATGCTGATACGCCTGTCGGTCTTCCTCATCCGCAATCAGGACATGACCTACTTCGACCCGTGGGACTACTACTACCTGCTCATCTGCGGCGTACTCATCTTCTGCTCCTACCCGCTCATCTACCTCATCGAGAAGACCTTCGGCTTCGTGTCGGAGATAACGCTCATTGAGCTGTCGGACACCAACAAGGAACTGCTCAGGACCATGAGCGAAGTGGCGCCGGGCACCTTCCAGCACTCTATCCAGGTGGGCAACCTGGCTGCCGAGATAGCCCGCAAGCTGGGAGCCAACGCTCAGCTGGTGCGCACGGGTGCCCTCTACCACGACATCGGCAAGACGCAGAACCCCATCTACTACACTGAGAACCAGTCGGGAGGACTCAACCCCCACGACCAGCTGAGCTACATTGAGAGTGCACAGATGATTATCAGCCACGTCACCGAGGGCATCCGACTGGCCAACAAGTACCATCTGCCTACCCAGATACGCGACCTCATAGCCACCCACCACGGACTGGGCAAGGCCAAGTACTTCTACATCAAGTACAAGAACGAGCACCCCGACGAGCAGGTAGACGAACTGCTGTTCACCTACCCGGGTCCCAACCCGTTCACTATGGAGCAGGCCATCCTGATGATGGCCGACGGCGTGGAGGCAGCATCGCGCTCACTGCCCGACTATACCGAGCAGAGCATCCGCTCACTGGTAGACCGCATCATCGACGGCATGGTCGACGAAGGTTTCTTCCGCGAGTGCCCCATCACCTTCCGTGACATCGCCTATGCCAAGACGGTGCTCATCGAGAAGCTGAAGACCATCTACCACACCCGCATCAGCTATCCCGAAGAAAAGAAGTGATTGCACAAAAATTGCTTCTCTGTGCAATAAAAGCGCGCTGACTGACTGATTTATGTCAATTAGTGCGCTTATTTTGTCGTTTTCTGCACATTTTCAGTCGAAGTGTGCGCTTTTATGTCTACCTTTGCGGCCAGTTTTAGAATTTATTAAGAAAATGAAGACAAAATCTACACTGGTCGGCCTCATGCTGACAGCACTGACTACCACCGCTACCGCTGGGGGTATTCTGACCAACACGAATCAAAGTATCGACTTCCTACGTAACCCCGCTCGCGATGCCGCCATCGGCCTCGACGGCGTCTACTCCAACCCTGCAGGTGTGGCCTTCCTCAGCGAGGGATTCCACCTGGGACTCAACTGGCAATATGCCCACCAGACACGTACCATCACTTCGACCAACCCCTTCTTCGCCCTGGGACGCAAGAACAACGGACAGACAACCAAAGAGTTCGAGGGTGTTGCCGACGCTCCCTGCATCCCCTCCATACAGGCAGCCTGGAACAAAGGCGACTGGAGCATACAGTTCAACTTCTCTGTTCCTGGCGGCGGCGGCAAGTGTGAGTTTGCCGACGGCCTCGGCTCGTTCGAGAGCGTCGTGGGCAGCATAGCCAACCAACTGTCACCCCTTGGCGCCAAGGGCTACGACATGAACGGCTACATGCACGGACGTCAGTACTACTTCGGTTTCCAACTGGGTTCGGC
>JAFUSV010000130.1 GCA_017467565.1 Prevotella sp.
TCGTCCCAGTTGAAGTCCTGCAACGGCTGAACGTTCTTTGTTAATTCTGACATAATAATTAATAATGTGTTGTCCCTTTTAGTAGGGACGATGGCCTGAACAGACGTTACCAGACCTTGGTTTTGATGGTTAATAATAGCGGGAGACGCGCCTGTCCGTACTCCCGTTGCCTCGTTTGAGGCACAAAGCGGGCGCAAAGGTACTCAAAATAATTGAAAATGAGCCCTTTGCGCCCTCAGATTATTGTTTGTTTTAAGAATCTTTAACTAGTAGTGCTATGCTGCCTACCAGCCAATCTTCTTCAGCTCTGTGGCCATCTGCTGTTGCAGTTCGCGGGCTTTGTTGCCAGCCACCTCAGCAAAATGGTCATCGCCGGAAGCATAGATGATGCCACGGCTGCTGTTGACCAGCAGGCCGCAGTCGCTATTCATGCCATAGCGACATACTTCCTCGAGTGATCCGCCCTGAGCACCTACGCCTGGCACCAGCAGGAAATGGCGTGGTGCTATGCGGCGTACGTCTTCGAACATACGTCCCTGCGTAGCTCCTACGACGTACATCATGTTCTCGTCGTTGCCCCACTGCTGACTTTGGCGCAGCACTTTTTCAAAGAGGCGCTCCCCTTGTTCATCGGCTGTCATCTGGAAGTCCAGGCTGCCCTTGTTGCTGGTCAATGCCAGCAGCACCACCCATTTGCCTTCATACTGCAGGAAGGGGGTTACCGAGTCCTCGCCCATGTAGGGTGCTACAGTCAGGGCATCCAGATTGTATTCCTCGAAGAACGTGCGGGCGTACATCTGCGACGTGTTACCTATATCACCACGCTTGGCATCAGCAATGATGAGGTGGTGGGGATGGTTCTCCTTCAGGTAGTTGCACGTCTTGATGAAGGCTGTCATGCCCTTGATGCCATAGGCCTCGTAGAAAGCCAGGTTGGGCTTGTAGGCTACGCAGTAGGGAGCCGTCGCGTCGATGATGGCCTTATTGAACTCGAAGATGGGGTCGTAAAGGTCGAAGACACATTGTGGCATCTTCTTCGGATCTGTGTCAAGTCCCACGCAGAGAAATGACTGCTTCTGCTTAATCTGTTGTATCAGTTCTTGTCGTGTCATAGTTCACTTTCTTTCATTCGTTCTGCATTTTCTGCAACTGTCAGTGCATCAATCATGGCTTGAATGTCGCCGCCGAGGAATCCCTGCAGGTCATGAGTAGTGTAGCCGATACGATGGTCGGTGACGCGTCCCTGCGGGAAGTTGTAGGTACGTATTTTGGCTGAGCGATCACCCGTGGAAACAAGCGTCTTGCGTCGCGAGGCGATGTCGTCCATATACTTCTGGTGCTCCTTGTCATATATAAAAGTGTACAGGCGCGAGAGGGCACGCTCCTTGTTCTTAGGCTGGTCGCGTGTCTCAGTACATTCGATGAGTATCTCTTCGGTCTCGCCTGTGTTGGGGTTCTTCCACATATAGCGCAGTCGTACTCCCGATTCCACCTTGTTCACGTTCTGTCCACCGGCACCACTGGAGCGGAAGGTATCCCACTTGATCTCACCCTCGTTGATGTGCACTTCAAACTTGTCAGCTTCGGGCAGTACGGCTACCGTGGCTGCCGAGGTGTGCATACGTCCCTGTGTCTCGGTGGCAGGTACACGCTGTACACGGTGTACGCCGCTCTCATATTTCAGCGTGCCGTAGACATCAGCTCCGCTTACGGCGAAGTCTATCTCCTTGTAGCCACCTACGGCGCCCTCGCTGACGTCTGTCACCGAGAGCGTCCAGCCCTTGGAATCGCAGTAGCTCTTATACATTTTGAACAGGTCACCGGCAAAGAGGCAGGCCTCGTCGCCACCCGTACCGGCACGTATCTCCATCTGTACGTTCTTTGCGTCCTCGGGGTCCTTGGGTATTAGTGCTATCTTGATTTCCTCCTCCAGCTTCGGCTGCAGTTCTTCGTTGGCTGACAGTTCCTCGCGTGCCATCTCCTTCATTTCCGGATCGTCCTCGTTAGCCAGTATATCCTTAGCCTCGCTGATGGCGTTCAGGCAGGCGATGTACCGTTTGCGTGCATCCATGATGTCGCTCAGGTCCTTGTATTCCTTAGTCAGTTTTACGAAGCGTTGCTGGTCGCCGATGACGTTGGGGTCGGTGATGAGTGTCGACACCTCCTCAAATCGTGATTCCAGTCCGTCGAGTTTCTCTAAAATGCTGTTATTATCCATAGTTGAAAGTTCCAAATTCAGAATGTATAGTCAGGCTCCTCTTGCCTTCCTCGATATGTCCCACCACCTGCGCATCGATATTGAACGAGCGTGAGATGGCGATGACCTGCTCTGCCACTTCGGGGCGTACGTATATCTCCATGCGATGGCCCATGTTGAACACCTGGTACATCTCGCGCCAGTCGGTACCTGAGCAGTCGTGGATGATCTGGAACAGCGGTGGCACAGGGAACATGTTGTCTTTGACCACACGGCAGTTCTCGCCTACGAAATGGAGCACCTTGGTCTGGGCACCACCGGTGCAATGTACCATGCCGTGAATCTCTGGGCGCAGTTCGTCGAGCAGTCGCTTGATGACGGGAGCGTAGGTGCGGGTGGGGGAGAGGACGAGCTGGCCTGTGTCCACGGGTAAACCGTCGACCACAGTGGTGAGCCTGTGCTTGCCGCTGTAGACGAGGTCCTCGGGAACAGCGTGGTCGTAGCTCTCAGGATATTTCTCTGCCAGATACTTCGAGAAGACATCATGGCGGGCTGAGGTCAGACCATTGCTGCCCATGCCGCCGTTGTATCGTTTTTCGTAGGTAGCCTGGCCAGTGCTGGACAGACCTACGATGACGTCGCCCGGACGGATGTTGGCATTGTCGATGACGTCGCTGCGCTTCATGCGACAGGTGACGGTAGAGTCGACAATGATGGTACGTACAAGGTCGCCCACGTCAGCCGTCTCACCACCGGTGGGCCAGATGCCGATACCCATGTTGCGCAGTTCTGCGAGCAGCTCGTCGGTACCGTTGATGATGGCCGAAATGACCTCGCCCGGTACGAGCATCTTATTGCGCCCGATGGTGCTGCTGACCAGGATGTTGTCCACGGCTCCCACACACAGCAGGTCGTCGGTGTTCATGACGATAGCATCCTGTGCGATGCCTTTCCATACAGAGAGGTCGCCCGTCTCTCGCCAGTACATATAGGCGAGGCTCGACTTGGTGCCTGCTCCGTCAGCATGCATGATGTTGCAGTACTCGGGATCGCCCCCCAGTATGTCGGGGATAATCTTGCAGAAGGCCTGTGGATAGAGCCCTTTGTCTATGTTCTTGATGGCAGCGTGGACATCTTCCTTCGCGGCTGAGACGCCACGCTGCATGTAACGGTTGTTTGCCATGAGCTAATCAATCATCCAGTCCGCTGAAATCAGTTGTGTTTTCCTCTGTGCCTGCAGGTGCAACATACATCTGCATTGGCGTAAAACCGAACATGCCGGCAAAGATGTTCTTGGGGAAACTGCGAATCTCCAACATGTATTTCTCCACGGCATCATTGTACGTTCGACGGGCCTCGGCCAGACGGTTGACGGCTCCCTCCAGACGTACCATCACCTTGTCAAACTCCTCGTTACCCTTCAGTTCGGGGTAGTCAGCTTCACGGGTGGCCACCACCATCAGTCGCTGCATGCAACGCTCTAGGTCCCCCTGTGCGTTCGACCATGCTTGCATTTGCTCGGGCGTGCAGTTGCTGGGGTCAATGACGGTCTGTGTGGCACGTGCGCGGGCCTTGACCATCTCTATAAGTGTCTCCTGATTGAAGTTCTTGACGCTCTTCAGGATTTTCTCAAGACTGTTCAGGTCCTGTTGGTTGCGCTTCAGGATGACATCGATGTTCGACCACTCCTTCTGTGCACTGACCTGTTTCTCCACCATGCCGTTGTAGGCACCTTTCAACCAAAAGAAAAGGATGACGGCGACTGCGCCTACACCAATCCAGATTTTCATGTTTTTGCTCATAATACTTATTGTTTTAATTGATGATTATCGTTATTGCAGGCGGGGAAACGGCCTGACACTATTAGCGGACTTTTACCATCGGCCACCGGAGCCACCACCGCCCCAACTGCCACCGCCATAGCTTCCGCCACTGCTGTGACTGCTACTGCTGCTTCTGCCGCTGCTACTGCTGCCACCGTCGGACGTTTCAATGGGGCGATAGATGTAGAAGGGGTTCTTGGCCAAATGTGAAGCGCCATAGTCTGTCCAGCCCATCTCTTTAAACTTGCGGTAGAAGGCTAAGCCCCAACCAGAGAGGAGAATGACGACGAGTGCCAATCCCCATCCGAAGCTGACCCCTTCATCTTCTTTAGATTTGGTGTTGCTTGTCAGTGACGACATACGCGGCATGTCCTTTTGGGCCATCAGCGCGAACGTACCTCTGACAAGGTAGAGCATACCACTGTCGGGCTTCTCGGCCTTCATACTGGGAATGAGGTATTCTCTTGCCAACATGTCAGTCTCGGTATCGGTGAGGTCAGCTTCGAGGTTGCGTCCCGGTGCGATGAAGTAGCTGTGGTCCAAATAGCCCACGACGATGACCAGACCGCGGTTGTCGCGGCCGATGCCGTACTTGTTGTATATGCCGCGTACCATCGGGATGGGGTCGTCGCCTTCAATGTGGCCCACGATGACAACGGCAGACTCGATGCCCAGTTCGGTGTCTAGACGATACAGCACGTTGTCCATGCTGTCGACGACGGCTTCCGACAAAATGCTGTCTGGGTTGCTGACGTACTTCGTCGCGTCCTCAAGGTGCGGCATGGGTATCTGTTCGGCATTCCAAGTGCGCTGTTCGGCTTTCTCCATCAGTGGTGACAGCTTTGGTTCCGGTTCGAGGGAAAGTCCGAAGATGTAACATATCACAGAGAAGACGACGGCCAAGCCGATGCCCATACCCGTCTTCCATATTTTCTCAAGACGGGCGGCTCCCTGATTGTCGCTCTTCAACTGACTGATGCTCTGCCTGCACTCTATTCTGTAATCGGTTTCCAGCTCCTGGAACTTCCGGTCATATTTCTGACCTATTGTATTTTTTGATTCGGATATGAACCCATCGGTTTCTTTATCGAACTCCTCTTTCAGGGCTTTTATCTGCTCGTTGTATTTCTCGGAAATGGTGTTAAGAACCTGCTGGCGGCTGTTCTTCTCGGCTAGGGTGTCAGACTGATAATTCTTGCTGATGCCTTTGAGGATGAAGTAGATGAGGGCCAGCACTACCGCGCCAATCATTACGGGGGTAGTCAGTGAACTCTGTCCATAGTTGACGTGTCCTGCTGCCGTAAAGAAAACAAAGAGGAAGAACAATACCAGAGAGCCGAGGCATCCTAGACAGCCCTTCTTTAGTTTATTGTTATTATTGCGAGTATTCATCGTTGGCAATGACGGTTGGTAGTTATGATTATTCTTTTCCGTTCCAGAAATCCCAAGAGGCGAAAGCCTGCAGCAGCAGCATCTCCAGGCCGTTCTTCACCTGTGCTCCCTGTGCCGCTCCCTTCTTCATGAAGAGTGTCTCATCGGGGTTGTATATCAAGTCATAAAGGATGTTCCGCTCATCTAAAGCTTCATAAGGCAGCAGCGGACATTCCTCGGTCTTAGGGAACATGCCCAGGGGGGTACAGTTGACGATAACGTTATACTCCTTGACAACCTCGGGCGTGATACGTTCATACTGAATCGTATTCGGACGCTCGTAGCGACTGACGAACACACTGTCCAGTCCCAGAGACTTCAGTCCGAAGGCAATAGCCTTGGATGCACCGCCCGTACCCAGTATGAGTGCTTTCTTGTGATAGGGCTCCAGCATCGGTTCGATGCTCTGTGTGAATCCGATGACGTCGGAGTTGTATCCCCGCAGGCTAATCTTCTTCCCTTCGTGTACGACGCGTATCACATTGACGGCACCAATGGCACGGGCTTCAGGGCTGACATAGTCGAGGAAGGGTATCACCTTCTCTTTGTAGGGAATAGTGACGTTGAGTCCTTTCAACTCAGGATTGGAGCCCAGCACAGCAGGCAAGTCGTCTATTGATGGAATCTCAAAATTCAGATACTTGGCATTGATACCTTCATCGGCAAACCGCTGGTTGTGGAAGCTGATGGAGAACGAGTGCCCTAAGGGATAACCGATGAGTCCGTACTTATCCATAATCTTATAGTTACTTTGTTGCAAAATACATGGTGCAGATACCGAAGGTCAGTCTGCGGAAGGAGGCATTGCTGAAGCCGGCTCGTTGCAGTATCTCAGTCATACGTTCGCCCTGTGGAAATGCCTCTATCGTCTTTGTCAGGTAGCTGTAGGCACTCTTGTCCTTGGAGATGAGTCGTCCGTAGAGAGGCAGAAACGTGTGCGAATAGACCTTGAAGAGCTGTTTCATGGGGAAGCTGACAGGAGATGTCAGCTCTACGATGCTGAGGTGACCTCCCTTTTTCAGTACGCGGCACATCTCCTGTAGTCCTTTGTCCAGGTCGGAGAAGTTGCGTATGCCGAAGGCTGCCGTTACAGCATCGAATGTCTCCGACGCGTAGGAAAGGTTCAGGCAGTCTTCCTTGGCAAACGAGATGATGCCATCGAGCCCGGCCTGTTTCACCTTCTGTTGTCCCACGGCCATCATACCCTCGCTAATGTCGGCACCTATCAGCTTGGCGGGCTTCAGCATCTGTGCTGCGAGAATGGCAAAGTCGCCCGTGCCTGTAGCGATGTCGAGCATGGTCTGTGGGTGGAAAGGTGCCAGTTGCCTGATGGCTTTCTTGCGCCAGCCTCGGTCGATATTCCACGACAAGCGATGGTTCAGCTTGTCATAGCTGGGTGCGATGTTGTCGAACATCGCTTCCACTTGTGCGGTCTTGTCGCCGTCGTGGTAGGGGGTGATTCGTTCTTGCTGGTAGGTCATGGGTGGGGTGTGTTATTTCAGCGGTAAAACCGCTGAACACTGTGATAGGGGGCTATTGGCGGGCCTTGAGCCAGGCGGTGACATTCTGCTCGATACGGGCAGCGATGTCGCCTGTTTCGGTGGCCTTGTCGAAGGTCTCGCCTGTGATGTGCTCGTACAGCTCGATGTAGCGCTCCGAGACACTCTCTGCGTATTCGTCTGTGATTTCGGGCATCACCTGTCCGGGTTCGTTCATGAAGTCGTGCTCTATGAGCCACTGGCGCACGAATTCCTTCGACAGCTGTCGCTGGGGCTCACCCTTGGCCAGCTTTTCCTCGTAGCCATCGGCATAGAAATAGCGTGAGGAGTCGGGGGTATGGATCTCGTCGATGAGGTACACTTTGCCGTCGCGCTTGCCAAACTCGTACTTGGTGTCCACGAGGATGAGGCCACGCTTGGCGGCAATCTCCTGTCCGCGTGCAAAGATGCGGCGGGTGTAGTCTTCCATCACGGCATAGTCCTCGGCAGATACCAGCCCCTGGGCAATGATCTCTTCCTTCGAGATATTCATGTCGTGGCCTTCGTCAGCTTTGGTCGTCGGGGTGATGATAGGTTCGGGGAAGCGTTCGTTCTCCTTCATGCCGTCAGGCAGTTTCACACCGCACAGCTCACGGCATCCGTTCTTATATTCACGCCAGGCTGAGCCCGTCAGGATGCTGCGGATGATCATTTCCACGCGGAAGCCTTCGCATTTCAGTCCCACGGTGACCATCGGGTCGGGTGTACCCAGCTTCCAGTTGGGGCAGATGTCAGTGGTAGCATCCAGGAACTTGGCTGCAATCTGGTTGAGGACCTGTCCCTTGAACGGGATACCTTTGGGCAGTACGACGTCGAAGGCCGATATACGGTCCGTAGCGACCATGACCATCAGGTCGTCGTTGATGTTATACACATCGCGTACCTTGCCGTGGTACACGCTTTTCTGCCCTTCAAAGCAGAAGTCAGTTCTTGTTAAAGCTTTCATTGTTCTTATATTCTTTGTCGTATTCTTCGTAAGCATTGACGATGCGTGTCACCAGTTTGTGGCGTACGATGTCCTTCTGGTTCAGGTTGACGACGCCGATGCCTTCCACGCCGTTGAGGATGTGAAGGGCTTCGATGAGTCCGCTCTTCTGCGTGTGAGGCAGGTCAATCTGCGTCATGTCGCCGGTGATAATCATCTTGGTGTTCCATCCCATGCGGGTCAGGAACATGCGTATCTGTGCCGGTGTGGTGTTCTGTGCTTCGTCGAGGATGACCACGGCGTCGCTCAGCGTGCGTCCTCGCATGAAAGCCAGCGGAGCTATCTGAATGACATGCTTTTCCATCATGTCCTGCAACTTCACCTGCGGGATCATGTCTTCAAGTGCATCGTAGAGTGGTTGTAGGTAGGGGTCGATCTTCTCTTTCATGTCGCCAGGCAGGAAGCCCAGTTTCTCACCGGCTTCAACTGCTGGTCGTGACAGTATAATCTTCTTGGCAGTCTTCTCCTTCAGCGCCTTGACGGCCAAGGCAATAGACAGGTATGTCTTGCCTGTACCTGCTGGTCCTACGGCAAACACCATGTCGTTGTGCTCATAGGCCTCGATGAGTTTCAGCTGATTTTCGCTGCGGGGCTTGATGGGACGTCCGGACGTAGAATAGACGATGACACCTTCGGGCACCTCCTTTGCCCGTTTGCCTTTGACGATGTCCAGGATGTCCTCTTCGCTCAGAGAGTTGAACCGCAGCACATGCAGTCGCATTTTCTCGACGCTTTCCTCAAAAGCAGCCATCTGTTCCTCGTCGCCCATGATGCGTATCACGTTGTCGCGTGCTACGATGCGCAGCTTGGGGTAGAGCGCCTTCATCATCTGCAAATGGGCGTTTCCAACTCCGTAGAAGATGACGGAGTCAATATCCTCTAAGACAATATGTTTCTCTATCAATTGATACGATTTTAGAATTTGCCTGCAAAGTTACACAAAAAATATGAATTATCCCTATGGTTCAGCTATTATTTTTGTGTTTTTCTTATTCTGTTGTATAATCTATTGCTTGCCGAAGACCTCATCGATGAGCGAAACAAACTCCTGATAGGCAAAAGTGTCGCAGAGCGAGGATAGGGAAGAGGCCAGTCCGCGGTAGTGCCATTCGTGATCGCGCTTCTCCTTGACGTGGAAGAGCAGCCACAACTGGTCACCCTTCACGGCATAGTCGCGTGCTATGGCCCGCATGTTCGACAGCTTGTCGCCCAGCGCCACCATCTTGGCATCCCTTGAAGCTGCTGCCAGATGGTCTATGGCCGCCTGCTTGCGCATGTGCCAACTGCTGGTTTCGTCCATCTCGGGTATCTCAATGTCGCTTTCGTCGGCTACCAATGATGCGATACGGTCACCGAATTCCCGCCGTATGTCGTCTACGGTGACATCCGTATCTTCCACGGTGTCGTGCAGGGCTGCTGCAGCGAGCAACTCCTGGTCGTTGGTCATGGTGGCAACGATGCTCATCGCCTCCATGGGATGTACGATGTAGGGGAAGCCCTTACCCCGACGTTCGGTGTTCTTGTGAGCTTCAACCGCCAATGTAATAGCTTTGTCTAACAGACTGCTGTCTAAATATTTATTAGCCATACGTTTAGTAAATTGTGCCTTCGAGCATGGCACGGAATTCGGGCATGGGCCGATGGGTGTCACGTTCAATAATCAATGTCTTCAGTCCTGCATAGATTCTGACCTCGTCTTCTTTGGCTTTCAGGTCGGCATCGGGGCCGAAGTAGACGGGAGCGAAGGCGTCCCAGAACTTTGATGCCGTCGCATTGTCCATGTGGAAGACTTCTTGGGTGAAAGCCTCGTCGTTGAGTTTACAAGTGATGTAGACCATACCCAGGTCGTACATAGGATAGCCGTAGCAGAAATCGCCCAGGTCGATGAAGTATTTCTGGTCGTTCACGAAGATGCCGTTGCCAAACTGCAGGTCGCCATGTAGGGCGGTGTCGGCATCAGGTGATGAGAGGATGAAGTCGCGCATCTTATTCTTCTGCTCGGGCGAAAAGAAGGGATTGTCGGCCAAGAGCTTCAGGTAGTGGTCCTTCACGTTAGGGAACAGAGTGGTGTCCACGTGCGTGCTGTGCAGCTGTCGGCACATGGTAGCAAACGTCTGGGCCAGCGTCACTACCTGCTCGGGATGATTGCCCGCCGCCCTGGCGAATGATGTCTTGCCCATGACTCGGCGAAAGCGGATGCCCATGCGTTCTCCGTCAGTCACCAGGTCGCCGGGTTCGGGTGTCGGTATGCCGGCTTCATAGACCTTCTTGGACAGTTCCAACTCCAGAGCAGCCGCCTCGAAGTTACGGAAGTACATTTTCATCATCACGCTGGGGTCAGTCTTGTGGTTGTAACTGGCACCGTTGGCACCCTCGCCTGCATAGTCGTAGTCGTTCAGGTCGATGCGTATGGGTTTGAGGTTGTTGTCCGGATTCATAGTTTAAGTGTTTTTTTGCATGAATGAAAGTGATTTGGCCTCGTCGATGATAGCCTCGGCAAACATGATGTTGGTGTCCTGTTCGCCGTTGATGATGTCGAAGACAGCCTTGATCTCGCTGACCCCTTGACCATTCTTCAGGACGTGTACCACACAGAGGTTCTGCGGGCCTACGTTCTCGGAGATGATGTCGAAGTCGGTGACAGCCAGTTGGGCCAATGCCAGGTTGTAGGCATCCTCGCTGTTCTCGTTGATGAACTGCTGGATGTCGCCGAGCGTCTTGAATCCAAATGACTGGAAGACGGGCAGGAACCTGACGATGGGCGCCGGTATGATCTCAGCCTGGTTGACCGCAGCGATGCGCTGGTTGAGCCGGTCGAAGGGAGAGAGCTTGAGGAATCTGTGGAAGGCGTCCAGCGTGAGAGGCACCTCATCGAGTTTTCCTGTGTTGACCAGCGTCTGCATGTTGCGCAGATAGTCGATGAGCGTCGTCCGTAGTCTGCTGAACTCGTCGTCTATCAGTTCGAGCATGCCCGCCAGTCGGTTGTACTGTCTCAGATACTCCTGAGGCACATTGATGCTGCCTTTATACTGCGTGTCGTGTCCCAGTGTGGACCATACGTGCTGCAGGGCCGTTCTCATCTGTATCTCGAAACGCATCATGGCCAGCTCCGGCTGTCCCGTTTCGTCGATGACCGTCTGGGGTAGTCGGCAGATATAGTGCAGCGAGTTGTATCCGAAACTGTCCAGCTGATGCAGTTTGCGCTTGTCGACGGAGTTGTTCCAGTCGATGTCGAAGGTATGTGCCACGATGGCAGCCACCTTGTCGACATCGTCGGTGTAGAACGTGATGACGCGCATGCCCAGGATGTCGGTGATGTCAGCGAGCGACTTGTACTTGGCGCCTTTCAGTTCCAGTTTGCCGGCCAGCGAGTGTTCGGTCTTGATGCGATGCTCCATGGCGGTGATGTACAGGCCCTGTTTGTTGAGGGCCTGCATGAGCATGTCGGTAGCTTTCCGTTCCAGGAGGACATACAGGTCCCTCTTGTTACGAAACTCCTGCAGGATAGCGTCGCAATGCGGATCCAGGTGAAACTCCATCATGGTGCTGATACCTCTCTTTTTTTATTTGAACTCAAACAGGTTGTAGAATCCCGTCATGGTGAATACTTTGCGTATGCTGTCGCTGATGCCGCGTATATAGACATGGCTGCCCTTGGCCTTGGCATTCTTGAGGATGCTGAGGAAGATGCGCAGTCCGCTCGATGAGATATACTCCAGGGCTGTGCAGTCCAGTATGATGTTGTGGTTGTCACAGTTCATCAGAGGCTGTATCTCCTTTTCTGTTTCGGGAGCGGCAGCAGTGTCGAGTCGTCCCTCAAAGTACATGACGTAGTCGTTGTTCTCTTCTTTGAATGTTGTTTTCATTGTTCTGAATATATTTAATTGTTAATATGTTTATATAGGATAGATGATATTGACGACAATCAGGCAGATGACCAGCAGTACCAGGTGCATCAGTATGCCCAGGCGTGCAAAGTCGGTGAACTTGAAGCTGCCCGGTCCGTAGATGAGCATGTGGGTGTTGGAACCTATGGGCGATGAGAAACTGATGGTCACCGACAGCATGAGCGACATGACGAAGGGCATGGGGTTGCATCCCAGCAGCTCGGCCTGTTGCCATACGATAGGGAAGAAGATGGCTCCGCTGCCTACGTCGCTGACAAACTCGCTGGTGACTGAAGCCAGCAGGCACATCAGCGCCATGACCATGTAGGGGTTGTGGCCGCAGAAGCTGAGCAGATAGTTGGCCACGTTGTAGGATATACCCGTCTTGGTGATGGCTATCGAGAATACCACCGTGGTGCCGAGTATGAGCAGCAGGTCCCATTCTATGTATTTGGTGACGTTCTTCATGCGGCAGCACTTGGTGGCCAGCATTGCTCCGGCTGTGAGCATCATGACAGCCATCAGCGGCATCACGTGGAAGGACGACAGGATGAACATCAGCACCAGCAGGATGGCGGCAGTCACCGTGCGCGGTCCCAGCTGCGGCACGAAGTGCGAGTCGAAGAAGGTGAGGCTGTGCTTGGTGCTCTCCTGCAGCAGCTCGTCGTTCTTTGGCGGACACTCCAGCAGCAGCGTGTCGCCAGCCTGCAGCTTGATTTCGCGAGGCTGTCCGTTGACGCGCTTCCCTTGTCGTGCCACAGCCACCAGCACCATGTCGTTGTCCTTTTCGAAGTCACTTTCCGTTATGCGCTTGCCTATCAGGTCGCTGCCATAGACGACGTAGGCCGTGCGCATCTTGCGGTTGCTGTCTATCTCGTTGATGTTGTACACATGGTGGTCGGCAGCTACCAGCCCGTGGGTCTTCTTCAGGTTGAGTATCTCGTTGATCTGTCCTGCATAGATGAGGCGGTCGCCGCCCAGTATGAACTCGTCGTCCTCCACGGGCATGATGATTTCCTTATCGAAGCGCACAATCTCAATGAGCGAACCGCCCTTGACCTGTTTCAGCTTGGCCTCGCCGACGGTCATGCCCACCGACTCGTTGTCAGTAGGAACCAGCAGCTCGACGGTATAGTCAGACGTAGATTCGAACGACTGTTCGGGCGACACCCTGTCAGGTATCAGTTTCCTCATTGCTATCACCATCAGGATGCCGACCACGGTCAGTACCAGTCCCGGCACCAGCGGGGCAAAGATGTTCATGGGCTGTCCGGTCTTGCTGAGGTAGAGACCGGCTATCAAGATGTTGGACGAGCTGCCCAGCAGCGTGCACATGCCTCCGAGTGTGGCTGCATAGCTGAGTGGCAGCAGCAACTTGGACGGAGCGATATTCAGTTTCCTGGCCCATATCTTCACGGCATCGATGAACAGGGCAACGATGTTGACGGCGTTGAGCAGGGCTCCCAGCACCGCGATAGGCACCGACAGCCTGACGAGTGCGTCGCGATAGTTCTTGGGGTCGCCCAGCACATGCTTGGTGAGCCAGTAGAGCACGCCCGACTGCATGAGTCCGGCAATGATGACGAAGAAGGCTGCATGTATGACTACGGGCTCAGAACCGAATCCGGCCATGCCTTCCTCCTCGGTGACTACGCCCGTAACCAGCAGTATGGTGAGTGCTGCCAAGAACACCACTTCGGTCGGGATGTGTAAGCGTAGCAAGACCAAGAAGATGCCCAGGATGCAGATAATAGTGATCCAGGCATGCAGGTTCAGTCCGAGTATGATGATGCTGCTCATGAGTTAGGTATCGTCTTCGATAGTGTCAGGACGTTGCGTCCGTCTTTGCGTTCATATTCTATGCTGTCCATCAGTTGGCGTACCAGATGTATGCCCAGTCCGCCTATAGGTCGGTCTTCGGCCGACAGGTTGATGTCTACATCGCCCTTAGCGGTAGGGTCGAAGGCCACGCCCTCGTCGGTGATGACGAACTTCAGGCTGTTGTCGTCCGACATGGCGTCAATGAGTATTTCTCCCTGAGTATCTTTGGGGTATGCATAGTTCATGACATTGACTACAGCTTCTTCGAGAGCCAGGTTCAGGCCCATGGTTACCTCCATGTCCAGCTCCAGTTCTTCGGCTATGCCCTCGACAAACTCCGCCAGTTGGGGTATGGTATTGGTGTCGTTGGGCAGGGTCAGTCTGTTTCTGATATGCTTCATAGGTTTTCTTATTTTGGATGCAAAGATACAAAAAAGCTTGAACGTTAAAGGTAGCTTGGCGGATGTTTTTCCTAATATTGGCATTTTTTAACTATTAACTTTTGCCTTTAGGCCCTATCTTTCAACTTTTTGTTGTACCTTTGCGCCCATAAACAAAAAAAGAACATGGCAACAGTCAGACTGAAAAACCGCTTTCTTGAAACGCTTGGTATCTTGATTATGGTGCTGGCACTCGTGCGTTGTGTCTTTCCGGGCATCGCCGGTCAGGATGCCGCCGGCAATGTGGCTGAGGCTGAGGCTGAGGTACAGGCTGACAGCACGGAGACTGCGGCTCCAGACATGCTCGCTGACGTACACGGAGAGGAGGTGGCCGTCGAAGTGCCCGATTCCTACGCCGTACCTGCATCGCGGCCTATGGCATCTACCAAATATGTAGCCGATGGCGGACGCTATCATCGCATCGTGAGTGTGCCCCAGTACTCTACGGCGTTCCCCGACAGCAACCACGTGCAGCTGCAGGCTGCCTGTCACTGGGGCGTGCCTCCTGTCAAGAACAGGGCCGATGCCGAAAAGCGTATGCGCGAGCTGGTGTATGTGGGAGAGTCGCCTTACTACGATGTGGCCAAGCTCAATGCCAGCATTCCCTACCTGGTGCCGCGTGCTGCCGTGTTGCTGCAGGAGATAGGCTCCAACTTCTTCGACAGCTTGCAGGTGAAGGGTGTGCCCATGTGCCGTCTCGTCGTGTCCAGCCTTTTGAGGACCGAGGAGGATGTGGCACGTCTGCGCCTGTCGAACAAGAACGCCACCGAGCGGTCGTGCCATCTGTACGGTACGACGTTCGACATCAACTACAACACCTTTGCCGTCGTCTGCGACCCCGACGGTCCTGGGCGTGAGAATATACAGGAGACCCGGCTCAAGCAGATACTCAGCGAAGTGCTCGATGACCTGCGTCAGCAGGAGCGCTGCTACGTGAAGTACGAGTACAAGCAACCCTGTTTCCACATCACCGTCAGATGACGCCTTGAGAAAGAAGGCCGGTTGCTCCCAGCAACAGGCCCACTTGCTCCCAGTAAGCAGGCCTCTTACTCCCAGAAGGAAAAGGTGAACGTAAAAACCCCGAACTTGTTCAGGCAAGCTCGGGGTTATGATTGCTTGGTGTAAGAGTGCTTACTGGATTTCCCAACCTACAGCCGAGGCACCCAGCACGGCTGCCGAAGCGCCGTCCAGTCCGCTCACCAGGAACTGGGCCTTGCCCTTGAATATCTTCAGCACCTGCTTGTCGTAGGCTTCGCGGATGGGCTTCATGATCAGTTCGCCGGCCTTGGTCATGCCGCCAAAGAAGATGAAGGCCTCGGGCGAAGAGAATGCTGCGAAGTCAGCGCAGGCCTCGCCCAGCATCTTACCCGTAAATTCGTATATCTCGTTGGCCAGTTCGTCACCCTTGCCGGCAGCGATGGAGACGTCGAGCGACGTAATCTCCTCGGGGTTCAGTTCGCGCAGCAGCGAGGGACGGTCGGTGGTGGCCAGCAGTTCGCGTGCCGTGCGGGCAACGCCGGTGGCAGAGCAGTAAGCCTCCAGGCAGCCTTTGCGTCCGCAACCGCAGGGACGTCCGTTCTCGCGGCGCATGATGACATGTCCCAGCTCGCCTGCAAAGCCGTCGCTGCCATAGAGCAGCTGTCCGTTAACGACGATACCCGAACCGACGCCAGTGCCCAGTGTGATGACGATAAAGTTCTTCATGCCGCGAGCCACGCCGTAGACCATCTCGCCGATGGCGGCAGCGTTAGCGTCGTTAGTCAGAGCCACAGGTACGCCCAGCTTGTCGCTGAACATCTTGGCCAGAGGCACCACGCAGGTGTGTGCCCAGGGCAGGTTGGGGGCAAACTCGATGGTGCCGTTGTAGTAGTTGCCGTTGGGTGCTCCGATGCCCATCGCCTTGATGGTCTCAATGCCGCCTACCTGCTCGATGATGGGCTGCAGCGCGTTGACGCAGGCCTCTACATAGTCTTCGGCCGAGTCGTATCCGCCCGTCTTGATGGCAGTGGTAGCCTTGATTTCACCTCTCGAATCTACGATTCCGAACACCGAGTTAGTTCCTCCTAAGTCCAAGCCAATGACGTATGGCTTCATTCCTTGTTGTGTACTCATACAATAATGATTTTTAGTGTTTAATACGTTGTCTTTCTGCATGCAAAGTTACAATAATTTGTTTAACTTCGCTCATGTTGTGTGCTCTTTAACTCCTTTCGATAGCTTTAACTCCCCAAAAAGTCGTACCTTTGCATCCACTATGACAATAATTGTTCCGAATATACTGGATTTCATCTTCAAAGGCATGCTCATTGGCATGATTTGTTCGGCTCCCATGGGACCTGTCGGCGTGCTTTGTGTGCAGCGCACCCTGAACAAGGGGCGTTGGTATGGATTCGTGACAGGTTGCGGAGCTGCAGCCAGCGATATGATCTATGCTGCCCTGACAGGCTACGGCATGAGTTTCATGGGCGACATCATCAACAACGACCAGACGCGCTTCTACATTCAGATAGCGGGCAGCCTGCTGCTGCTGGCCTTCGGCGTCTACTCCTACCGCAGCGACCCCACGAAGAACATACGCAAGTCCCATAATAACAAGGGCACCCTGTGGCACAATGCCTGGACGGCCTTCCTGGTCACGTTCTCCAATCCGCTCATCATCTTCCTGTTCGTGGCGCTGTTTGCGCAGTTTGCCTTCGTGCTGCCCCACCATCCCTTCGAGATGCTGGTGGGCTTTGCCAGCATCGTGGGCGGTGCCTTGCTGTGGTGGTACGGGCTGACGTGGCTGATCGACAAGATCAGGGCCAAGTTCGATGAGAACGGCATCCGCATCATCAACCAGATTATCGGTGTGGTGGTCATCCTCATCAGCGTCATCATCCTCTTCGGCACGGTGACCAATCTGTATCGCATCTTCTAAGTACACCTTATTTATATTATATGTTTATTGCACACGAACTACGTCAGCGCAACATTGCCGAGTATCTGTTCTACATGTGGCAGATAGAGGACACGATACGTGCCTTCGACTGTTCGCTGTCACGCATCCGCAGGGAATATATAGCCCGTTTCGACTATACCGACGAGCAGCGTGAGGAGGAGACCGACTGGTTTGGCAACCTCATCAAGATGATGAACGAGGAGGGATGCCGCGAGAAGGGCCACCTGCAAATCAACAAGGTGACGCTGCAGCTGCTCAGCGAGCTCCATCAGCAGTTGCTCTCGTCGTCTAAGTTCCCCTTCTACAGTGCTGCCTACTACAAGGTGCTGCCTTTCATCGTAGAGCTGCGCAACCGTGGTGCCAACCGCGAGGAGGGCGAGGTGGAGACCTGCCTCAATGCCCTCTACGGCGTCATGATGCTGCGCCTGCAGAAGAAGGAGGTCTCTCCCAGCACGGAGCATGCCGTCAAGGAGATAACCACCCTGGTAGGCATGCTGTCCGACTATTATAAGCAGGACAAGGAAGAGCCGCTTTTTACCCCATAGAGCCCCCTAAGTTCTTGGCAAGCCAAGCGGCAAAGCCGAGCGAGGGGGGTGGGGGTCTGAACAAGCGCAGAGTCCCCCTCCCCCTCATAAGTGATAATCCTCAAAAGCAGGTCTGATAAACGCTTGGTCAGACCCCCAACCCCCTAACTTAGGGGGCTTATACATGAATATACTGATAACAGGATGTAACGGTCAGTTGGGCAACGAGATACAGTTGCTTGAAAAGCAGTATCCGCAGCACGTGTACTACAATACCGACGTGCAGGAACTCGACATCACCGACCAGTCGGCCGTAGGACAATACATAGCCGAGCATGAGATAGACGGCATCGTGAACTGTGCTGCCTATACGGCAGTAGACAAGGCTGAGGACAACCGACAGCTGTGTACGGCACTCAACACCGAGGCACCGGCCTATCTGGCCCACGCCATCGAGCAGCGCGGCGGCTGGCTCATACAGATTAGCACCGACTATGTCTTCGACGGCACTCATCACGTGCCCTACGTGGAGACCGACACCCCGTGCCCCAACAGTGTGTACGGGTCTACCAAGCTGGCAGGCGAACTGGCTGTGCAGAAGTTCTGCAGCCGCACGCTCATCATCCGTACGGCCTGGCTCTACTCCACGTTCGGCAACAACTTCGTGAAGAACATGCTGCGGCTGGGCAAAGAGAAAGAGCAACTGGGCGTCATCTTCGACCAGATAGGTACGCCGACCTATGCCCGCGACCTGGCTCGCGCCATCTTTACTATCATAGAAAAAGGTGTAACGGCAGGCATCTATCACTATACAAATGAGGGCGTTACGTCGTGGTACGACTTTACTTTGGCCATCCACCGGCTGGGTGGCATCGACAGCTGTCGGGTGCGTCCGTTGCATACCTCGGAGTATCCAACGCCAGCCACCCGTCCTCACTACTCAGTACTCGACAAGACCAAGATCAAGCAGACCTTCGGCCTGGACATACCCCATTGGTACGACTCGCTGGCCGAATGCGTCAAGTTATTAAGCTAAAATATGAATCAGGAAATAGACCGCAGGCGTACGTTCGCCATCATTTCACACCCCGACGCCGGTAAGACCACCCTCACCGAGAAGTTCCTGCTTTTCGGCGGACAGATACAGGTGGCTGGTGCAGTGAAGAACAACAAGATTAAGAAGACAGCCACCAGTGACTGGATGGACATCGAGAAACAGCGTGGTATCTCGGTCAGCACGTCGGTCATGGAGTTCGACTACAGTCCGGACGGACAGGGTGAGGCCTACAAGATCAATATCCTCGACACGCCGGGTCACCAGGACTTTGCCGAAGACACCTTCCGCACGCTGACGGCTGTCGACTCGGCCATCATCGTCGTCGACGGTGCCAAGGGCGTGGAGACCCAGACGCGCAAGCTGATGAACGTCTGCCGTATGCGCAAGACACCCGTCATCATCTTTATCAATAAGATGGACCGCGAGGGACGCGACCCATTCGACCTGCTCGACGAGCTGGAGCAGGAACTGGAAATCAAGGTGCGCCCCCTGTCGTGGCCCATCAA
>JAFUSV010000131.1 GCA_017467565.1 Prevotella sp.
CATCGCCCAAGGTGACTATGTAGCGACTTCGCTACAGTCCTACCTGGAGCGACATCCCGAGATAGAAGCGCACTGTTCCAAGCATGGCACCACCCACTATCTCACCACCGAGAATGCCGCGCGTTTCAAGGATCAAGCCTGCATCTTCCTCAACGAAGACATAGACGTGGAAACCATCTCACTGGAGAAGTGACCTTCTTTCTCCAAGAAACTGCCATTCTTTCTCCGAGGAACTGCCATTCTTTCTATGGCAGCGATAAATACCTACATCATTAGCGTCTGAAGACTTTCCGTCCGCTGACAATGCTGATGCCCCTGACAGGGGAAGAACCTACGACTGGTCGGCCGACCAAGTCGTAGGTTTTTTGTGTCTGGATACGTTCAGCGGGAAGTGTGCGGATGGCCTGGGCAGCGATAGCCTGACGCTGACGCCACACGGCTATCATGGCATACTCAGAGGCAAAGGCCAACTGATGGAAGCCCTTGGTGACATCATTGTCGCCCCAGCCATCAATAAGGTGGATGGGCAACATGTTGTCGCGGTTGTGGTGCTCGAAAGCATAGTTCAGGTTCTGCTCGTACGAGAGGAGCACATCCTCGGCATGCGTCTTGCCGTTGTAGACAGTGGTATTGTAAGGGGCAGCGTCGACATAGGCACGCATCAGCACATCGTCGAACCAGGTGTTGAAACCACTCTCGGCCTTCTCGTCGGTAGGCCACTCAAAGAAGGTGACACCATCGATACGACGGCCCTTGGCAAAATTACGCCAGCAAGCCTTGGCAAGGTCATTGAGGTCGGTCAGGTAGCTGTCCTCGCCCGTGACGCGGTAGAGCTCGGCCGTACCAGCCAGCATAGTACCACTGTTGTAGGTGTAGGCTGTGCCTGAAGGTCCGTGTGAATCAACGTGGGTACGGTATTTGTTGCGTCCCTCACCCACATACTGAATATCGCCGATGACAGCACCGAGCATGTCCCAGTAGACGCCCGTCGACTTGTTGAGCAACTTCTCCTTCTGCCAGGCATAGACCTTGCGTGCCATCTCCAGATAGACATCACTGTGGCGGCGCATCTCGTTGGTGCGGGTGCCATCCTGCAGGATATAGAAATAGCGCAGGTCGGCCTGCTCGTCGTCGGTCTTATAGATTTCGCTGAGCCACACGAGGGGCTGAATGACAGGACCGTTGGAGCATGAGTGCTTGGAGTTGTAGCCCGGTCCCCACGAGATGCCGCCATACTCGTTACCATTGGCATCGAGACAGCAGTCCCACCCGTCTATGCAGTAGTTAGCCAGATACTCGGCCTTGTTGAGATAGTCCTTGTCGCCGGTGAGCTTATAGGCACGCACCAATTCGCGGCATATCCACATCTGGTCATCATAGACATTCTCAATGCCCGTGACAGCAGCCGTACCCTTCGAGCCCCCACGATGCACTCCGTAGACGCTCCACGATTTGATCTGGGCATACGAATTAAGGGTATAAGTGCCGCGATAGTAGTCCAGGGCGTTGTAGAGCTGCTTCAACCGATTGACGTAGCGGTCGTAGTGGTCGGCATAGAGCTGCGGAGCCTCATCCTTCAGTATGGTAAGTGCCTCGATGACCGAACAGTGGGCTTCGAGTGCAGCCGTATAGGGCCACACATCGGCCGTACCACTGCCAGCCTTAGTGGCGGTATTATAAGTATCGTACATACGATAGCTGGTGCCACCGGTGAAGGAGTGCTCCATCGTGGCATCGACCATCAGGATGGCCCGCTGCAGATCCTGCAGGGCCTCGGCTGTCTGCGCGGCAGCCGAGAGAGGTAAAAACGTGAGAAGGCAGAATGGTAAGACAAGATACTTCCACCTCTTGCTTTTCAACGAATGATTGATATTGCTCATAGTCTATATGCTTTTACTTCTTTACTTTTTTACCTTTCTCATTGGAGAACGAATAGGGCGCAGCATCTGACGACGTACCACGCTGGCGGTTGGGCTGAGCCTGCATCTGATAGCTGATGTGTCCACCCTTGATGAGGTCGCTGTGCTCCAGATAGTTCTTATCGTAAGACTGGCCATTGAAGGTCATTGCCCCGATGTAGCTGTGACTGACATTGTCGGCCTTGATAGTCAGCGTCTTGCCGGCAGGCAGATGGATGGTCATCTTGTCGAAATAGGGCGTACCCAAAGCATACTGACCCGAGCCGGGGCATACGGGATAGAAGCCCATGGCCGAGAAGACATACCAAGCAGAGGTCTGCCCATTGTCCTCATCGCCACAATAACCGTCGGGGGCCGGAGTATAGAAGCGGTCCATCACCTTACGGATGCGCTGCTGCGCCTTCCAGGGCTGAGCGGCCCAGTCATAGAGGTAAATCATGTGCTGTATGGGCTGGTTGCCGTGGGCATAGTTGCCCATGCCCATAATCTGCATCTCGCGGATCTCGTGGATGACACCGCCATAGTAGCTGTCGTCAAAGAGCGGGGGAACGGTGAACACAGAGTCGAGCATCTGCACAAAGACATCCTTGCCACCCATCAGACGGATGAGACCTTCGGGGTCGTGGAATACCGACCACGTATAGTGCCAGGCATTGCCCTCGGTGAAGGCATCGCCCCACTTCAGCGGCGAGAAGGGCGACTGGAATGTGCCATCCTCATTACGGCCACGCATGAGCTTGCTCTCCGGGTCGAAGACCTTCTGATAGTTCATGGCATGCTCACGGAAGGGCTTCAGCTCCTTCTCCGACTTGCCCAGCGCCTGTCCCAGCTTATAGATACACCAGTCGTCGTAGGCATACTCCAGCGTGCGGGCCACGCTCTCGTTGATACCTACATTGTAGGGCACATAGCCCAGACGGTTGTAGTAGTCAAAGCCCATACGTCCTGTGGAGCCAACCTGCGGGTGCACGGCATTGGCACCATGGACTACGGCCTGCCAGAGGGTCTCGATATCGTAGGGGGGATTCCCGACGGAGGAGCCATCGGGCACAGTGAGCTTCAGGTAGGCATCGGCCACGACAGAGGCGCTGTTGTTGCCTACCATGCAGCCACGATGACCCGGGCTGGCCCATTCAGGCAGGAAGCCACTCTCACGATAGCAGTTGGCCAGTCCCTCCTGCATCTTCATGTTCATCTCCGGATAGACCAGGTTGAGCAGGGGAAACAGACAGCGGAAGGTGTCCCAGAAACCCGTATCGGTGAAATAGTAGCCCGGACACACTTGGCCTGTATGCGGACTATAGTGAACAGGCTTGCCCTCGGCACTGATCTCGTAGAACGCACGGGGGAAGAGCACTGAACGGTAGAGGCAGGAGTAGAACGTGCGCAGATGGTCGATGTTGTGGTCCTCGACCTCAATGCGTCCCAGCACGTCGTTCCAGCGCTGCCGGCCGTCGGCACATACCTGTTCAAACGAGCGCGAGCCCAGTTCCTTCAGGTTCTGCCAGGCCTGATCCTCGCTGATGAACGACGAGGCCACACGCAGCGTCACCACCTCACCACGACGTGTGGGCAGTGTGATGACTGCTCCCTGATGCTGGCCTTCCTCTTTGCTGGCGAGGGCGAAGTCATGGTCTATATCGATGACAAAGTAATTGCGGAAATTCTGTGGTACGCCGCCGCTATTCTTGACCGTAAAGCCAGTGATGTGTCGCTCCCTGGTGTTCACATTAACCTGCGAACCGCCATCGAAAGCATCGACGACAATATTAGACTGCTGTGCTTCAGGGAACGTGAAGCGGATGATGGCAGCCCGGTCGGTAGGTGCCACCTCGGCCACTACGTCCCAGTCGGCCAGGTATACCTTATAATAATAAGGTGTGGCCACCTCGGCCTTATGCGAGAACCACGATGCACGCCCGTCCTCCGAAAATACGGGCTTTCCCGTAGTAGCCATGATGGCAAACTGCCCATAGTCATTGATCCACGGCGAGGGCTGATGCGTCTGCTTCAGACCGCGAATCTTGTCCTCGGTGTAGACATACTGCCAGCCGTCGCCCATGCGTCCTGTCTGCGGAGTCCAGAAGTTCATGCCCCAGGGCATGGCAATGGCCGGATAAGTGTTACCTGTAGAGAGCGAGTGCTTGGAGAGCGTGCCCACCAGGGTATTCACAAAATCAACGGGCTCCGTGGCACCTTGAGTGCCCACGGAGACCGTCAATAATAGTCCTATCAGTATTTTCTTCATAATCATTTGTTTTACCACTCAATAGCCTGATCCTCGTTCGGTATCTGGGTGTTCAGCTGACGTTCGAGCGTCAGGATACCCTTCACGGTATAGGCCATGGGATAGTCAGCTACAGAGGTATAGTCGGTATAGTCATAGTCGATACCGCTGATGATGATGTAATGATGCAACAGGTAAGGGCGTACTTCGTCTATCTGCTCATAGACACGATAAGTAGCTGTACCCTTGTTCTGGAACAGATTCTTATCACCATTGTCAGTATAGAGTTCGACAGTACCCTGATTGCCTTCCTCGTTGGTCGGCGTGAAGCGGAAGAACACCTTGTAGTGGCGACGGTCTACACGACTTTCATCGATGTTGCCCATATAGAAGAAGATGGTGTTGTCATCGACGACATAGCCTCGGGCCGTCTCCATGCCGGTGGCATTGTCGGGGTCGTCGGCATTAGTGATGGTCAACGTCGTAGCCGAGTAGTTGCCCGAATAGTCGTTGTAGGGATAGACGCGCAGCATAGCCTTGGCGTAGTTCTTACGCGGATGGGCCTGATAGCTGCCGTCGGGCTTGATCTCGATGGGCAGCACCCACTTCTCGACCATGTCGATGTTGTTGAAGTCGAACTTGATACGCAACAGGCCTACGTCCTCGCCGCTATTGATCTGCATAGTCTCAGGATAGCTGGCAAACTGCTGCATATCCTTGTAGTACAGGTCGGTGATGTCGGCACGATAGGTAGGACTGCCGAAGCGCTCATAGTTCAGGGTCTGCAGGGTGTCGCTATGGCCTACATGGACGGTCAGGTTGCTCTCGTTGCGGGTAGAGCCGGCCACGATGACAGGCAGGTCGTAGTGCGAGATGCCCTGTCCGTAGGTGAGCGACCCGTCATCGTTGTGACGTGAATAGGGCACATAGACGGCCGTCACACCATTATCGTTGAGCGGAGCCTTGAAGCTGATGTACTTCTCGTACTGCTCGTCCTTCCACTCGTCGTTGCAGCTGGTCATTGCTGCGGCAAAACCACAGCACACTGTTGCAGCCAGCAGATAGTTTTTTATGCTTTTACTAATCATAATTATCAATCCTCAATTATCAATTCTCAATTATTCTTAGTCATTGTACTTCCACCCAGGGTTCTGTACCAGGTTCTTGTTGCGCTTCAGGTCAGTGAACGAGATGGGCCAGAAGTACATCTTGTCGGTAAACGTAGCCGAGAGGTTGTAGACAGGGATGACCTGCATGAACTCGTCCTTGTGCTGCGATGTCTGGAAGACATTCAAGCCATAGATACGCTTGTTCTCCTCGACAGGTGCATCCATCCAGCGGCGCAGGTCGAAGTAGCGCTTGCCCTCGCCCATGAACTCAATCATACGTTCGCGCTTGATCTTGGCGCGCAGGTCGTTCTGGCTGCTGTATACGGCATCGGTATAGTCGGGCAGACCGGCACGGATGCGGACGGGACGTATGCCACGCTTCATCTCCTGCAGGTTGCGGCCCGTGATGGTCACATCATTGCCCTTCCAGTCCTTCTGGACGAAGGTCTGACCCTCGGTCAACTCATTCAGACACTCAGCATACATCAGCAGGATGTCGGCATAGCGGATGGCAGGCTCGTACTTCTCGCAGATGTGGTCGTAGCTATTCTGAGCGTTGATGTAGTCGTGGGGATTGTAGTACTTCTTGATACCGATACCTGTACGCAGGTGGGAGAAAGAGTTCTTCACACCATCGGTGCCGGCACGGTAGTACACCACCTGAGTGCCCCACATCGTGTTGGTGGGATGATCCAGCATCTGCCATACGCTGCCGCTATAGGCTACCGAAGCGTAGAAACGAGGCTCGCGTCCCACATACTGGAGAGATATGTTGAGACGTTGCTGGGCCTGCACACTGCTGTTGCCCTGATGCCAAACAGGCACCTCGGGATAGGCATTGGCACGGGCTTCGTCGCGGGTGATGAATCCCGTAGGACGGGGACGGTCATTGCCGGCATCGCCAGCCTGACGCCATTCGCTGTACATACCGTCAACGTCAGAACCATCCTTCATGTAGTAGGTATCCACCATCTTCTGAGTCATGCCGTGAGTATTCCAGCCGTTGAGTGAGACAGGCATGGAATGGAGCACCAGCGAACCGATACCATTGTCATGGTCATTCTTGTTCATGTTACCACGAGTGAAGATGAGCTCTGGGTTGTTGGCAGGGCTCACGGCACCGTTGAACAGCTTGCAATACGACTTATAGGGGTCGATATTCTTCCAACCGTCGGGCCAGTTCTTGTCAGAGAACTCAACATCGTAAGGAGGAGCGATGCTCTTAGGATACTCGCCACCCTCGGTCTGGTCGTCGAAGCCATCGGTATAGAGGTCGTAGACACCCAGGTCAATGACATCCTTACAGGCAGCAGCAGCGCGTGCCCACTTCGATTCGTCGTAGGTCAGCGACAGCAGTGGCGTGCCGTCGAAGTTCTTCAACTGCTTGGCAATGTCGTCGGTGACATTAGCGGGATGCTGTCCGTTCTGCAACTGACCGTTGGCCAGAGGCGAAGCAGCATAAGTGAGCACAATGGCACGGGTGGCCAGGGCAGCTCCGATGGTGGGACGCATCACGTTGCTCTCATCACGGCTGTAGTACTTCAGTTCCTTCGAGGCCTGCAGCATCTGGTCGGCGATGTAGGTGGCACACTCCTCATAGGTAGAACGTGGCGTAGCCAGCTCGTCGTACTCCAACGTGTAGTCGGCACCTTCGTCGGCCATGATGGGCACAGGTCCGAACTTACGGAGCAGCAGCCAGTAATAGTAGGCACGCACGAAGCGGGCCTGACCGCGGTAGTCCTCTATCTGATCCTTGCTCAGCTTATCGTTTATGCCAATGTTGTGGATGAAGATAGAAGCCTGGTAGATGCCTTGATAGCAGCGCACCCAGGCATTCTGGCCCACAGCCTCGGTATAGTTGCCCTCGCGGAACGAGTTGTACGAAGCATAGTCGGCATCCTTGGAGTCACCGTATGTATTATCGCGGTCGCCATAGTACATGTCGTCGGCAAAGTTGAAGGGATTCCAGTTGCCGCCGTCATTACCAGTGGCACCCTTGGAGCAGACTTCGAAGTTGCTGCCGTCGAGGAACGAGTAGGCATGTGCCAGCCAGGCGTTGGCCTGAATCTCGTCGGTGAAGACGCTCTCCAAGGTCTTGCGGTCGCCGAAGTATTTATCCGAATCAAGATCGGTGCAGCTGGTTGTTGCTGCGGCAAAACCGCAGCACACTTTTGTAGCCAGCAGTAGGTTTTTTATATTTATAGTCTTCATAATTATCAATTGTCAATTATCAATTATCAATTGCTTAGAGGTTGACTTGCAGACCGACGGTGACGGCCTTCGTGATGGGGTAGTCCTCACCGCGGGGCTGGTCGGGCAGAGATTCGGGATCCCATGTGCTGAACTTCTTCGAGATGAAGAACAGATTGGTAGCCTGAACGAAGATACGAATGTTCTGGAAACGAATCTTGTTGACCAGAGCCTTCGGCAGCGTATAACCGATGTCGAGGTTCTTCAGACGCAGGTAGCGACCGTCGCGCAGCCAGAAGGTAGAGGCACGGAAGTTGTTCTCGCTGCCGCCATAGCTCAGACGGGGATATGCAGCGTTGACATCCTCATTGGCGGGGATGCCCAGCATCTGGGCTGTCTCGCTGTCGACCCATCGGTTCTCCAGCACGCCCTTGAAGATGTTGCCCCACTGTCCTTCGCTGAAGGCATAGACATTCTTACCAAAGATGAGCGACGTGGCCTTGCCGGCACCCTGGAAGTGGAGGTTAAAGTCGAAGCCCTTCCATGTCACAGAGACACCGAGACCATAGATGAGGTTAGGACGGTTGGTGGCACCGATGGCACACTGGTCGCCATCGTTGATGACACCGTCACCATTCACATCTTTATATTTAATATCACCGGGCTGTACGGCACCGAACTCCTGTACGGGTGAGTTGCGTATGTCGTCATAATCCTTGAACAGTCCCTCGGCAATGAGGCCACGCACCTGATTGACGCGATAGCCATGCTGGTTCTGATAGGGGTAGACGTTGTTCTCCTCGTCGTATTCACCTATCTCGTTCTTCGAGTAGGTCATATTACCACGCACGGTAAGACCCACCTCGCCGAAGCGCTCCTCGTAGCGGAAGTTACCGTCGAAACCTTTCGAGGTGACTGAACCGACGTTAGCTTTCGGGTAGTTCCAGACGTCATTGATAGCCCAGTACTCCAGACCGACGGTCGTAGGCAGGAAGCGACGCTCCTGGTAGATGCCGGTACGCTTCTCGTGGAAGTAGTCGAAGGTGAGCGAGAACCTGTTATTGAAAAGTACCAGGTCGATACCGAGGTCATTCTTGCGTGCCACCTCCCACGTGACGCTCTCAGAGGCCACCTGGCGATAGCGTACACCGCCGTAAGAGTTGGTGTGGTTCTGGCCCCATGTGTAGCCATTACCGCCGCCGCCCTCGTCACGCTCTAACTGCGTAGTAGAGCCTAACAGGGTGTAGAGGTAGGGGAAACGGTTGTCGCCTGTAGCATCGCTACCTACCTTACCATTCGAGAAACGAATCTTGAACATGTCAATCCAGGGAGCAATCTTCTTCACCCAAGGCTCCTCACCGATGTTCCAAGCCACCGACCAGGCAGGGAAGAAGCCCCAGCGGTGACCGTCGGCAAAGTTCTCAGAGCCATTGTAGCCGAAGTTGAAGTCCAGGAAGTAGCGGTGCATGAAGTCGTAGGTGAACTGGGCTGCCAGACCTTTGTTCTTACGTGACACAGAATTCTTGATGTCATCGCCCAGGTTCTGGGTGGTGATGTACTGGTTCTCGGTGAACTTCACGTTAGCACCCAGGTTGTGAGCCTTGGCAAACTGGCGGTCCCAGTGCAGCAACAGGTCGAGGAACTCGCTGCGGTTACCGGCATTGGTCGTCGTCTGGTTCATGTCTTGCGGGCTCTGTACCATCTGGTAGTCCATCTGTCCGGTCTCCGTGTTGCGCGAACGGGCACTGTAGAGAGCCGGCAGACGATGGTGATGGATGGCATTCTCATTGTAAGTGTCGAATCCGAAGCGTCCCGTAAACTTCAGTCCCTTGGTGATGAAGCTCAGGTCCTGCTCCAGTGTGACATTGGTCTGAATGGTGTTCTGCCACTCGTTGTTGTAACCTGTCTGCGTAGAGCTGACCCACGGGTTGATGTAGTTTTCATCCAGCGTGTAGTAGGTGACGCCATCGCGCTCCTCTGTACTGTAGACAGGCTTGGCGGGATAGTAGCCGTTGCTGTACATGAGCGGTGTAGACAGGGCATTGTAGCCGAAGAGCTGTCCCCACACTTTGTCGTCGCCGATGCCTGGAGAGTTGCGCTTGTTCAGGTTGCCGCCGACGCCAAGTTTCAGCAAGGTGGTCTTGGTGACGTCGATGTCGACGTTCATGCGGTAGTTCCAGCGCTTGTAGTTGGCATTGGTGCTGTACTTGTCCTTCAGCGTCTGGTCGGTCTTGTACATACCTTCATCCTCGGTGTAGGCCATTGACACGTAGTAGCGAGCCGTCTCACCACCACCGCTCAGGTTGACGTTGGCGCGGTAGCTCATGGCACCGTCCTTCAGCAACAGGTCTTGCCAGTCCACGTTAGGATAGAGGTCGGGGTCGAGACCCTCGCGGATGATGTCGAGCTCCACGGGCTGATAGAGCACGCCCAGGTTGCGGGTGACACGCGCCTCGTTCAGGTAGTTGGCATACGAGAACCCGTCAACGAACTCAGGTGTGATGGTACGCGTATTATAAGAGGTCTCCACCTTACCGTTGATCTGCACCTTGCCGGCCTTACCATGCTTGGTGGTGATGAGGATAACGCCGTTAGCACCCTTGGAGCCATAGATAGCCGTAGCCGAGGCATCCTTCAGCACCGAGAAGTTCTCGATATCCTCGATGTTGATGTCATCGATATTGTCGCGCTCAAAGCCATCCACCAGGATGTAGGCCTTGTTGCTGGCACCGAAGGTAGAGATACCGCGAATCCAGAATTCAGAGGTATTCTTACCAGGCTGACCGGACTTCTGAAAAGCCATGATGCCCGGCACGTTACCTGCCAGCGTATTAGTGAGGTTCGACGTGCTGTAGTGCTTCAAGTCGGCCACCTTCACCGTGGTCACGGCACCGGTGACAGTCAGCTTCTTCTGCGAACCCATACCCGTGACCACCACCTCGTCGACGGCATTCTGCACGTCCTCTTCGAGCACGATGTCCACCTTGGTCTGATCCTTGATGAGCACCTCCGTGGTCTTCATGCCGATGTACGAGAACACCAGCGTCTGATATTGGTTCACCTTGATTTTATATTCACCGTCGTAGTTGGTGATGGTACCCAGTCCCTTCGAGTCTTTGACGATGACACTGGCGCCAATGACGGGTTCACCTGCGATGTCAGTGACGACACCCGTTATGTTCATTTCCTTCTGTGCCAGCGCCGCCAATGTCGTGCTTAGCGCAAGAAGCAGTGTTATAATATATCTTTTCATAACTATTCACTTTTCTCTATTCACTTTTCACTCATTCCCCTCTGTTGCTTCTAAGTTCTCTTCCATCGTAATGGTGCGAATCTGGAAGTTACTGGTGTCGAGGATGTAGAATATCAACGTATTCTCGCCGGTGATGGCATCGCGGTGCACATCGTTGACCAGGCCTGTGGGGCGATGGAAACGTGCGAAGTCGCGCAACTCACCGTTCTCGTTACCGTAGGTATTACCGTCAGAGTGGGTGGCAGCACTGCCGCCAGCGTATGTCTTCACGATACCCTCGGGTGTCAGCAGACGGATGGCATCGTTGCGTGAGTCGCAGAAATAGAAGTCGTAAATATCATCGCGACCCTCAGCCTCGTACTGCTCGTTCTTGACAAACGTTCCCTGATAGGGACGGCGCAGCAGTGCGGACAGACCCACACCGTCAGTGAATCCCTCGTGGCTCATGTCGCCTGCTATACGATAGGGAGCCGAGAATTTCTTGGTCTCCTCGTTATAGTCCGTACGCAGGATATAGTTGCGGTTGATGACCACTATATAGGCATATTTGCCTGAGGGGTGAATATCAATCTGGAACTCCCAGTTGGTATCCTGTATGGTAAAGAGCTTCTCGAAAGCACCGCTGCCACTTGACGACTCCGTAGAGGCATTGTACAGGTTGTCGTTGACATAGGGTGACCACGAAGTGCCGAGGCCGCCCAGCGTGTCGGGCAGGATGGTTTTCCAGTACTTATTCATGTCGAGGCGAAGCACCTCACCCTGTGTGAAGCTGGTGAAATAGAGCTCGCCATTGACAGGATGGAGCGAAGCACCGTTGCACTGGCGATAGTTGGCCAACTGACGGACGACAGAATTATTGCCGAAGTCGCCATTGGGATCACGGTCTACGATATAGACAGAATTTGCACGATACTGGCTGTTGTCGTTATCGGCCGAGATGATGAGGTGCTCACGCCACTTCTTCTGGTCGGGGGTAGCCGTCAGGTCCCAGCCCTCGGGGGCAAAGCTGGTCTTTTCCATCACGGGGTTGCCCTCCTCGTCGGTCATGGGATGACCGTTCTCGTCGATAGACTGCACCTCACGGTAGGCATAGGTGCCGTCCTCATTGTACATGAAGGGGTCTACAGCAAAGTCGATGGTACGCAGGCGCTGGTTGGAGAACTTGCTGAGGGGCAGGATGGTCTTCACGGTCTGCTCCTTCAGGTCGATGAGCTGTATGCCGTGGGCCACGGTGCCGAAGTGAGGCTCCTGGTCGTAGACCACGAAGAGCTGGTCGTGGTTGTAGGGCGAGAACTGCATGACGCCGTCGTTCTTGAATCCGCTGCACTCATCAAACGAACCGTCAATCCAGACGGCATCTTCCTCGCGCTCGTAGTTCCTGCCGCACAGTTTGCCGACGACCATCTTACGCTCGTACTCAAAGCGGTCGGCCGCCTTGCCGGTCTGTTCCTTCTGTCCCTTGCCACCGACGGTCACCTGTACAGACGCAAAGAGCTTGTTACCGTCTATCTGATCATAGGCAGCACCAGGCAGGTAGCAGTAGATGGCATGGTTCTTGACGCTCACCACGGTGGCCTGCTTGCCGCCAATGGTGACACTCACCATAGAAGAGTCGTTGCCGAAGTTGCTTCCGGCAATGAAGATTTGCTGGCCGACACTACCCTTCGTAGGATTGAACTTTGTGACGGTCACTGGCTTCGACGGATCATAGGGATCCGAGGTCTGCACGCCTACATAGTCTTCAACCGTGGCCGAAGACTCGCAACTGGTAGTTGCCAAGCCTACGAACACGGTCGAGAGAATGACTAACGACGTGGTTTTCAGTTTCGTTAGTAACATATCAAATGGTTTTAGTTATTATTATTCAGAGCAATATTTCGTGATGTCGTTGCTATTGCTTGTCTACAAGCACTCTCATCCAGAACCCTCCGATGACCGAGCGGGCCTTGAAGCCTATCATCAGGCCGGTCTTGGTGTCGTACCAGTCACTGGTAGGCACGCGGCTCTGGGTTTCGTTCATGTACTTGTAGACGGGTGCCACGAACTTCAGGAACGTCTGCTTGTCCTTGGCCATACCGGCCGTCCACATAATCCAGTCGTTCTTGGTGTAGTCCTTGCGGATGTCGAGGGGCAGTCCGTACTTGTTCTGCTTCTTCAGATAGTACTGCACGTCGCGGTCCATGGTTCCCTCGGGGAAGACATTGGTCTGCCACAGCTTGTCCCACACCATATTATACTTCTGGCTCCAGGTGTTCTTGCGGTCGAAGGCCAGACGGTAGTGATCGCCTTCACGGGCATCCTTCTCCCACTGCTGAGCCATCTCCTTGGCGCGGTTCATGTAGCGGTCGGCCACATCGTTGAGTCCCTTCATACGTGCCATCTCGGCATAGCCGGCTATACCCATGATAGCCTTGATGGAGAGGTTGGCATTGTGAGCCCAGTGACCGGCGAAGTCATCCGTGCAGAGCTGGTTCGCAGGGTCCTGTCCGTTGTCCGACAGATAGTCGGCCCAGGTGGTGATGATGCGCCAGTATTTGTCTACATAGCTGGTGTTGCCGTCTATCTTGCACAGCTGGGCAGCCAGTGTCAGCATGTTGCCGGCCTCCTCCAGGGGCATGTCGCCACCATAGACCTGTCCGTTGGCAATGGGGTATGTGCCCAGGTCGTGGGCAGCAAAGGGCTTGGTCCAGCGGCCAGAGAGGGAGTAGTCGAAGATAGAGGTCATCATGGCCTTCTGCAGCTCGGGGTTGTACACCAGGAACAGGGGAGCCTCGGGATAGGTCAGATCGACGGTGTTCACGCAACCGTTGGAGTTGTTCTCCTTCGAGAAGAAGAGCAGGTTGCCGTCCTCATCCTCAAACAGTTTGTGGGCAGCGATGACATGGCGGTAGCTGGCCGACAGTATTTCGGCATACTGCTGGTCGCCACTGTTCAGTCCGTCGTCATAGATGCGCTTGTCGAACTCGCGGCAGCGCTGCATGATGTTGGCATACTGAGAGCGCATGCGGTTGAACATCTGGAAGATGCTGACGTTGCCGCCATGGGCCCAGTAGCCCTTGTAGCGCTTGTACATATACTCTATGTCCTGTATCTCGTCGTAGCCCAACATCATGAAGCTGGCACTCTGCTGCGTCTTACCAAAATTGTGGACGTAGCTCAGCAGGGGCATCTGCGATGCTTTCTTACTGTCTATGTAGCGGCGGCCATGCTCGGGCATGATGCTGCCGTGCTGGGCGAAGTCCACATGAATCTTGTCGACCGTACCCATGCTGACCTGTCCGTTGATGGCAGGCATGTAGAAGTATCCCCAGTCAATGCAGATGCCATCGCCCTTCTTGGCAAGGATGGGCTGCTCGATGGTGCCCGTCTTGCCATAGACGACGCCCTGCTCGCGCGCCAGCTGAGTGCGGGTGGGCTGACTCGACTTGTTGAGGGCCTGCTCAGGCGTAGCAGTCACCATCAGCTGCACATCGTGCTCATTGCCATCGGTCGCGCGTACCTGATAAGAGATGTAATTGATAGGTGCTGACAGCAGGTCGTAGTCGTCGATGAGCATCGGCGCAGTGAACACTACGTCGAGCTCAACGGGACCGCATATAAATGTATAATAAGTGTTGGTGGCTAATACGTCGACCGACTTCTGCTGAGCCTTCACAATATTCTCACCGCCAATGTTCAGGTTCTTGAACAGGCCAAAGTCGGTATAGGCACCGCCCGTAGTGTTGTGGCAATGGGCTGCAATGACATTCTCACCGGCATGCAACAGCGATTTCAGCTTGCCGTCCAGGTGCAGCTTCACGCCCTCTACCCAAGTCTCGCCGGTGTCGGCCACCTTGGTGCCGTTGATATACAGCTCAAAGACATCGTCATGGCTATAGACGATGTACAGGTCTTCCTGCAGGTCGCTGGCCTTCAGGTTGACGGTACGGCGCACGTAGAGGTCACTGTTCAGGTCGCTCCAATGTGTGTTGACGAAGCTCAGCCCGTCGCTGCCCCATGCAGCCTTGCCGCGCTTCCATCCGTCAGCCTTGAAGTCGGGCTTCTCCCAACCGCTCTGCTGCACCTTACGGGTGTAGTCGGCCTCCCATGCTTCCTCGTCGGCCATAGGGGCTATGGTCTCCAGCACGGCACGCTCGGCACCCATCCACCGGTACACCTTACCATCTACACGCAACAGTCCCTCCAGGGGTTTCTCATCATTAGTCCAGTGGCGAGTGGTGCCATCGGTCAGCTGGTCGTAGGGCGACCAGATGCTGAAATAAGGGTCACTGACTATCAAAGGCACTGACGGCAACCTCAGGTCTGTAGTCTTATAGGGCTTGAACAGACTTGGTGACTGGGCGATGCTTGCAACAGCAAATGCCATCATACCTAAGCAGGTCATCATGATTCTTTTCATATACACTCTCTTTTTGTTTTTTAGTTATTATTCGTTTCTTACTATTTCAAAATAAGGTGTCATCCAATATTCACAATCTTTTACCTAAAAGAACCAATCCCATTGAAAACTGACTACTAACCAAAATTAACTAACTACTAAAACTATATTCTTTTTCTATCAATTCTGGATGCAAAATAACAAAAAAAGTTTCTGATAGAAGGAAAATAGCTAATCAAAACAAGAAAAAAACCGTTCAATTCACATTTTTTTGCCTCTTCGGGTCCACGAATGGTTCAATTTTTTTGTTGTTTGAATTATTATTTGTATTTTTGCAGGGTCAATAAACACATTATTATCCTTTTGAAAAAATGATACGTAACGTATACCATATATTACTATTGTGCATCGTCAGCATGATTCTGACTGCCTGTAGCCATGAGACGAAACCCATACAACCGTCTACCATGCTGCTGAATAAAGGCTGCTACCCATACGCCATTTCCTACAACGGCCACTATTATTTCACCATGCAGTGTACTACAGGTGACTCTATCTCCATCTGGGAGACCGGCGAGATAGAGAAGCTGACCGAAGCCAAACGGCGCGTCGTATGGACAGCGACCGATGACTTCGGCAATCATTTCTGGTCGCCCGAACTGCACAGGCTCAATGACCGCTGGTACCTGTACTTCGAAGCCGACGACGGCAACACCGACAACCACCAACTCTACGTCATGGAGTGCCAGACCGACGACCCCATGACGGGCGAGTTCGTGATGAAAGGCACGCTGCAGACCAACGACGAATGGAACTATGGCATACACCCCAGCGTCATCGACGTGAAGGGCAAGCTCTATCTGCTGTGGAGCGGATGGCCCAAGCGCCGTGCCGAGACCGAGACGCAGTGCATCTACATTGCGCAGATGCAGAATCCCTGGACGGTCAGCAGCGAGCGCGTCATGATTTCCAGTCCCGAATACGAATGGGAACGGCAGTGGATCAACCCCAATGGCAACCGCTCGGCCTACCCCATCTACGTCAACGAGAACCCGCACCCTTTCCTCTCACCTTCAGGCGACCGCATCTTTGTGGCCTACTCTGCCAGCGGCATCTGGACGGTCTACAGCACGCTGGGGCTGCTCCATGCCCCTGCCAGCGCCAACCTGCTGGACCCCAACGTGTGGCGCAAGGAGTCAGAGCCGCAGTTTGGTGCCGATTCGCTGGGGTTTGTCAGCTCGTCTAACATCTCGGTCTTCCCCTCTACCGACGGGCAGCAGACGCTGATGCTCTACGAGGTGAAGAAGCGCGAAAACAACCGCGAGGTACGCACCATCCACCTGAAGCCCATCAAGTGGACCACTGACAACATGCCGCAGTTTGGCAGCATGGACTTGTAATAGTTAATATATTTCTATAAAAAAAACTAACAATATCACCTTAATTTATGAAAAATATCTTTCTCTCGCTGCTCTTTGCTGTGTCCGTCTATACACAAGCCGCACAAATGGACTATCGGCAAATAGAGCCTCTACGTATGTCACTACCTGAATCAAACGTGCAACTGACGCTGGACGGCATGAGTATGACGCAGGGCGACATGATGACTGAGCCCGCTGTCAACATGATGACTCCAGAGCCTAAAATGGATTTCGACTTCTTCAAGCAGAAGACCAATCCCGGACTTAAGCCCTATCGATTCCTCGATGACGTAACCTTCGTCGGCGTACCCCTGTTCGTGGCAGGTATCATCATCAAAAGCGAGAAAGTCAAATTCCGCCAGAACTACGAGGACGAGTTCCACCCCAACACCCGACTGATAACCAACTTCAAATCGTCGATAGACAACTACACACAGTACTTCGGGCCGGCTGCCGTCGTAGGACTGAAACTGGCAGGCCTCGAGGGACGGTCTGACTGGCCACGGCTGCTGACCAGCACCGCCATCTCCTATGGCATCATGGCCGCACTGGTCAATACCATCAAGTACACTGCCAAGGAGATGCGCCCCGACGGCACCTCACGCAACTCGTGGCCATCGGGCCACACGGCCACATCCTTCGTCGGTGCCACGCTGCTACACAAGGAGTACGGACTGACGCGCTCACCCTGGTTCTCTGTAGCAGGCTACAGTATAGCCACGGCCACCGGCGTGATGCGTATACTGAACAACCGCCACTGGATCAGCGACGTGCTCTCGGGTGCCGGCATCGGTATCATGTCTACCGAGCTGGGCTATTTCCTCAGCGACATCATCTTCAAGGGTAAGGGACTGCTGCGCAACGACCGCCCCATGTCTACCAGCAGCCACTCGTTCTTCGGTATCTCCATGGGTGCAAGCATAGGAACGCACGACTTCGAGTTTACCCGCGACGACCTGGCCTACGAAATCGACAGGCTGGACTTCTCCGAGGGCCACAACATGAAGGTCAGCTTCAGCACAGCCACGGCTGTCGATGCCGAGGGTGCCTACTTCTTCAATCAATATGTAGGTGTGGGCGGACGTCTGCGCGTCAGGGCTATGACCGCCAAGAAGTGGAACGACTTTGCAGAACAGACGCGCAAGGACAACATCTCACTGGGAACGGAACTGATGAACATCTACTACATCTCGAATCCAAACATGACGCAGGAGGAACGGGAGCAGAAGCAGCAGGTGGTCAACGACGTGCTGATGGGCAACAACGGCAACCCCCGCATGGTGCAGGAAGAGAAAATTACCATCGAGAGCGACCACCTCACGGAGTTCTCGGCCAACGTGGGTGTCTACTTCAACATACCGCTGAGCGAACGTTTCCACCTGGGCTCCAAACTGCTCATAGGCCGCAGCATGACACAGGAACTCGATGTCGATGCCTCGTTCTCAGGAAATGTCAAGGACCTGGGCTACACCATGACCATCACCGACGGCCGCATCTCCAACCTCGACGTCAACCGTTTGCGATCCACTGACCAGAATTATTCCGTCACATGGGACTACCTGACGCTGGGTGGCAACAACTCTACCTCCTTCGGCACTGGTCTGTCGCTGACCTATCGCTACAAATCGAACTTTTCGTGGCGTGCCTTCGTAGACTACGACTACGCCCGCAAGACGTTCACGCTGAAGTACGACCCCTACCGCTACATGAAGATAGCGGCCCCCAATGCCGAGTCTCTGTTTGTAGGCTTAGGTTCCGACATGGAGCCCTACGAGTTCAAGAAGAAGAAGAACCTGCATTATTTCACCATCGGCGGTTCGTTCATCATCGACTTCTAAGCCTTTCGTATTAGGTTAGTGACCCCACCCCTGCCCCTCCCCTACATGGGAGGGGAGCGGCTGCCGCTTTACCCGCTGCATAGGACACCGTAGGCACGCCCCTTCCTTGTAGGAGAGCGGCTGTCCCTTTACCCGCTGCATAGGACTCCGTAGGCACTCCCCTCCCTTGTAGGGGAGGGGCTGTCCCTTTACCCACTGCATAGGACTCCGTAGGCACGCCCCTTCCTTGTAGGAGAGCGGTTGTCCCTTTACCCGCTGCATAGGACTCCGTAGGCACTCCCCTCCCTTGGAGGGGAGGGGCCGGGGTGGGGTCACTGACTAAAGCTCATTTACACCTTGAATCAAGCTGTTTGGCGGTACAAGACGCCAAGCGTGACGGTACCTGATGCCGCATTTTGCGGTACAGAGTGCCGCACTTAGCTATTGCTGCCTCCAGCCAGCAGTATTGCTGCCCCGAGCCAGCAATACTGCTGGCTGGAGGCAGCAATAGCAAAACACGCTGCTGCGTACCGTCAAATGTCGGGTTCTGTACCCTTGCCTGTGCTGTCCTGTACCGCAAAAGACGCCAGATAAGGGTCTGATGCAGGCTCCGTCGCGCGTGCGGTCACTTCATCTTCAGGAAGCTGTCGGTACGCTGCGGGCTGTAGAGTTCCCAGAGGGAAGCGACCGTCCAGCCCGGGGCGAAGATGTCGTTATAGAAGCCCTTGCCGTTGCGACCGTAGTCCCAGTGCGTGTGCTGCACGACCTCGGGATTGAAGCCCGGCACGCCGATGCCACAGAGACGCTCCTTCGTGGGCAGCAACTGGTTGAGCGACGAGAAGATGACGTCGTGTATCTGCTGGAAACGCTTCTCGCCCGTCTCCTTGCCCAGCCACTCCACGATGTGCGGCAGCTCGAAGACGAAGACGTCGATGTGGTTGTTCTCTACCGACACGTTGCTCCATCCACGGCTCTGGAAGCCGAGGTCGCCCAGCATCTGTCCCTGAGCGAAGGGCACATCCCAGAGGTAATACCACGACAGGGCGAAGTAGGCAGCCTGGCGGCAGAGGTCGATGTAGTGCTGGCGCTCGGCCTTCTTGGTGACCATAGCCAGGTAGTAAGTAGCGGTGACGGCGCTGATGGCAGCCTCCTTGTCCTCGCAGTTGGCATCGAGAGTCGACGAGAAGTAGTCGCTCTTCGAGATGATGTTCTCCTCCAGATAGTCGACCGTACGCTTGGCAGCCTCCAGGTAACGCTTGTCCTTGAAGTACTTGTAGCCCATGACGAGGGTCGAGGTAGCCGACGGTGTGGAGCCGCCGGAAGCATCAACGTCCGAATGATCGTCACGATACTTGCGGGGGAAGTGGCCGTCGCTCTTCTGCAACAGCAGCATCTGGTCGAGCAGCTGGCGCATCTTCTGCTCCCACTCCTTGTGCTGGCGACCGTGCTGACGCTCATACACCAGATAGTGGAGCACGGCATAGACGGCCTCCGACTGCTGGCGGATGCTGTGTATGCAGTCCTGGTCGGCAGGTATGCCCTGGGCAATGTGCATGTCCTCCTTGAAGTAGCCACGGGCCGTAAAGCCGTATTGCAGCCAGGAGTCGAATATCTCGTTGCCCATCTCGACCAGGCGCTGTTCGCCCGTCTTCTCACCATACTCCAGGGCATTGAATCCATTGAGCAGCACGCGGCCACAGAAGCCCAGCTGCACATGGTCTACAGGCAGGCAGTTGTCGCAACGCAGTCCGTGGCCCGAGTGATATTTCAGCTGATACTTGTCTACATAGCCCTTGCGGAAGTAGTTGGCCAGCTGGGCCTTCATCTCCTCGGGAGTGTAGAGCGGACGTACGGGCTGAGGGTTCAGCTGGTCCATGCACTGCTCCCATGTCTGGCTGACAAACTGGCCATAGTCCTTGGCCTCGCCCTCACGGATGATCCACGAAATGCTCTTGGTCTCGCCCTTATCCAGGCATGCAAAGGCTGTGATGGACGGAGTGAGCGTCAGTTTGCGGATGTAGCGACGGGGGGTTTCTAAATATGGATAGCCGAAGGTCAGCTTGGCTTGACCCGACTCATTGTCGAAGCCCAGGTAGCCTACTGATGTCTTGCCGCTGACGATGACCTCACCCTCCTGATGGGTGGTCAGTCCTTCGCAGGGAGCATCGAGCACTCGCATGACGGTGAGCGTACGGCCTGACTTCAGGTCGATGACACCCGTCAGGGGCGATGACAGGCGGTCTTCACGGAAGTTCCAGCTCTTCGAGGTGTGGAACGAAGGGGCTTCGCGTGGTGAACGCAGGTTCTTGTGATACCAGAAGCCGGGCAGGTAGAAGTCGCAATCGTCAGTAGCGAACGTCGTGGCAGCCATGGCACCCAGGTTGAAGTAGACACGCTCGCGGGCTGTGAGCGTGACGGTGAGCCGCTGGGCATCACCCTCACTGGTGAGCCGCTGGCTGATGGTGACCGGCAACTGCTGGCCTACGGCGGTCAGCTGCTGGCCATTGGCTTTCAGCGCATAGCTGACGGCATCGTTGCCTGGCTGTTTCAGACTCAGTTTGTAGTTCACGTCGATGGCCATAGCTGCTGTGCTACAGCCAATGAGAAATAGGCAATAAGCAAGAACTCTTTTCATATTTATTATATTTTTAGGCACGGATGACACGGCTTTTCAAAATCTGTGTTAAATCCGTGTAATCTGTGCCAGATTGTTAATACTCCGTGATGGTGCCCTCGAGTAGCATGACGCGGTTCTTCACGCAGTCAGTGCCGTTGTACTTCGAGTGGGTGTAGAGCAGCCAGATGGTCTTCTCGTCCTTCTGGAACAGCGAGCTGTAGTAGGCACCCTCACCGCTGGGCAGCGACGAGAAGGGAATGGTACGCGAACCGAAGTTGTGACCGGTATTGTCGCCGATGCACACCTGGGTGCGGTTGGTCTGCCAAACGGCTCCGTTCTGAGCCAGATGTCCGCAGACGACGACCTCGCCCGTCAGCAACTGTATGGCGTAGGGTGCACAGCCGCCACGGATGTTGTCGCACACCCAGCGGCGGTCATCGATGACCTCGTCCCAGTCACTGGAGTCCCAATCGCCGTCGAGTGGTCGCCACGAGATGCTGGGGTTCTTGTCGCTGTTGATGCTCTCGTAGGAGAACAGGATGCCCTTGTTGCCCTGCAGCACCACCTGTACGGGCATGCCGTCGCGCTTGCCGGGATTGTAGCTGGCACGCTTCTGCTGGGTCCACGTCTCACCATTGTCGGTAGAGCGGGCGCAGACTATCTCCTGCTGCAGGTTGTTGCGACTATTCTCCCACCAGTAGGCCTCGCTCGATACGAGCAGCTCCAGTTCGCCGCCAGGCAACTGCACAATCTGCGGTTCCCAGCAGCGGCCACGCAATACGGTGATGGGGTCGCCCCAGGTCTGACCGCCGTCCTTGGATATCATCACGAACACCTGGCAGTTCTGGTTGGTCTCGGGGTTACCGTTGGCCGACCACGTCAAGAGCACCCAGCCGTTCTGCAGGCGCACCATGTCGGGATTGGTGAAGCGGAACCAGCTGTTGGAGAGCCATGTCTTCGACTTGTCGAGTATCTTCTCGGGTGCCGACCATGTCTTACCGTTGTCGGTAGAGCGGTGCATGTAGATGTTCTGCCAGTGGTCGGTGCTGCCGGTGGTGCCGTCGCCACCGTGATAGGTGAGCAGCAGCGTGTCCTTCGACACACGGAGCACTCGCGGATACTCGGCCTGTATGTTGTCGGGATTCAGCTGCAGGGCCTGTGAGTGGGCCTGCCAGCGGATGCGGTGGTTGGGAGCCTTCACCGTGGGGTCTACGGCATAGGTGCTGTAGTCGGTCATGGTGCGTACGGTCTTCTCTATCACCTGCTCGTCGCCGTCCACGTCGGCCGTCACACGCACGTAGTAGGTGGTGCCGGGCTCCAGTCCGGTGATGTTCATCGACTTGTACTTATGTGCACTGGCATCGTCGGTCAGTATGTTGTACGACTTCATGTTGTCCTTGCTGGGACCCAACTCGAACTTCATGGTAGGCTTGCTGCCCGTGTAGCCCTCAATGTTGAAGCGGGCCTGGATGCTCTTCTTTGTGATGGCCCAGTCCTCGGTGCCCCACGTCAGTCCCTCCAGCGTCTTGGCCAGTTTGCCAGGGCCGTAGATGAGCGACCCGTCACGGGTCTTCACGTAGAAGCGAATGCTGTATTGCATATTGGGATTCAGTCCCGGGCAGACGGCCTCGAAAGTGCCTTCGGGCAACTGAGTGCCCAGTGCCACGCGCTGCATGCTGGCATAGTTGCGGCCTACACCACTATAATTATATGCGAAGCCATACTCGGCCACCTCACTGGCAGGGATGGTCACGTCCGACACCTCGAACGTGGCCTGACGGCTCTGCGTCTCGGTGAGCGTCACGTTGAAGTTGACGACCTTCAGCACGTGGACCTCGGCAAAAGGCTGGCAAGCCTCATCGCCATTGACCACGACGCGCAGGTAGGTGTCGGCCGATGGTGTCACCTCGTACTCACGGCTGTTGGCGCCGCTGATGTCGGTCCACGTCGTGCCCTGGTCCGATGACTTCTGCCACTGTATGGTGCCGTAGTTCTGGCTGTTCCAGCTCAGTCGCAGCGTGGTCTTCAGGTCCTTGCGCACATAGTTGGTCACAGTGTTCTGAGCGAAGGCACAGAAGCAAAATGTAAAAATGTAAAAATGAAATAATGTAATAATTGTCAGTATTCTCTTCGCCATATAACGATTCTCATTTTAAAGCCCCTCCCTTGGGGAGGGGTTGGGGTGGGCTATTACTTTTTTACTTTCCTGATGGTTTCCCTGCCATCATTATATATACAGCACAGCACGTAGACACCAGGGGCCAGGCCCTCGTAGCATTGGCTGATGCTGGTAGTAGTCTTGACATGTTGTCCCTTGGCATTGAAGAGACGTATCTGCATGAGTCCCTCGGTGACGATGGGCTCTATGCCTTCGCCGGCATTGGCGATGAAGTGTACACTGACCTGGCACTGGTGGCCGTCGATGACCATGAGGTAGTAGTCGCCTACCTGGTTGACGGTCAGGGTCTTGTCGGTACCCAGTATCTGTCCGGTGGCATTGGTCCATTGATAGGTGTAAGCGCCGTCGCCACCGTCCACGCTGACATCACTGCCGATGGTGATACCACCTGTCGGTATTTCCACGCTGACGGTCTGAGCCACAGCCTTCAGCGGTGGATACTGTTCGAAACTGATGTCGATAATTGTCTGAGAGCTGACCAGCGTCGCCATGACGCTGGTCAGCATGAGGATTAAGAATCTTTTCATTTCACGACTTTCTTTACGTTGCCATCGCTCATCTTCACGATGTTGACGCCCTTCTGCATGCCAGCGAGGCGCTTGCCGTCGAGGCTGTAGATGGTCAGCTCGGCAGTAGCAGCCTTCACATTGCTGATGCTCTGGGGCTGACCGTCGCCAACCACGATGTCCTGACCCTTAGCGAAGACAGAACCGCGCAGGGCAGCATTCACTGTCTGCACACCCCACTCGAAGGTGCCGTTGGGCAGCGTCAGGGTCAGCTCGGTGTTCATGTAAGCATTACCCTCGCGCAGCACCTTGCGCACACCGTCCTTGTCGCCACCGATGATCGAGGTAGCACCGTTGTATATCTTACCTGTGGTCTTCTCCTTCAGGTAGTACTCGTAGGTGACGTTCTTCATCGAAGAAGCAGCGGCAGTCCACGAGAGCTTCACACTGTTGCCATCGACCTCAGCGGCAGGAGCGGTAGGAGCATCGGGGCGGGCAGCCACGTTCCAGGGGTTCTTGGTGAACACCATCGAACGACCCATGGGGAATTCGCTCTCGTCAGCGAAATAGGTAGCATCGCCGTGGAAGCCAGTGAACGTATAGTTCAGAGCGCCCTCCACACCATAGTCGAGGAAGAAGATGCCCTGCTCTGAGGCACCAGGAATACGCTGATAGCTGGTCAGACCTGCAGCTGAACCGGGGAGGAACCAACCAGACTGTGTGTTGCCACTGCCATCGAGCATCTGCTCAGTCCAACCAAGATAGAACAGGTCATAGAATCCGTCACCGTTGTAGTCGATAGAACGGACACCGACATTGGTAGAGTTCAGCGGACGAATGTCCTTACCACGTGCTACGAACGAAGTGTTGTCCGTGTAGCCCACCTCGCCATTGGAAATCTTACCCATGAGCAGCTGAGGATAGTAAGCCCAACCAGTGACAGCATCGTCGGGCGACTCACCGGTAACAAAGATGTCGGGTGTGCCGTCGTTGTTGAAGTCGGCCACATTGATGTTACCATTACCAAAGGTGTGAGCAACGCTGGTAGCCAGCTCCATATCATAGAAACCTACCTCGCCATCTTCAGTAAGGTTACCATAGGCGATGAAAGTACGTCCTACCTCGTTACCATTTTTGGTTTTAGCTTTCACATCGTCGTTATCTACGTTACCCTGCAGCAGAATGTCGGGCTTTCCATCGTTGTTAAGGTCATAGGCACGAACAGTGCAGAGAGCAAAATCGAAGTCTACATCGCCATTACCTATCACACCCGTTTCGAGAACGTTCTTGAACTGACCGTTGCCTTGATTGATGAGCACGCCACATCCAGACTGCCTGTTAGGTCCAGTGTATTTCCAGTCATCACTACTCCAACCAATAGTCACAATATCAGGCAGACCATCGCTGTTGAAGTCTGCAACGTCAGCAGAGCGAGGTCTCCAAAAAACTACATTATTGTCCTTGTCAAGAACAGCATAGTTGGGATCCTTGGCAAAGCGACCGTTCTCGTCCATGAGATAAACACCAGGGAAGTCATAGCCTTCACCGGCGATAAACAGGTCTGTGAGACCATCGCCATTGAAGTCGGCGGGAATCACGGTGTTACGAATACCAAAGATTCTGTCGGCCGAAGTACCAATCTCCTGCTTGTCGTAGCTGGAGCCGTTCCACTTCAGCACCCAAGTCTTGCCATCCACTTCATACTCGTTACCTTCGCCATCGAGGAGAGTCGTCTTACCAGCAACATCCGAGTTGGGCTTGCCAGAAAACAGCAACTCCTTGATACCATCGTTGTTGAGGTCGATTTCCAAACCACCTGCATAGTCACCGGCCAGCGTCTGGTCAACGCTGCCAATGGTGATGTTCTGGGCATTCACGGTCATAGCCATGCCTGCCACTGCCATTAAAGTAAATAATTTCTTCATAAACGTTTTGGTTTTTAAAGTTAATAATAATAAGGATATCAGTAATTAGCATAATCGCTGGGAGCGTTTGAGCCAAACACTCCCAGCAATCAGTATGTTTACTCGAACTTAGGCGTTGCCCAGCCCTTCTCGGCCTTCACCGAGGTCTTGAACCAACCGTCTTCGGCCAGTTCTACGGGGCTGACCATCATCGGACGACGGGCATAGCCGCTCTTCATCTGGCCGTTGCCAGCCTCGGTGGCATTGTAGGCCACGAAGGCATGGGTCTGCTCAGAGTTCAGGAATACGCGCATGGGGTTGCCGGGATTCAGCATCGTCGAGCCGCTCTCTATGAGCAGTTCGCCCTTGCTGCCGTCGGCCATGCTGCTGCCACTCTTGTCTACGTAGGGACCCATGATGTCGCTGGCCTTGCCGTAGCGAATCTCGGTACCCGAGCCGTTGCTGACCGTAGCCAGCAGGTAGATCTCTGACGAGCTCTTGCGGAAGATGGCCACATCGCTCATACCGGCAGCGGCTATCTTCGTAGGCGTACCGTTCAGACTGGCACCGTTGTTCTTGTTGAGCTTCATCTTCACGATATACACACCGTCGTCGGCCGTATAGCAGAGGTAGTAGCTGGTAGACACTACGAAGAAGAAGGGGTCGGCCAGCTTGGTGGCATTCACCTCGGCAGGCGTGAGGAACTCGCCGCGGTCGGTATAGGGTCCCTGGGCCGTAGTAGCCGAGGCAGAGCCGATGGAGTTGCCGCCTTCGAGCGTGTAGAACATCCAATAGGTAGCACCAGTCACGGCACGTGCATAGTCGGCTGACAAAGAGTTGACGCGACCTTCGCCCCAGGTGGGGTTACCCTCGGCGGTGAAACCGTCGTTGGCACGCTGCCAGGCCATCAGGTTGGTGGAGGTCAGGGCGGGACAGATGTTGGTCAGGCCCGTGCTCCACTGCGTAGTGGCCGACAGGGCTACATACATACTGGCACCTTTCACCACCGTACCACCCTCGAGCGAAGGATCGAAGACGGGGTTGCGGAAATTGTTGTTCTCTGGGTTCTGGCTGCCCTGCCACAGCACCGAGTCGATGCCGTCGCCACCCATATCGGTGCAGCTGGTCATTCCCATGGGGGCGAGTGCTCCTACGCAGAAAGCCGCTGCTATGAATTTAATGATAGTCTTCATATAATTCTCAATTTTCAATTCTCTATTTCTCAATTAGAAAAGCGGAAGCAAATTCTTCACTCTTCACTTTTCACTCTTCACTTAAATTAGAAAAGCGGTAGCAAATTCTTCACTTTTCACTCTTCACTTTTCACTTAATTAGTACCCTGCATTCTGCGTGAGTCCCGGCCAAAGGTTGATTTCGTGGTTAGGAATAATCCAGAGGTGATTCTGCCCTACCTTGTAGTTCAGGAAGTCGGCATCGCGCTCAGCCAGCTGGTTCACCTTGGTCTGGTCGTGCAGGTCGCCCCAGCGGTCGAGGTCGAACCAGCGGGTGCACTCACCGCAGAGCTCTACCATGCGCTCGTGCTTGATCTGTTCGAGCAGGGCGTCGTAGGTCTGGAAGGCAGAGGCATTGAGGTCGGCCATATTGACGCGGCGACGTACCTTATTGATATATTCCACGGCCGTGTTGCGGTCGCCGTCCAGCTCGTTGATGACCTCGGCATACATCAGGTAGATGTCGGCCAGACGCAGCACGCGCAGGTTGGCACCGCTGGAGTAGTCCTCGGTCTTGTTGTCGGTCTCTACGCTGGTGTACTTCTTCCAGTAGCACTTGTGGGGGAAGTCCATGCCCGGGAATCCCTCGGTGGCACACCACTCGGGCCACGTCTTGCCGTAGTAGTTGGCAGTAGCGGTCTGAGGCTCGGCGGCATCGTAGTAGAACAGGGTGTGGAACTTACGCATATCGACGTTGCCGTCCTTGTCGCGCTCCTTGTTGAACTCGTCGAGCAGCCAGTCGCGTGACGAACCGTCGTTCCACGCGCCAGAACCGTCGCTCAGGTAGAGGCCCAGGAACTTCGGGCGCTGGTTGCCCACCTCCTTACCATTGATGAGACCATCCTTGAAGTTCACCTCGAAGAGCGACTCCTGGTTGTTCTCGTTGGCCTCGGTGAAGTTGTCCATCCAGTTGGGCACCAGGTCGTAGATGCCCAGAGCGAAGATGTCCTCCATGTTCTTCTTGGCAGCCTGCCAGTAGGCCTTGGCCTCGTCGGCATTCTGCGAGGCAGCATCCCACGGACGGTGGCACTTCATGCCAGCCAGCTGCATGTTCATGCGGGCCATCATGCCCAGCGCACCACCCTTGGTGACACGTCCCTTCTCGGCAGCCGGCCACGATGTGGGCAGCAGCTCGGAAGCCAGGGTGAAGTCGGCCAGTGCCTGCTTGTACAGGTCTTCCTGTGTGCCGATAGGTCCGTTCTCGGTCGAGCTGGTCTGCACGGGACCCTTGCCATAGACACCGGCGATAGCCCAGAAAGCTACGCCACGGATGAAGTAGCCCTGACCCAGTATCTGGTCGGCTTCCTTCTTCTCAAAGAGGCCGTAGCCTTTCGAGTTCATGTTGTCGATGACCTGGTTGACGTAGTACAGGCTGTTATACATAGCCTGCCAGGGCAGGTTCAGACCCTCGTTGCCGTCGTAGTTGTAGGCCGAGATGACAAAGTTGGCATCAGCCTGGAACTCGGGGTTGGGACTCTCGCTCCATCCCTCATCGCCACGCAGAATCATGAGCACCTGGAACCAGCGGCTGAAGTAGCCGGGGCGGCGCCATGTGGAATAGGCAGCCGACAGTCCCTGATCAAACTGTTCGGTGGTCTCCCAGAAGGTATCGGCAGTCTCCTCGAAAGGATTGCTCAGGCTGAGCCAGTCGTCGCTGCACGAGGAGAACAGTGCAGGTGCTGCAGCTATGCCGCACCATACAGAACCAACTGCAAGTATATGTTTAAATCTGTTCTTAATCATAATCTTGTATCGTTTTTACATTATTACACTATTACATTTTTACATTTCCTTTAGAAGGTCACTTGCAGTCCGAAGTTCACCTGACGCATAGAAGGATACTGTCCCCAGTCTACACCTTGATAGTAGACGTCGCCACAGATGATGTCAGGATCGTAGCCCTTATACTTGGTGAAGGTCAGCAGGTTGGTGCCGCTCACGTACACACGTACCTTCTGTATATAAGCCTTGGTGGTCAGCTGCTGAGGCAGGGTGTAGCCCAGCTGCACGTTCTTCAGACGGAAGAAGCTGCCGCTCTCCAGGAAACGGTCGCTGGCCTTGTTGTTGTCGGTAGAGTTGGCATACATACGGGGATATTCGGTCGAGGGGTTGTCCCATGTCCACGGTGTCACGTCGGCAGGGATGTTGTCCACGTTGAAGTTGAGCGTGTTCTTGCGCACCTCGTTCAGTATCTTGTTGCCGAAGCGTCCTGCCCAGAACATGTTGAAGTCTATGTTTTTCCACGTGAAGCTGGCATTCAGGCCCAGCTCGAACTTAGGCATGGGGCTGCCGCACCAGTCGCGGTCGGTGTCGTCTATCTGGCCGTCGCCATTGACGTCGATGTACTTCACGTCACCAGGCTGGGCATTGGGCTGTATGACCTTGACGGTACCGTCCTCCAGCTTGGTGGTGTACTCCATGATCTCGTCCATCGACTGGAAGATGCCGTCGGCCTTCAGCAGGTAGAAGTCACTGATAGAGCGGCCCACCTCAGTGCGGGTATAGTCGTTCTGCACGTAGGCATCACCCATGCGGAGCACCTCGTTGCGTACGGTCGACAGGTTGGCGGCTACGTTATAGTTGAAGTCGCCGATATTGTCGCGCCATCCCAGGTTGAGCTCTATACCCGTGTTGCGCATCTCGCCGTAGTTGGTCCACAGCGTCGAGATACCCGTACCCCATGACTGCGGCACGTTGAGCAGCAGGTCGGTAGACTTGGCGTTGAACCACTCGAAGGTACCGTAGAGGCGGCTGTTAAACAGGCTGAAGTCCAGACCGATGTTGGTGGTGGTCTTCGTCTCCCATCCCAGGTCCACGTTCACCTTCGATGACTGTGTGGCACCATAGTGCACATTCTCGTTGCCCGAAGGTCCGAACACGGCGAAGTAGCCCTCGTAGGGACCGCTGTGGTCTATGGTGGGGATATAGCTGTAGTTGCCCAGTGACTGCATGTCACCGACCTTACCCCACGAGCCGCGCAGCTTCAGGTTGTCGACGACCTGCTTCAGAGGCTCAAAGAATTTCTCTTCCGAGATGCGCCATCCCAGTGAGAACGAGGGGAAGTAACCACGACGATGGCTGGGACCGAACTTCGAGCTGCCGTCACTACGGAAGTTGAACTGAGCCAGATAGCGGCCAGCATAGTTGTAGTCTATACGTCCGATGTACGACAGCTGGCGGCGGCGCTCGGGCTTACCGGCCATGTTGTTCTGCTCGCCCACCAGGTTGATCTCTGCCAGGCCGGGCACCTGCTGGTTGTAGCCCTGAGCCTCCAGCCAGTGCCAGTTCACCTCCTCGGCGGTGTGACCTATCATAGCCGTCAGGTTGTGGTCGCCGAACGAGTTCTGGTAGGTCAGCGTGTTGTCCACGATGATGGTGGCACGCTGGTCGCGGTTGTCAGTGTAGATGTCGTCATAGCGCTGCTCACCCGAGCCCATACGCATTGTGTAGGCCTTGAAGAAATAGCTGTGGCGGCCCCACCAGGCATCGACACCCACGTTGAACTTATACTTCAGATGCCAGGGCAGCGTCAGCTCGGCAAATAAGTTACCGATGATGCGGTCGTTCACACCCGTATTGTCCTCGCGGCGCTGGTTGGCCACAGGGTTCGAGGTGTAGGTGGGGAACTGCTGCGAACCGTAGCCGAAGCCCGGGTCACCCTTGTGCTTGGCAGGCTCGTCGGGGTCGTAGACGGGAATGACGCTGGGCATCGTGATGGCACCCATGAACGAACCGCCGATGGTCTCCTTGGTCTTGGTGTGCTGCATCGTGATGTTCTCGCCTATCTTCAGGATGCCGAAGGTGGCATCGGTGTTGATACGGGCGGTGAAGCGCTGGTACCGGGGACTCTCGAAGACGCCCGTCTGACTCATGTAGCCGGCACCGATGGCCATGTTCACATTCTCAGAGCCCTGCGTGTACATCAGGTTATAGTCCTGCGTGAAGCCCGTCTTGTAGGTAGCCTTCTGCCAGTCAGTGTTAGGTATCAGCTGTCCCTCGTGAGCCTTGGCCCAGTCCAGTGCGGGCCATTCGGTATTGGCGTTCAGGTAGGCCTGCTCGTTATATCGCATGAAGTCGGTCGACGACATCATGTCGAGCTTCTTGGGCATGTCGCTGATGCTCCATGTGCCGGTCACCTCCAGCGACGGTTTGCCGCTACGGCCCTTCTTTGTCTCGATGATGATGACGCCATTGGCACCACGCGCACCGTAGATGGCGGCGGCCGAGGCATCCTTCAGCACCTGCATCGACTCAATCTCGTTGGGGTTCAGGTGGTTCACGTCGTTCACAATCATACCGTCCAGCACGTAGAGCGGACCTACCGAGTTGAACGAGCCCACACCACGTATCTGCACCTTACTCATGGCACCCGGCTCGCTGGTGGTGTTCACCTGTATGCCCGGCACCTGTCCCTGCAGCATCTCGTAGATGTTGGTGGCAGCCGTCTTCTTGGCTTCCTTCATGTCCACCACGGCCACGGCACCCGTCAGGTCCGACTTCTTCTGCGTACCATAGCCAATGACGACCACGTCCTCGAGCATCTGAGTGTCCGATTCCATGACCACGTTGACCGTCGTGCGTCCGGCCACGGCTACTGTCTGCTGCACATAGCCCATATAGGTAAATTGCAGCTGGTCGTTCTTGCCTGCAGCGATCGTGTACTGGCCATCATAGTTAGTGACGGCCATTGCCTGTCCGCCCTGCACTCTGACGGTGACGCCAATGAGCGGCTCACCGTTCTGGGCATCCGTCACCGTACCCTTCACCGACTGAGCTTTCAGTCCCAGCGGCAGGCACAGCAACAGCATCAACACGGCAGACTTCCATGTAAAAATAGCTTGTTTCATGCGTTACATTATTAAATTATATAAGTTTTATGGTTTTTAGCTACATTTTTCGGGGCAAAAGTACTAAAAAAGCCTCTTCGGCTATAGTAAAATTGACTCAATCGATGCAACGATTGAGTCAATCAGCGTATTTCACGGCGTATGACTGCATAACAGAGGGGGAGTCGCCACCGGCTCCTTGCCGTCGCGACTCCCCCACTCTCTTAAATACTAAATAGGTGAAAACTCTGACCAACTCTATAAGTCAGCAAAAAGCATGTCCAAAACAGGTAATAGAATACCCTTAAATCCTAAAATCCTTAGAAAGAATATCCCTTAAATCCTATGATCCGCAGAATATCTACTGGGCGCGGCGGCAGCGGTTCAGCAGGTCGGCCTTGCCGTCGGCGATGAGCTTGAGGATGAGCTCGCCGAAGAGGGTGTTCTGCCAGGCAAACCAGGGACGGGTGTAGTTCGTGGCGTCGTCCTTGTGGAACGACTCGTGGATGAAGCCCGTGCCGGCATCGGTAGACATGAGCATCTCGATGCAGTGCTGTATCTCGGGATCGTCGCCCGACGTGAAGGCAAGCATCATGATAGACATGGGCCAGGGCATGTCGAGACCTACGTGGGGGCCTCCGATGCCTTCGCCTGCCTTACCACGGAAGAAGGCGGGATTGTCCTCGGACCACACGAAGCGGCGGGTGTTCTGATAGATGGGGTCGTCCATGGGCACATCGCCCAGATAGCCCATAGCCAGGAGCGAGGGCACGTTGGCATCGTCCATGAGCAGGTGTGAGCCGTAGCCGTCGACCTCGAAGGCGTAGATCTTGCCGTACTTAGGATGCTCAACGACGGCATATTCCCTGAGTGCCCGCTCTACCTGGTCGGCCATCTGCGTGCAACGATCGGCACGGGCCGCGTCGTGGTTGACCGTAGACAGTATCTCGGCCGACTTGCGCAGCGAGGAGACTGCCATGAAGTTAGAGGGTATGAGGTAGGGGAAGAGCGTGGCATCGTCACTGGGACGGAAGAACGAGGCGATGAGTCCGCAGGGCTTGCCGGGATGGCCCCAGCCGTCCCATCCCACGGTGTCGAAGGCGCGGTCGGTGTTGCGCTTGAAGTGGTAGGGGCCCTTGCCGTCGAAGCGCTGCTGTTCGCGGAAGGTCTGCAGGATGCGGTCGATGGCCGCGAGCCACTCGTCGCCGAAGATGGAGTTGTCGCCCGTGACCTTCCAGTAGTGGTAGGCCAGGCGTATGGGGTAGCACTCGGAGTCAATCTCGTACTTACGCTCGTGGAGCTCCAGCTTCATGTCGGTCTGGTCGCGCTGCCACTCGCCGCCTGTGGGGCCGTCGTTGAAGGCATTGGCATAGGGGTCTATGTTGATGCACTTCATCTGTCGGAGTATGACGCCACGTATCATCTTGGCCAGCTGGGGGTCTTCGTTGGCAAACTGCACATAGGGCCACACCTGTGCACCCGAGTCGCGCAGCCACATGGCGTGGATGTCGCCGGTATAGACAAAGGTGTCGTCGTCGCCGTCCTTCACGCGGTAGTGGACGGTGGTCTCGAGGGTGTTGGGGAAGCAGTTCTCGAACATCCAGGCCAGATAGGGGTTGTCCTTGAGTATCTTCTTCACCTCGACTATCTTCTGGTCGATGACCTTCGAACGGAAGAGGCGGTCTTTCTCGGCCGGGCGCTTAGACTTGCCTACGGGCGACTGCTCGGCCGTCATCTTGATGTACTCTGCGCCGTACTCTGCCTGAGCGGCGACGTTGCCCGGGGCCAACATCATGCAGCCGAAGGCGATAAGGGGGAGGAATGTCTTATTCATATTTTCAATTACTATCTCTTCACTTTCTTCACTATGCCGGCAGCTGACTGCTGGATGAGGATGCCCCTGACGGACGAGGGGGCACTGACGAGTCGGCCGGAGAGGTCGTAGTAGCGCAGGGCACCCGCTGATGCGGAATGCTGCACGTCGATGACGCCGTCAGACTCCGTACCGTAGATATTGGTCAGCTTCAGGTTGGCCTCGCGCACCTTCGCAGCGTCCATCTTCACCAGTTCGCGGTCGTAGGTCATGATGCCGTTCACCTCGGTCTCCACGTCGCATATCTGCGTGTAGACGGCGGCGCCGAAGGCGGCGTTGCCCCCATCCTCGGCCGTGGCGTTCTGTGCCAGGGCGAGCACGCTGTTGATACGCTCTACATAGGCACTGGTGAGCTGTGCCTCGCTGGCATGGTCAGAATAGTTGGTAGTGTTGCGGTCGTACCAGCGGTGACCTTCTATGTTGCGGCCCAGTCCTCCGTATTCGCCCAGCACGACGGGTCGCTGCGGGTCGTAGAGGTAGATGTGGGGCGGGTTGTCGTAGTCATGCAGGTCGACCATGTCGCCTACGCCCTGCACGTGGTTGCCGCCACTGGCTGCGTCGATGAGTCGGGTCGGATCCAGCTCGCGTGTATAGTCGACTATCTGCTTGGTCCTGAACTGACCCCAACTCTCATTGAACGGTGTCCAGACGACGATGGAGGGCGTGGAGTAGAACTGCTCGATGATCTCCTTCCACTGACGCTTGAAGTTGGTCTCCACGGCCGAGGTCTGCGTGCCCGTCTTGGTGGACCACTCGTGGGTGACCCACGGCTCGTCGGAGCGTCCCAGTCCTGGCATGTCCTGCCATACCATGATGCCCAGACGGTCGCAGTGGTAGTACCAGCGTGCCGGTTCCACCTTCATGTGCTTGCGTATCATGTTGAAGCCCAAGTCCTTGGCCTTCTGTATGTCGTAGAGCAGGGCCTCGTCGGTAGGTGCCGTGTAGAGGCCGTCGGGCCAGTAGCCCTGGTCGAGCACACCATTATGGAAGAGGTCGCGGTTGTTGAGCTGCAGGTGCCACTCGCCGTCCTCCAGCTGGCGTGTCGATATCTTGCGCATGGCGGCATAGCTCTTCACGTTGTCGACGGTCTGCCCACCCTGTACGAGGGCTATGTCGAGGTCGTAGAGCCAGGGGTTGGTGGGTGTCCACAGGCGGGCATTGGGCACGTCGAGCGTGATGTCAGCACCGGGAGCGCCCTGACCCGTAGCCACCGTGGCGCCGCCCATCGTCAGCGTCACCTTCACCTGGTCGGCGGCAGTAGTATTCACGCCACTGACCTGCACCGTGAGCTTTGACTGGTCTACGTCGGGCGTGGTGCGTACGTCGGTGATGTAGCTGGGAGCTACAGGTTCGAGCCACACCGTCTGCCAGATGCCCGACACCTGGTTGTAGAAGATGGAGCCTGCGCCGCCGGGGTTGTAGCGCTGCTTACCCACGGGCTGCGTGGCCTCGTCGGTATTGTCGATGACCAGCACCTCGACGGTGTTCTGGCCGTCCTTCAGCACCTTGGTGATGTCGGCCGAGAAGGCCGAGAAGCCGCCGGTATGGGTAGTCACCAGCGTGCCGTTGACGTAGACACGTGCCTGGTAGTCGACGGCTCCGAAGTTGAGCACCACGTTGCGCCCCTTCCATGTCTCAGGGATAGAGAACGAGCGCTGGTACCACAGGTAGTTGTTCTTGTCGAGGGTGCGCATGACGCCCGAGAGGCTCGACTCCACAGGGAAGGGCACGAGAATCTTGCCGTCCCACGCCGTGGGTATCGTTCGCTGTGATGCGCCGGTGAGGGCATAGTCCCACAGTCCGTTCAGGTTCATCCACTCGCCGCGCACCATCTGCGGCCGCGGATATTCGGGCAGCGGGGCAGCAGGGTCTACCTGACTGGTCCACTGCGTCTTGATCTTGTAGCCCTGAGGTGCCCATCCCGTCTCCTCGCTGGCAGGCAAGTACTTGTCCATCAGCACCTTCATCCAGTGGCCGCCGATGACCGAACGGGCACGGAAGCCTTTCATGTGGCGACTGTCGGTCCAGTACCAGTCGCACAGAGGCACACGGTCGGTGGTCTCGTTGACCCACTTCCACAGCGGGTCGCTGAATTTCACGAAGGTCTCGGTATCGTCAGCCATCGAGGCTGCCCAGATGAGCCAGTCGCTCTTGGTGTACTTCTCGCGGTTGTCCAGGGGTACGCCCCATGTGTTCATCTTCGTCAGGTAGTACTTCATCTCGCGCTCAATGACCTGCTTGGGGAAGATGTTGATGCCCCAAAGCTTGTCCCACACCATATTATATTTAAGGCTCCACGAGCCGCTGCGGTCGAAGGCCAGCTTGTAGTGGTCGCCGTCGCGGGCGTCAATCTCCCATATCTGCGCCATCTTGCGGGCCGTGTCCATGTAGCGCTCGGCCTGGTCTTCACGACCGTACATCTTCATAATCTCGGCATAGGCAGCTATGCCCATGATAGCCTTGATGGAGAGGTTGGCATTGTGTGCCCAGTGTCCGGCAAAGTCGTCGGTGCAGAGCTGCTCGGCAGGGTCCTGTCCGTAGCCTACCAGATAGTTAGTCCATCGGCCCAGTATGCTCAGATAGGGTCGCAGCCAGTCGATGTTACCCTCTATGCGTGCTATCTGTGCGGCCAGGATGAGGATGTTTCCACTCTCCTCCAGCGGCATGTCGCCACCGTACACCTGTCCATTGGCATGGGGATAGGTGCCCAGGTCGTGGGCGGCCCATTCCTTATTCCAGCCGTGGGCACGCTGATACTCCAAGATGGAGAGCATCATGCCCTTCTGCAACGTGGGGTTATAGAGCAGGAACAGGGGTGCCGAGGGATAGGTCAGGTCTACCGTGTTGACGCACCCGTTGGAGTTGTTCTCCTTCGAGAAGTACATGATGCGGCCGCCGTCGTCCTGGAACAGCTTGTGGGCAGCCAGCACCTGACGGTACGAACCGGCCAGCAGCTCGGCATACTTCTGGTTGCCGGCAGCCAGACCGTCGTCGTAGATGACCTTGTCCTGAGCCTTGCTGCGCTCCATGTACGAGGCATAGTTCTTCTGATAGTCCTCGAAAGCCTGGAAGATGGTCTTGCCGTCGCGGGCCCAGTAGCCCTTGTAGTTCTTATGGAAATACTGTATGTCGTACACCTCGTCGTAGCCTATCATCATATAGCTGGCAGCCTGCGCCACCTGTCCGAAGTCGTGACTGTAGGCCAGGGTGGTCATGTAGCAGGGCGTCTGGTTCTTCACCTCTCCGTCGTAGGCAGCCAACTTGCCCGTCGTGGTGAAGGTGCCCTCCATCGTGGCTGTGGGAGCGACGCTGACCTCACCGTTGACGGCAGGGATGTAGAGGTAGCCCCAGTCGATGGTGACCATGTCGCCGCCACGCTTCAACACGGGCTGGGCGTTGCTGCCGGCCTTGGCATAGCTGATGCCGTTCTGCGTGACGATGCTGGCATCGACGGCCTGTGCCGGCTCGTTGACGCAGAGCTGGGGCGTCGTCGACACATAGAACTGCACGTCGTGCTGCTGCCCGTCCGTAGAGCGTACCTGGTAGGAGATGTAGTTCACGGGAGTGGATATCAGGTCGAGGTCGTCCATGACCATCGGTGCCGTGAAGACGATGTCGAGCTCCACGGGGCCGCAGGTGAACGTGTAATAGGTAGATGTCGCCATGACGTCAACGCTCTTCTGCTGAGCCGTCACGATGTTGGCCCCGGCCTTGAAGACATTCTCAAAGAGGCCGAAGTCGATGTAGGCTCCACCCGAGGTGTTGTGACAGTGGGCTGCCAGCACATTCTCGCCTACCACCAGCTTGCGCTTCTCGTCGGCCGTCAGCTGATGGGTCTCACCCTGTATCCATGTCTCGGGCGTGCCTATCACCTGGGTGCCGTTGACATAGAGCTCGAACACATCGTCGTGCGAGAACTGTATCCACAGGTCTTTCTGCAGGTCCTCGGCCGTCAGCGTCACGGTGCGGCGCACGTAGATGTCAGAGTTGGTGTCCGTCCAGTTGTTGTTGACATTGGGATATTCGCCCGGCGTGCCCCAGGCTGCCTTCTCCTCCTTCCAGCTGCTGTCGTTGAAGCTACGCTGCGTCCAGTTGGTATTCGACTGCTTGGTATGTGTCACCCGTCCTGTCCACGAACTGCCGGCATCCGACATCGGGGCTATGGGGTCCAGCAGTATCGACTTGCCGTTGCCCATCCACCGGTAGTTCTGTCCGTCCACGCGCAGCAGTCCCTCCATGGGTTTCTCCATGTCGGTCCAGTGGCGCACCGAACCGTCAGTCAGCTTGTCGAAGGGTGACCACAACGAGAAGTAGGGATCATTGACAATAAGCGGCACCGAGGGCAGACGCAGGTCGGACGTCTTGTAGGGTACAAACACGTCGGCCGTCTGAGCCGATGCTGTCGGCATGGCGGCCGATGCGAGGAGCACCGTGCCAGCCACTACCATCATTCTTTTCATGTTCATCATTTTCTTACTATTATTTGGTTTTTAGTTTTGCCTATTTTCACGGTTGCAAAATTACTCCAAAAAACCGACACACAGCAAGACATTCTGACCAAAAAACGAAAATAATTGTTCAAACCCCTCATTTATCATTTATCCATTCTCAATTCCAAGAACCCTTCCATGATAGCCGTGGGCGCAGCCTTACTGTCGAAGGCGCCCAGCTTGTAGCCACCGGGCAGGCACTGCGGCTCCCAGTAGAAGACGCCACGGCAGCGCCCGTTGGTCTGGCTCTGTGCCTCGCGCACCACCCGTGCCAACTGGCGGCGTCCCTCGTCCATCACCTCCGGATGCTGCTCGTCTACCTCGAAGCCCGTCTCCGTGATCATCACGTCGCAATGATACTTCTCGCTGCAATGGCGTATGTTGGCCATGCAGTCGGTGATGATGTCGTCAGCACGCAACTCAGGATGCCCCTCCATGGCCCAGTAGGGATAGAGCGACATGCCTATCATGTCGAACTTGCCACCATATTTTAATATGATGTCGAGATTGTGGTCGTAGATGTCCTGCTTGTGCCCACGGTCCAGATGTACGATGACCACGGCCCCGGGGAACACCTCCTTGACGGCATCGTAGCCCGCACGGATAAGGCCGGCATACTGCTCCGGATGCTCCTTGATGTGGCCCACGGGCCAAAGGAGTCCGTTGGTCGTCTCGTTGCCCACCTGCACCCAGCGCGGCTCTATGTCGTTGTCGCGCAGCAGCGTCAGCACGTCCACGGTGTGAGCCCTCACGTCCTGCTTCATCTGCTCGTACGTATGGCCCTCCCATGCCTTGGGTATCGGCTGCTTGCCGGGATCGGCCCACGAGTCGCTGTAGTGGAAGTCTACCATCAGGTCCATGCCCAGCGCCTTGACACGCCGTGCCATGGCCAGCAGTTCGTACTTGTCGCACGACCCTCCCTTAGGGTTGACCCATACACGCATACGTATGGCCGACATCCGGTAGTCGGTCTTCAGCAGTTCCAGGCAGTCGCGCTCACGTCCCTCGCGGTCGTGAAACACCACGCCGTGTCGCTCCTGAGCCGTCAGGAATCCCACGTCGGCCCCAGTCACAAAGTCGTTCACACTCTGTGCATCCGACGTCATCGGCGCCAGCATCATCAGCATGCCCATGCAGCATTGTCTCAGTCTTCTCATAGTTTTATTGTCCGTATTGGTTATGATGGTGCAAAGGTACGAAAAAAATTTATTTCTTTTGGCGATATGGGAAAGAATTTGTAACTTTGCACACATCATGGACTATAAGAGACTATTCATGGCGTGGATGAGCGCCGTGGGACTGTGGCTGACAGCAGCCACTGCGTGCGCACAACTGCCGGCAGGCGGCAGCGAGAACTACCTGTTTCGCAACATCGGCGTGAAGGACGGGCTGTCGCAGACCACTGTGCTCGACATCCTGCAGGATCGCACGGGCTTTATATGGATGTGTACCAAGGCGGGACTCAACCGCTACGACGGCACGACGATGCGTACCTACACCCACCGCGACGACGGGCACAGCCTGGGCAGCGACTTCGCCACGACCATCTGCGAGGCTCCCGACGGACGGCTGTGGGTGGGCACCGAGCAGGGGGTCTACATCTACGACCCGCAGATGGACTCCTTCGCCCCGTTTGACATCAGGACTGCCGGCGGAGAGCGCATCACTAACAACGTGACGGTGCTGGAGTGCATAGGCAACCAGATATACATAGCTGCCAACGAGCAGGGACTCTTCGTCTACGACATACGGATGAAGAGGCTGCGCAACCTGACCTTCAAGGGACACCCTAACGTGGCAGGACTGCATCTTGACTCGAAAGGGCGTTTGTGGATAGGCTTCTTCGGAGGCGGACTGTACTTCATAGACCATTTCCTGACGACTGACGCTACAGCCAACGACCTGCAGTGCTTCACTGACGACACGGGGCACGAACCCTTTGAGGGCGACATCGTATCGTCGGTCGTGGAGGTGAGGCCCGGCATACTGATGACTGGCAGCGACCGCCACGGACTGACGGAGATCAATGTCGTGAGCCGCCACGTCAGACCTATCATCAACAGCTATGGCGGTCGCCCCATCTTCGGACGCTCGCTCACACTCCACGACCATCAGGTATGGGTGGCCACCGAGCAGGGACTGTTCGTCTACGACATCGACTCGCAGCAACTGAGCCGCTATGCCCACGAGCCCTCCGACCCCTTCTCGCTGGCCGACAACTCGCTCTACTGCATCTGTACCGACCGCGAGGGCGGCATGTGGATAGGCAGTTACTTTGCCGGCGTCAACTACCTGCCACCACGGTCGGCGGGATTTAAGCGCTACATGCCCTACAAGACGCAACTGCAAGGCCGCCATGTACGCGAGATGGTCAGCGACGGGGAGGGACGCATCTGGATAGGTACCGAGGACATGGGCCTCAACATCTTCGACCCCGCGACCGAGACGTTCAGCTACGTGGAGCAGAGCAAGGACTTCCCCAACATACACGGCCTCTGTGTGGACGGCGACGAGATATGGGTGGGCACGTTCAGCTACGGTCTGAAGATCATCAATACGAAGACGTGTCGCATCGTGCGTAGCTACAGTGTAGGCGACGGCCACGGGCTGCGCGACAACACCATCTTCAGCATCGCTCAGGACCAGGAGGGCACCTTCTGGCTGGGCACCATACGCGGACTGTGCCACTACGACCGTCAGCACGACCGCTTTGTCTACGAGGATGACGTGCCCGGCATTCTTATTAATAAGGTGAGCATCTGCCGCCACGGCGACCTGTGGCTGGCCACGCAGACCAACGGCGTCTACCACCGCACGACCGACGGCTCCTGGCACCACTACTCGCAGGCCAACCAGCGCGACATGCGCTCTGACAAGGCCATCGACCTGATGGAGGATGCCACGGGCAACATGTGGGTGGCTACGCAGGGCGGCGGCATCTATCGCTACCAGGCAGCCGAGGACAGGCTGCAGCACATAGACTTAGGCGAAGAGCTCACCACCGTGTTCCAGATGGTAGAGGCTCACGACGGCACCATCTGGATGAGCACCTCGAACCACATAGCCAGCTACCAGCCAAAGACGGGCGTCAGCCACATCTACGAATCGTCCGACGGCATACACGACTATCAGTTCAACTACAGCTCGTCGTTCTTCGACGCTCAGGGGCGCGTCTACTTCGGCACGCTCAACGGCTTCATACGCTTCATGCCGTCGGCATCCAGCTTCACCAAGGATGCCCCCGCCCAGACCGGCACACCCCGCGTGGTGGCTACCAGCCTGCGCATACAGAACAGCCATACCGACATCTACACCCCCCAGTCGCCGCTACAGCAGAGCATCACCTACACCCGGGAGCTGACACTCAGCCACCGGCAGAACTCGTTCACCCTGCAGCTGTCGGCACTGGTCTTCGACCTGGCACAGCTACGCCCCATGGAGTACCGTCTGGACAACTACGACCACGACTGGCAACCCATGCGTGCCGACAATATGGTGGGCTATGCCAACCTGCCGGCAGGCCACTACACGCTGCGCGTCCGGCTGCAGAATGCCGACGGCACATGGAGCGACGATGCCTACCGACTGGCCATCACGGTACGCCCCCACCCGCTGCTCTCCGTCTGGGCTCAAATCGTCTACGCCCTGCTGCTGGCCGTACTCATCTTCCTGATATACCGCTTCTTCTCGCTGCGCAGCCGCTACCGCCGGCAGCACGCCATGGAGCGCTTCGAGCACGAGATGGAGCAGGAGCTCTACGAGAGCAAGATACGCTTCTTCACCAACGTGGCCCACGAGATACGCACGCCGCTGACGCTCATCAAGGCCCCACTGGAGAATATGATAGAGAAGGCCGGGGCCGAGGACACGCAGATAAGCCGGCTGAACGGCGACCTGCACGTCATGCAGCAGAACACCAACCGCCTGCACGACCTCATCAACCAACTGCTGGACTTCCGTAAGACCGAGGCCAACGGGCTGCGGCTCAACTTCGAGCACTGCGACATCGGAGCCATCATCAGCAGCATCTACGAACGGTTCATGCCCACCATGCAGAAGCGCGGGCTGGAGACCTCGCTCAGCCTGCCTCAGGAGCCGCTCCTCGCCGACGTGGACCGCGAGGGATTCACGAAGATAGTGAGCAACCTGCTGAACAACGCCGTGAAGTACGGCGAGCACCACGTGGCCGTCACCCTGACGCGCAACACCGACCAGCTGGTGCTCCTCGTGGCCAACGACGGACCGCAGATACCGCCACAGATGCGCCGACAGATATTCACCCCCTTCTTCCGCATCGAGAGCAAGGAACGCTCGTCGACCGTCGGCACCGGCATCGGACTGGCCATGACACGCTCGCTGACCGAACTGCACAACGGTACCATACAGATAGACGACCACCCCACGCTCAACATCTTCCACCTGCAGATACCCATCGCACAGAAGGACGTGCTCACCATCACCAATATGGCCTATGCGCCCCATAAGCCCCATGAGTCCCATGAGCCCCATAAGTCCCATGAGCCCCATGAGCCCCATAAGTCCCATAAGTCCCATGAGCCCAGCGAGCCCTCTCACCCCCACACCATACTCCTGGTCGAGGACAACGAGCAGCTGCTGGCCTACGAGCAGCAACAGCTGGAGCAGGACTACGACGTCATCTGTGCCACCAACGGCGAGGAAGCCCTGCAGCTGCTACGCCAACACGACATCCACCTCATCGTCAGCGACATCATGATGGAGCCCATGAGCGGACTGGAGCTCTGCAAGGCAGTGAAACAAGACGTCGAGATGAGCCACATACCCGTCATCCTGCTCACGGCCCTCACCACCCAGCAGGCTAAGATGCAGGGCATGGAGAACGGTGCCGATGCCTACATCGAGAAACCCTTCTCGTTAGGATTCCTACGACAGACCATCAGCCGGCTGCTCGCCGAGCGCGAGTCGGTGAAGAAGGCTTTCGCCGAGTCGCCGTTCACGGCCTCCGAGAGCGTGTCCATCAGCCAGGCCGACAACGAATTTCTGCAACGGCTGAAGAAGGTGGTGGACAAGCACATGAACAACAGCGACCTGAACGTCGACCTGCTGGCATCAGAGATGCACATGAGCCGGTCGAGCCTGAACCGCAAGATACGCGGCACACTCGACATCTCGCCCAACGAGTATATCAAGATTGAGCGACTGAAGAAGGCGGCCAGCCTGCTGAAGTCGGGCAAATCGAAGATTGCCAACATCTGCTACGAGGTGGGATTCACGACGCCCAGCTACTTCACAAAGTGCTTCTACAAGCAGTTTGGCCTGCTGCCCAAGGAGTTTATGATAAGTGATAAGTGTTAAGTGATAAGTGTTATTAGTTTAAGAGTAAGAAAGTGAGAATAGCGATTATAGGCGGCGGTGCAGCGGGATTCTTCCTCGCTGTCAACCTGAAAGAACGGCGACCGGAGATGGACGTGACCATCATCGAGGCAGCACAGCGCGTGCTGGCCAAGGTGGAGATATCGGGCGGCGGACGGTGCAACTGCACTAACTCGTTTGCCAGCGTACGCGACCTGCAGACGGTCTACCCACGTGGCCACCGACTGATGAAGCGGCTCTTCCGATGCTTCGACTACCGCGATGCCTACCGCTGGTTTGAAGAGCGGGGCGTGCCGCTGGTCACGCAGGACGACGACTGCGTTTTTCTCCGCTCACAGGACTCTCATTCCATCATCAACCTATTCCTCTCCGAGGCTGCCCGACTGGGCATCCATGTGCGCACCGGCTGCCGCATCCGCTCGCTCGACGAGCTGAGCGACTACGACTACATCGCCGTGACCACAGGCGGCCAGCCCCGCAGTCAGGGACTGCAGTGGCTGGGCCACGACATCGTCGAACCCGTGCCCTCGCTCTTCACCTTCAGCATCGACGATGCCCGCCTGCACCAGCTCATGGGCACCGTCGTCGAGGGCGCCTCGGCCATGATTGCCGGCACCCGCCTGCGGGCCGAGGGTCCACTGCTCATCACCCACTGGGGCATGAGCGGCCCTTGCATTCTTCGACTGTCCAGCTATGCAGCCCGCGAGCTGCACGATGCCGACTACCGCCTGCCGCTCATCGTCAACTGGACAGGCCGCAACGAGCAGGAGGTGCAAGGCGAGCTGACCCGCATCAGCACCGACCATCCACGCAAGCAGCTGTCCACCATCCGTCCCTTCGGTCTCGGGCAGCGACTGTGGAACTACCTTTCAGAGAAAGCCCTGGCTGGCCGGTCGCAGGCTCCTTGGGGCAGCCTGAACAAGAAAGAGGCCAACCGCCTGACCACCATCCTGACAGCCGACAGCTACGCCATCAGTGGTCGAGCCCCCTTCCGTGATGAGTTCGTCACGTGTGGCGGCATCTCCCTGCAGGCCGTCAACCCCACCACATTAGAGAGCAAGACCCGTCCCCACCTCTTCTTTGCCGGCGAGGTCCTCGACATCGACGGCATCACCGGCGGCTTCAACTTTCAGGCCGCCTGGACCACCGCCTACGTCGTCAGCCAGAGTATATGATTCCTCAAAAAAGGGATTCTATTATGACATATATCTACAACAGGAAAAATGGCAATTGGCAACGTCTTCCGTCATATTTCTGCCAAATCCTGCGCTGAAGTCAACAGAAATTTGTAATTTTGCATTCCTGTTATGGAAACAAAAGAGACCACAATAGAGTCACTGATAGCCACAGTACTGGGCGATATACGTCAACAAGGCTATTCGTCCGTCCAGCCCTTCTGCATTGGCAAGGTGGAGGAGCGCATGATGCTTTTTGCCCTTAACAATGCTATTACCCTTGCCAGCGACGAACTCTATATGAGTGCCAAGCAGCTACAGCACTGCATGAGAGCATCAAAGGAATCAAAAGGCTTGGTGGTCGACGATGCTGACCTGATAGGCTTTCCTCAGCAGCGTTTTCAGATGAATCTTTATTATGACGGCGAATGCTTCATCTACACTGACGGAGTGTCGAAGTTCATCGTTCATCCTAACTACAAAATGAAAATCAGTCGTGAGCTTGTAGCACATGTGAACTTCATTACGGCTACAAGGGTGAAAGACCCTGCAGAGTTCACGCTACCCAAATATCGCAAAATATAAAAAGCTGGCCAACACGTGACCAGCAGTATCCTAAGTGAAGGAAACCAAGCGGCAAGGTCGAATTGCTCATCATCTCTACGTTTCCGCAGCCATGCCACCGTTCCGCACATCGTGGCTCTACTTGGTTCCACCTTTCACGGTGCAAAGATAGGAAGAATTCTCGGAATTTCCAAATTTTCCCACCACTTTCTGACATCTACGGCAGAAAAAAATGGCAATTGGCAACGTCTTCCGTCATATTTCTGCCAAATCCTGCGCTGAAGTCAACAGAAATTTGTAATTTTGCATCGTCGAACCCATAAATGACTCAATGAATGGAGTTCATGTTATGTACGATTGCTTAAATATTTATAAATTTTTAACCACATTGAGTCTTATTCTACCTATTTATATTAATTTTGTGCCGTGTTTCGATAGAGACACGGTTTTTTATTGCTCAATTATCCAGTCGAACTGCTACCTCGGAAGGGATTATTAACGAGCAAGCTCTAATCCAGATAGGAGTGTGCGCTTATGCGCAGACTTCCATAGTGGATTAGGGGCTGTAGCAGGCCTGACTGGATATATGGTAGGTCTGCGCTTTTTTGTGTGTCTATACGCATCGGAGTGTGGCTGCTGGATAGACCATTCGTCTACATTTATCAATATTAACTAATTAACAAATTACTACAGATGAAAAGAAAACTATCTCTTTTGTTTGGCGCGGTATTGGTCGCCACGGGCTTGAATGCGCAGGGAACATGGAATGCTCCTGCTGTGCCAGGTGCAGATTTGTCATCATTGGATGGCAACACGAACTATTATCTTTACAATGTAGGTTCTGACGCTTTTGTAACTTACGGAATGGCATGGAATACGAATGCTATTGCCAGACGTTTGAGTGCTGGTGACCAAGCAGAATCGTCTATTCATGCGATGACGGCTACAAACCCCTCTACGGGAACTGTCAGGATGCATCTGAATGACGTCACATCTGGTCGTGGCATCGGTACTAATCAAGGCAACTGTGATGTCTGGGTTGATTTCCAAAATAATTATGACTGGACTTATTCTGTTTCAGACAATGTTGCGGGGGCGTATACTCTCACCATGGGAGGCAATAAATTGGATGTCTCTTGGGCTTATGGAGGACATTTGACGACTCAAGGCGGTCAGAGTTTTTATGACTGGGCACTTATTCCAGTGACAAGTATTACAGACGGCAGCTATGCCAAATACAAAGAGCGTAAACAAATGTACGCAGTCTATCAGGCACTTGTAGCTGCTGATGTCGTATCCTCTTATACAACAGAGCTTGAAACAGCTAATAGTGTTTATGTAAGCAGTGAAGCTACAGTTGCGGAGTTGCGCAGTGCGACTCGTACGCTTATCAATGCTGCAGCCGAGGACATAGCGTCTGCCATCAATGGAAATTCTCTTTTTGACGATGCCGACATGTGGGGTAATCAGGCAATAACCACATGGACCGCAACTGATCCATCGAATAGCACTGGTGGCGAATATGAGACATACAATGTGCATTATGACTTTAATCAGACACACGAAGTACCTAATGGGTCATATAAGATTGTTTTTCATTCTCTGTTTCGTAATGATGGCGGTGGGACAGCTCCACGAATTATCGTAACGGACGGCGAGCTTGACGCTGGCGGAACAACGGCATCTGCAAATGTGCCTTTGTTTACTTCAATAAGTTGTGAACCGAATGTTGATAATAATAGTGGAGGTGCCATTACTGGAACGGATAAAAAGACTGGTTATTATAGCGATTGGAAACAAGTAGATGGTGTCTGGATTCCAAATGGCCGTCGTTCATCAGCCGATGCCCTGGCACATACAAATGCAGTTGCGTCAGTTGATAACTTCAAGATTACGACTGGCAAGATGAACATAAGACTTATCATAGACCAAGATAACCAATGGGTAAACTTTCAGGGCTTTGATATCATCTTCTATGGTTCTACGACTGGTAAACTTTATCGTGATTTGATGGCTCTGTTAGCTATTAGTACTGAATATTCATCAAAAACTATGGGGGCAACTGAGGCAGCTGCCATCACTCGTGTGCTTGAGGCATATGCAAGCTATACAAAGAGTAATAGTGAGGAAGAATTGGAGGCAGCTATCGAAGATGTAACAGCTGTTAATGCAGCTGCAGAAATCAGTATAGGTGTTTATTCTCATACAGCAACTATCACAGATAATAATGGTGACATAACCTCACTCATCAATGGCACCTTCGACAGCAATACTGATGGTTGGGAAGGCGGAGCCCACGTTACGGATTTAGCTCGTAGCTGGCGTAGTGGCAGTGACAAAAACTCGTTCTACGAGCGTAAGACTGCCGGTGCCATGACATACACCCTCACTAATATGCCTGCCGGCACATACAAGGTGGTGGCTGCCTGGCGCAGCATCGCAGGTGGCACTATGACTCCTGCCATCGCTGGAACCAGCGGAACTACAGTGACAGGTGTTGGCGACACTCAGGCAGCAAGTAGCGAAATCAACATGAATGGTGTACAGATGCCTTATAGTGCTCTTGGTGGTTTCACCACTAATGCTAATGGACACAATTGGCAGTGGATTACAGCTACTGGAACATTGGATTCAAATGGTGACTTGGTGATAAGCTTTACCACGGCAGGAACTGCCGGATGGAATGCCATCGACGATGTTCACCTCTACTGCACCGAGCTTGCTGGAACAAACTACACGAAGACCTTGCCGACTATTTCTGGCAATACTGACCTCAGCAGTTATGCTGGCGACAATGTTGTAACATGTGACATCGTTATAAGTAATCCCAATGCCATGATGTATTCCGGCAATGGATATAATATCGTCACAGCCGCTGGAACAAGTCTCAACAACTTCTTATATAAGAAGAGTGGAAATGGCGGTGCCTATGTTGCTGAAAACGTGGTTCTCTATGATGGTTACGAATATGAAGGAACTCCTACTAACACCAAAGGAATCTTTTTCAACGATGCAAGACTCTATCGTGATATTCCTGCTAATACATGGTGTACTTTAGTCGTTCCGTTCTGGCCAAAAGACACCAGATTGACCAGAATGTATCCTTCAGAATTGTCTGACGACGGTGTGTTAACTTTTAGCACGGCAACAAATTCTACATGGGGATATAATGACAAGCCAATGCTTGTGAAATGCAGCGAAGCAACCAAATATATTACGGGCGTTCGCGGTGGCAGTGGTGCCGGAGGTGCAGGTACAGCCACAGGCGACCTGACCTCTGGTTCAGGTGCACCTATGATTGGTGTGTATGCCAGTGGCAATGTGCCCCAATCGACTGACGAAACGAAGTACTATGTGGTGGGTTCTGACAATAATCTCCATAAGGTGACTGGCTCAGAGGTGACGATAGCTCCCTTCCGTGCCTATATCTCACTGACAGGATCAAGCGAGGCCCGCAGCGTCATCAGTATGGACTTTGGCGACGAGACGACGGCAGTCGAGACTATTGAGAATGGTCAGCAGGTTCAGTACAATGCTGTCTACAACCTAAATGGTCAGCGTGTCAACGAACCCAGTAGGGGCCTGTACATCGTGAATGGTAAAAAAGTATTCATCAAATAAAATAATAGGAGGAAACATGTTATGAAAAAGAGATATCAGAGACCTACCGCAGAGGTTATGAAAATAGAAACGACCTGCATCATTGCCACCAGTCTGACAGATACGGCAGGTGCCGACGGTTTGGGCAAAGGTGATGGCTGGACGCAAGGCGCAGCCAATTCACGCGATGATGACTTCTGGGACGAATAGTTCCAAGAAACTTGCATATATGGCGGTACGGCTTTCTCCGTGAGGACATGGGGCGTATGGCCTTTGCTGCTCCGTCAAGAGAACGGAACAAGATATTAATAAATTAGTTAAATTAACATTAAAATGATGGTGGCGACTTATCCGTGAGGACGAGGCGCCGCCTTTTTTTGCATCTGTCATATCTTTCGATTACCTGTTCCTCAAAATAAGACATGGAGGCTGCATAATTTAAGTTGACTGATAAAATGGGGAAATGAGAAAAAAGTGTCACTTTTGCGCTTAACATGCTGGCACATAGACGATTAGTATAGGTGACGCTTTTTCAGAAAGTGTCACTAAGTGTCACTCTGGTAAAACAAGTTGTTTTACCTTGGAAAAGCACTTCTTCTCTTAGCTGTAAAACGCGGATTCACATGTAAAACAAGTTGTTTTACTTTCTGGAGTACATACTTAGTACACGTTTCTGACTAAAAAAGTGATGAAAAGTGACACTTTAAAAAGAAGTGTCACCTGTCTCAAACCCTTTGTGTATGGGCGTTTCAGACGAAAAGTGACACTTCTGCGTTTTTTTATGATTTTATTTGATTGTAGTGTTGTAATAAAAATCTACCATACAACAGTATTTTAGGGTAAGACATTGAAGGGTGGAGGGTGGAGGGTGAAGTGAGAATAGAATTGAAGCACCAATAGTGCATTCAGAACTGACCTCACTCCTCACTTCACACTCCACACTTCACACTTCACGAAAAAGGGGGGGCTGCTTCAGTTTCTACAATTCAAAAAGAAACTTTCGCGCTGTGACTGCCCGACTTGCCCGACACGCGGATGATGTACATGCCGTGCGTGGCAATGCCGAAGTCGACGATGACGGTGTGGCGACCGAAACCCTGCTGCAGGGCGACGCCACCAGCGGTGAGCAGCTGCCAGCTGAACGACTCGCCCTCGGGACCCTCTATGCGGTACATGCCGGGGGTCTGGGTGGGCATGACGAGATAGCTGTCATCGGCCGTGGCGTTCACGTCGGTGATGCCAGCCTCGGCACCAAACAGCGGGGCTGCAGCCTCGGTGGAGGGGCGCATGCCCTGAATGGTGGGCCATCCGCCTGTGCCCCAGTTGATGCGGTCAAGATAAGTGACGCGACCAGCATCGATATTGTCGGCCTGGAATCCGTGGTAGAGCACCCAGGTCTGGCCGGCATCGTCCTCTACAAACTCTGAGCAGTGGCCGGGGCCGTAGACGGCTCCGCTCTTGTTGAGCAGCGGCGAGAAGTTGTCGCCGACGGCCGTGCGTCCGTTGCGGTCGACGTAGGGTCCGAAGAGGTTGCGCGAACGGGTCATCACCAGTCGGTAGGTGCTGTTAGCCCCCTCGCAGCACGAGCCAGCGGAACCTATGAGATAGTACCAGCCGTCGTGCTTGACAATCATGGTGGCCTCGATGAGTCCACCCGCTATCTTCGTCGGCGTAGCACCCTCCTTGAGCGAGAGCCCGTCGTCGCTGAGCTCTATGCCGTAGATGTCGTGGAAGGAGCCGAAGAAAAGGTACTTCTTGCCGTCGTCCTCGATGAAGAAGGGGTCGATGCAGTTCTCTATGCTTATCTCGCTGCTGAGGAACAGCTTGTGGGCATTCTTGAAGCTGCCGTTGGGACGGTCGCTGACGGCTACGCCGATGCCGTTCTCCCAGGTCTTGCCCCACTCGGACTTAGAGTAGTAGAGCACGTAGTGGCCGTCGAAGTAGTTGATGTCGGGGGCCCAGATAGCGCCGTTGGGTACCATGTCCATGGGACGGGTGGCATCGGTGAAGGCCGTGCCGGCATAGCGCCAGGTGACGAGGTCCTTGGAGCGGTAGATGGGCACGTTGTGGGTGTCCTCGGTGGCATAGAGGTAGAAGTAGCCGTCCTTGGCCTTGATAACCGTGGGGTCGGGCAGCGAGCGGTTAATAACAGGATTACTGTACGTCGTCTGAGCGACGACGTTAGATGTAAAAATGTAAAAATGTAAAAATGCAAAAATGGTCAGTATTCTCTTCATGGGGCAAATAGGGCTTATGGGGCAAATAGGGCCAATGGGACTAATGGGGCTCATGGGGCAAATAGGGCTAATACGCCCTATAAGCCCCATGAGCTATTATACGAGTATTACTCAAATTCCAAGTGCAGGTCGTCGGCCAGCAGGTAGAGCTTGATGGTGTGCACACCCTTGGCCGATTCGGGCACCAGCCACTTGTTGTCGTCGCCGCCCTGATTGCGCGGACCGTCGACGGCTGTGTTCTGAGTAGGATCGGTGTTGTTGGCGGGTGCAAAGAAGAACTTGCCGCCGTAGTCGGTCTCCAGTCCTATCTTGAAGGTGCCCTCGGTGCCGTCGTGCGGTGGGAAGAACTCGCCCGTCCAGGCATAGACCCAAGGCTCGCGCAGGCCGCCTACCATCTGGAACATGCCCTGCGAGTTGTTGGGATTCCAACCTACGGAGCAGCCGTCGCCTACTATCCACATGTGTCCGGGCATGGGCAGCTGCACTATCTGTACCAGACGGCAGTCGTTGTACTCCGTGTTGGTATCGACGATGACGGTGTATTCGCCCAGCACGTCGGTCGTGAACTCGGTGTATTCGCCCTCGGTGACGTACTCCATCTTCTGGCCGTCGCCCGAGCTGAGCATACCGTAGACAGGATAAGGCTCATCGGGGTTGGAGGTGAAGTGGAAGGTGCAGGGTGCCACGTTGAACGTCACCTCGTAGATACCCGTACCCAGCTGGCGCTGTTCCAGCGTCTCGGTGAACACGTTGCCACCCTCGTCGGTCATCACCATGTAGAGGTACTGAGGATACTTCTCGTAGCCGGTCATCGTAAACTCGACGGTAGAAACCTCAGGCTTGACGTAGCGCGTCTCGTTGCTGACGACGCTGAGCACTTGGGCTGTGACCTTGATAGCCTCGCCAGGCAGTGCCCAGCGGGCCATCATCGAGTTGAGCTGGTCGTGGGTCAGCTGCAGCTGTGTCTCCTCGGTCTCGATGTAATCGCTCTTCAGGTCCTTGGTAGCCGAGGGGTAGAGGCATACCTTGTAGGTCACCTTGTCGTCGGCCGAGATGGGGCTGGTGGCCTTGTCCCAGGTCAGGGTGACGGCCACATCGTTGGCTATACCCTTGTTCAGGATGATAGACTCTACAGAGCTCTTGACGTGCATCTCATCGGGATAGGACGGCAGTTCGAAGTACTCGGGGTCTTTATTGCAGGAGGTCAGGGCCGCAGCCACGGCACACACCATGAGTCCTGCACGCAGAATATGATTGAATGTTTTCATAACGCTGTATTGTTTTTTTTGATGGTTACTCTTCTGTCGGTGTCTCCTCTTCCTCTATGACGGCACCCTTCTTGGGATCGGGCCAGAACGGGGCTTCGTTCAGGTTGGGGTTCTTCTCGTACTCGTCGATGTAGATAGGCATCCAGTAGTACTGGCGCTTCCAGATGCGGGTGTCAAAGACGGTGCGCTTGTAGAAGTCGGCAGCGGTCGTGGCCTGGAAATTCATGCCGTAGCAGTCGCCACACATCTCGGGCAGACTCTCGGCCTGCATCCAGCGGCGTATGTCGTACCAGCGGTTATTCTCGCAGCACAGCTCCACACGGCGCTCGGCACGTACCACGCGGCGCACTTCGGCCTGTGTGTTGTCAATATGGATGTAGTCGGGATCGTCGACAGCCACATCGTCGAAGGTGTACTGGCGCACACCGGCACGTTCGCGGATGCGGTTCAGGTAGATGAGAGCCTGGTCGCGCGACGATGCGTTGTCATAGGCCTCGTTGACAGCCTCGGCATAGTCCAGATAGGTGAAGGCCAGACGGTAGGTGAAGCCCTGACGGTCGGTGATGGCACCTGTCAGATAGTTGTCGAGCACGTTCAGACCCTTGCGCACCAGGTAGCCGTTCTGGGGAGCATCGTGGGGTGACGATGACTGCACGTTGTCACGGTGGTTCTTCAGGAAGTCGTACTTACGGTTGCCCACAGCCAGCCATGAACCGTTGAACGACACGGCATTGTAGAAGCGAGGCTCGCGGTTGCAGTACATGTTGAAGACGCCCTTGGCCGTGATTTCGCCGGGGTTGCCCGTACCGTATGGCCACACGGTCTCGTCAGCGCGGTTGTCGATGACGGTGGACATGCCCTCCTCAGAGTAGCCCGAGTTGGGATCGCTGATAGGCAGACCGTTGCGGGTGAAGAAGGCATCGACCAGTCCCTGGTAGACGCCCAGGCCGTTGCCACCGCCATACTCGCGTACGGAAGCTGTACGCAGGAAGGTGTCACGATAGCTGTTGCCCTTGGTCACGGGGAAGGTAATCTCGTGGTTACCCTCGCTCCACTTCTTGATGTGCACGTTGTAGGTAGACATGAAGGGGTCGATGTCGCCATTGGGACCTAACTCGGTGTAGAGGGCGTAGCCGGCACTTTCGGCCTCGTCAATGACGAGCTTGCAGGCCTCGGCAGCCTTGATCCACTTGTTGTGGTCGTAGGTGGGGTTGAAGATCTGCTCGCCCTGGTTGTTCACATAGTCGGTGTACCAGGGGTTGCCGTTCACCAGCGGACTGGCGGCAAAGAGCAGCATGCGCGAACGTACGGTCAGTGCCATGATACGGTTGACGCGGCCATACTTCGAGGGGTCGTCGTAGACGGCGGGCAGAGCCATGGCGGCGTCGTACATCTGCTTGTCGCAGTAGTTGACCACGTCGTCGAACTTCGACTGACCTACCATCAGCTCTGAGAGCGTGAAGTCGGTAGGAGCGATATAGTCGGGCTTGAAGGGGATGCCGCCGTAGTTCTCGGCCAGCTGCCACCAGGCATAGGCTGTGAGGAACTTCACCTCGTTCTTCATGTTGTCGATTTCTGCCTGAGGCAGGTCGTGGTCGGGCATGGCCTTCACCATATTATTAAATATGTAGCCGTGACGGATGTAGCGCGGCATCATGTGCCACAGGTTACCACCCCAGGTAGAGTTGATGGTCCACTGGCCGTGTATCTTGGGGATGACACCGCCCCAGTCCCACTGCTGCCAACGCACGGAAGCCGTGATATCGTCGGCAAACACCTCGTAGCCGTCGGCCGTCAGTGCCCACTTGTCGGGATTGTGGATGATGTTATAGACGTAGCTGAGCCACGAGTAGACCTTATCACGGTTCTCGAACACCATCTCGGTAGTCAGCTCGGTATCGGGCTCCTTGTCCAGATAGTCGGAACAAGAGGTCGTGAGCGACGCAGCCATGAGTCCGGCTGCCATATATGTTGCAAATTTAATTGTTTTCATAATCTTCAATTATCAATTATCAATTACCAATTATCAATTAACTCAGAAGTTGATGTCGATACCAAACATCACCGAACGGTTCATCGGGTAGCGCAGACCATCGTTGGTGCCAAGCTCGGGATCCCACAGCTTGAACGATGAGAGGCAGAAGAGGTTGTTGCCGCTGACAAAGACACGGCAGCTCTTGACGTAGAGTTTCTCGAACCACTGCTTCGGGAAGGTGTAGCCCAGCTCGACGGTCTTGCAGCGCAGGAAGCTCATGCTCTTCTTCCACCATGTGGAACGGCGGTAGTTGTTCACGTTGGGGCCGTAGGTCAGGCGGGGCCAGAAGGCGTATGGATTCTGGTTCTCGTCGGTCCAGCGGTCGTCAATGTTCTTGGCGTATGCATTACCCTCGGTGGTAGTACCGCCGCCAGGCAGGAAGTAAGGTTGACCGCCGATGACACGGTACAGGTCGCCCGAGCCCTGGAAGAAGAAGTTGAAGTCGACGTTCTTGTAGCTCACTACGCCACCGAAACCATAGACGATGCGCGGATCTTCGGTACCGCCGATGTAACCCTCATCCTGCTCGGTGATGGCACCGTCACCGTTGATATCTATGTACTTGATGTCACCGGGATGGAGCGTCGTGGCACCCACACCGTCCTGCGAGGGGATACCGTCCTTCAGCGTACCGTCCTCATTGAAGTCGTCGGCCGTGAAGAGGCGCTCGGCCGTCAGACCCCACAGCTCGTTCATGGAGCGGCCGGTCATGGAGCGGTGGGTACCCTTCAGCACCTCGGGCTCGTCGCGCTCGTCGACGCGGTTCTTGGCATAGGTGAAGTTACCGTAGGCCGAGGTGAACCAGTCCTTGTTCCACTGCTTGTGGAAGTTGAGCGTCATCTCAACACCCTTGTTGGTCACCTGTCCGAAGTTAGCCCAGGGAGCCTGTACGAAACCACTCTGTGTAGGCACGATAGAGCGCTGCATAAAGATGTTCTTACGCTTCTCCTGGAACAGGTCGAAGTTGAAGTCAATCATGTTCCACAGACCCAGTTCGAAACCGATGTTCTTCTTGGTCACGGTCTCCCACGTCAGGTTGCCCACGCCGATGTCACCCTCGGTGATACCGCTGTAGGAGCGCTGCCCGGTAGTACCCCAGGTGTAGCCTTCCTGATCGGTATAGAGCGTGCCGAGGTAAGCAAAGCGGCGGCCACCGATGTTATCGTCACCAGCCTGACCGATAGAGGCACGGAACTTAATCTTATTGAACGTAGAACGGAGATTGTCCATGAAGTGCTCCTCGCTGAGCAGCCAACCGATGGCAAACGAGGGGAAGAAACCGTAGCGCTTGCCCTTAGCGAAGTTCTCGGAACCGTTGTATCCGAAGTTGAACTCGGCCACATAGCGGTTGTCGTAGGTAGCCGACAGGCGTCCGGCGATACCCTGCTTACGGTAGTCCTGTATGCTACCGTCGTCGTAAGCCTGCTGGTTGTACAACAGCAAGGCATCGACATCGGTCTTGCCAAAACGACGATTGTACATCACGTCGGCCTCCAGGTACACGTTGGTGTTACCATACTCACCATTATTGTAGCTACCCATCGACTCGTCACCTGTCTCAAACTGGGCATAGATGAGGTTGCCCTCCTCGTCACGTCCCGTGGCAGGGAACACGGTACCGGGGTTAGCGGTACGGCCGCGTGACGAACGGTTCCAGCGGTCAAAGCTGAACAGCACCTTGGCTTTCAGGCCCGGGGTAATCATCTTCAGGTCCTGCTCCACGCTGAACAGCGTCTGCAGCTTGCTGGAGGTGATGAAGTCGTAACCCTGCTGGGTGACGGTCTGCCAGGGGTTGGCACGATTGGAAATCTTAGGTATGGCACCGTCGCTATAGCGGGCGGGGTGTACGAAGGGTAGCGTGCGGAAAGCCTCGCCGAAGGCACCGTCGGTGTCGCAGCGCTGCTTCTTGAAGCGGTTCAGGTAGCCACCGATGTTGACACGCAGCAACGTGGTCTTCGTCACGTCCATATCAATATTGGTGCGCAGGTTGAACTGCTGGTTGTTAGTAGCATTGTCGAAGATCAGGCTCTTGTCCTGCTCCAGGATACCACCCTCCTTGAAGTAGCTGGCCACGATCGAGTAGCGCAGGAAGTCACTACCACCGCTGATGTCCAGGTTACCACGGGTCGTATAGGCATAGTCCTTAGTGATGGCATCTACCCAGTTCACGTTGGGATAGAGGTCGGGGTCGTAGCCCGAACGGGTACGGTCTATCTGCTGCTGAGTGAAGGGCTGAGCCGTTCCGTCCTGAACGGCCAGCTGGTTCAGCAGGGTCATATAGTCGGGGGCATCGAGGAACTCAGGCAACTGGGTGGGCTGGTTGATGGAGTGCTCCACATGGAAACGCACCTGGGGGGCACCTATCTTACCGCGCTTGGTGGTGATGACTATCACACCGTTAGCACCACGCACACCGTACATGGCCGATGCCGAAGCATCCTTCAGCACCGAGAACGACTCGATTTCTGCCACGTCGACATTGTTCAGGTCGCGGGCCACACCATCAATCAGGATGAGCGGGTTGTTGCTGCCCGAGAAGGTGGAGATACCACGAATCCAGAAGTTGGAGTCGTCGTAGCCGGGCTCACCCGAGCGCTGAATACCAATCACACCGCTGAGCTTACCTGCCAGATTATTAGATAAGGTACGCGTAGTACCAAACTGCAACTCGGCAGGCTTGATGGTCTCGATAGAACCGATGATAGAAGCCTTCTTCTGCGAGCTGTAACCCGTCACCACGACTTCTTCCATCTCGGTGGTCTCCTCGTCCAGAGCCACGCTAATCAGCTTTGAACCGTTCACCTTCACCGTCTTCTTCTGGAAGCCCATGTAGGTAAACTCCAGCTCAGAGCTGTTCTTGTTGGGTACTTGGATCTTGAACAGACCGTCCATGTCGGTGATGGCACGGATCTGTGTTCCCACTACAGTAACGGTAACGCCTGGCAGAGGTTCCTTCTGCTGGTCGGTCACCATACCAGTAACTTGTGATTCAGCCTGCTGGGCAAATGCCGTGAAGGGCAAACCCATGAGGGCGAAGCACAACATCAGATAAATACAAAGTTGTTTTCTCATATAGCTAAAAGTTTTTAGTTCTTTTGCCGCAAAGCTATTAATAGTTTTTAGTTCTTTGCTGCAAAATTAGCTAAAAAATACTACACACACATAAAAACTATTAAATGTATAACTCAAAAACCTGTTATACAAATCTTTCCTCGTTGTGTTTCAGCATCTTAAGCCTCATCTGCCATCTGGCTTGTATAATGGAAATATTCAGCATGCCTGCGCCTGTTTTTATGCTTTTGGAGGTGATTGTTGAGTTAATATTTGCTAATTCCTTCGCTTTTTCTGATTTTTTGTTTACTTTTGCATGGACAAATACTAACAATTTAGCAACTAAAGGCCATTGATGAAAAACTTTATACTCGTTGTGTTGGCGGTTCTGCCGTTGATGCTCTATGCGCAACCGCAGAAGGGACAGGCTTACTGGCTGGACAAGCTGGACGAGAGCCTGGATAGGCGTGAACAGCTTGAAAAACAGAAAACCGACAAGATCAACAGTCTGAAGAAACAGCTGAAAGATACCCGCGCCAATACGGAGCGCTACCGCCTGTCGCGACAGCTGTACGATGAGTATAAGACCTACCGCTACGACTCCGCCGTGGTCTACGTACGGATGATGGACTCGCTGGCCAGGCAGATCAATGACCGCAGCCTGATACTCGAATCGCAGTGTGCCAACATCTTCTGTATGACGTCCGCCGGCATCCTCTCCGAAGCCCACACGACCATCTTGGCAATGGACACCACGGGCATGGACATAGAAAACAAGAAAGAGTATTACAAGGTGGTGTCGATATTCTGGCGCTCACTGGCCGACTACGTGAAAGATGAACCCTACTATACAAAATACATCACGCAAAGCAATGCCTGCCTGGACTCGCTGAAAAAAATCATACCTAATAACTCTACGCTGTGGCACAGCTACAGCGGGTCGCACCTCATGAGGGAATGGAAATTCCGCGAGGCACTCGATCATTTTGACATGGTGATGAAAGCCCCTGACACCGCACCGCACCTCAAGGCGATGACCATGGCCGAGATGGCATGGGCCTATGTGCACCTGAACGACGAGGAGAAGGCCATAGAGTGCTTTGCTCAGTCGGCCATCTACGACAACGAGACATGCACCCGCGAGATTACGGCCCTCTATCACCTCTCGCGCTTTATATATAAACAAGGTGACTACGAACGTGCCAGCCGCTATGTGCACCAGGCACTGAAAGATGTCAGCTTCTACAATTCTAAACTGCGCAAGATAGAAATCGGCGAAATTCTGCCCATCATCGAGCAGGACCGCTATAATGCGCTGCGCTCTGAGCGCAACTGGCTGATGGCTGCCGTGGGTCTGGCCGTGCTGCTGCTCATAGCCATCGTCAGCAGCTATGTCATGGTGAAACGCAAGAACCGCAAGCTGACGGAAGCCCGCGAGACCATCGCCGAACACCTGCGGCAGCTGCAGCAGACCAACAGCCAGCTGAAGGAAGCCAACAAGATTAAGAACGAGTACATAGGCCGTTCGTTCTACACCAACGCCGAGTTCATCGCCAAGATTGAGAAACTGTACCTGGCCATCGACCGCAAGATAGCTACCCGCCAGTACGAGGACCTCAGGTCTACGCTGAAGCAATCGACCCTCAACGCTGAGCGCGAAAGCATGTACACCGCCTTCGACCAGACATTCCTCAAGCTGTTCCCGCAGTTCGTGGAGCGCTACAACGCACTCTTCGAGGAGAAAGACCGCAAGATGCCTACCGACAACCAGTCGCTGACCAGCGAGATGCGCATCTTTGCCCTCATCCGTCTGGGCATCACCGACAGCGAGCGCATCGCCAACTTCCTGGACTACTCCGTACACACGGTGAACACGTATAAGACACGCATCAAGAACCGCTCCATCTGCGATAACGACCAATTCGAGCAGCGAATCATGGAAATTTAGCCCGAATATTTTAATAATACAAATCGCTGAATCCTATTTACGTAAGACGTTAGGATTCAGCGATTTATATTTTGTATAACCTGCATACACGTTATACATTCTATTGTTTTTTTTATGTTACGCGTGAAAAGCACTACTTTTGCAGAAACTAAAAACTATTTTTTATTGGCATGAAACGACTATTTACACTCATCCTCACAGCCATCGTGCTACTACCTGTATCGGCTCAGTATTTCATCAACCCAGTAGCAAACCCCGACTAAGTATTCAATTGAGGCAAGGCACGATTTACGGTACTCACCCCGGAAATGATCCGCATCCAGTATAGCGACAAGCAGCTGTTTGAAGACCGCGCCACCTTTGCCGTCATCAACCGCCGTCTGCCCGTCCCTGCCTTCACTCAGGAGCAGAAGGACGGCTACCTCCTCATCAAGACCAGCGCACTGACGCTGCGCTACAAGATGGGAGGCGTCATCGACGGTCGCCATCCCTCAGCCGACGCGCTGACCATCACATTCGACATGAACGGACGTCAGGTGACATGGTACCCCGGCAAGGACGATGCTCTGAATCTAAAAGGTACTACCCGCACGCTCGACGGACAGATAGGTGACAACAAGCGCGCCGAACTGGAGAACGGACTGCTCTCGCGTGCCGGATGGGCCATCATCGACGAGTCGCCCACGACACGTCGTGGCGACGGCAGCACCACCTTTGCCTTCGACAAGACGTGCGACGGCATAGAATGGGTGGCCGAACCTGTAGACAAGCAGGCCATCGACTGGTACTTCATGGGCTACGGCCATCAGTATAAGAAGGCACTGGGCGACTTCATCAAGGTGGCTGGCCGCCAGCCTATGCCCCCACTCTACGTGCTGGGCTACTGGTACAGCAAATACCAGCGCTATACCAGCGATGAGTTCATGGAGATTGTCAACGACGTGAAGCGCAACCAGATACCGATGGACGTGATGATCTTCGACATGGACTGGCATACACAGGGCTGGACCGGCTGGACCTGGGACACCACGGCCATCCCCGATCCCGTGGGCCTCATCGACTGGATGCACCAGAACGGACTCAAGGTGTCGCTCAACCTGCACCCTGCCGACGGCGTGGATGATGACGAGGACTTCTTCGCCGAGATGCGCGACAAGATGGGTATGCCGGCCGATACGAAGGTGGTGCCCTGGAACCTCAGCGATCCCAAGTTCTACCACAACATGTTCAACATCATCATCCGTGCCCGTGAGAAACAGGGCGTGGACTTCTGGTGGCTCGACTGGCAGCAGAACCTGACCAGTAAATATGTCGACGGACTGAGCGAGACCTTCTGGTGTAACCACGTGTTCTACAACGACATGCGACTGAACCGTCCTGACCATCGTCCGCTGATATTCCACCGCTGGGGCGGACTGGGCTCACACCGCTACCCCATCGGTTTCTCGGGCGACTCATTCACCACCTATGGCACACTGGCCTGGCAGCCCTACTTCACCGCTACAGCCTCGAACGTAGGATTCGGCTACTGGGGACACGACCTGGGCGGACACCAGCAGACGGGCGGCAACGACCCTGAGATATACCTGCGCTGGATGCAGTACGGTGTGTTCACACCCATCTTCCGCACCCATGCCACCAACTGGGAGGGCATCGAGCGCCGCATCTGGAAGTACGAGAACTTCCCTCTGCTGCTCGAAACGGTGAAACTGCGCTATGCGCTGATGCCTTACATCTACACCGCATGCCGCCAGGCCTACGACACAGGTGTGTCTATCTGCCGTCCTCTCTATTACGATTCGCCCGAAGCCAACAATGCCTACCTCTTTGAAGATGAATACATGTTTGGCGACGACATCCTGGTAGCTCCCATAGTGACCCCCTCGGGCTCTGACGGCAAGGCTGCCCGCCGTCTCTGGCTACCCGAAGGCAAGTGGTTCGACGTATGCCGCAACGAGGTGGTCGACGGCAATCGCATCTTCACCGACAGCTACACCCAGCAGGAGATACCTTATTTTTATCGCGCAGGCAGCATCATCGTCAACAATCCGCCGATGATGAACCTCAACACCCGCCCCGACCGACTTATCATCAAGGTAGTGCCCGGTGCCGACGGCCAGACCTCGCTCTATGAAGACGAAGGTGATACCGAAGGCTACAAGAACGGTGCCTTTACCACGACGAAGATAGAGCAGGATGATGACGAACTGACCATTCACCCCCGTGTAGGTTCATTCCCTGGCATGCCTAAGGAGCGTGCCTACACCGTGGAGTTCCTGGCTGTAGACCGTCCCAATAGCGTCAGCGTGAACGGCAAGGCCCAGAACAACGGCACATGGAACTACGATGCACAGACCCGCAAGGTGACCGTCTACGTACCCATCACCCCATGCAACAAGAAAATAGAGGTTGAACTGAACTAAAAACAAGGAGGAAACGAAATATGAAACGACTATTGATAGCACTGACATTCATCATCTGCCACGTATCACTGAGCACGGCACAGACCGAGCTTTGGATGACCGGCTCGGCCGTACCTGGTGGCGTGCAGAAGCTCATTGCCACCGGCGATGACGGCTACAAGTTTGCAGGCAAGCTGAATGCAGGCGAACTGCGCATACAGACCACAAAGAAAGCAGGCAAGGACACCCGCTACATGGCTCCCAACCTGCCCGATGCCCTGATAGCCAACAAGGGACTCCGCTTTACCGAGACCACCGATGCCGAGGCCGCTGCCTGGCAGGTGCCTTTTGCCGAGGACCGCTATCGCTTTGTCATCGACACGAAGAACCACACGCTGCGTGGTGAGATCTTCCAGCCATGGGGCGAGCTATTCATTGCCGGCGGTGCCACCGAGGTGGGATGGAAGGAAGGCAAGATGCTGCTGATGACGCAGGATCTGAACAACCCCTGCATCTGGACTTGGGAAGGCGAACTGAAGCGTCATCCGGAGTTTGAGGAGCCTACCAGCTTCAAGTTTCAGGGTCAGGACCGCTGGAACCCGAAGAACCTGCATCCCTACAAGCAGGGTGCCGACATCCTGCAGGATGAGCAGCTGCGCACCGGTGGCAGCGATACTAAATGGGAAGTCAAGCAGGAAGGCCGCTACCGCATCACCATCGACCTCTTCAATGAGACCGTCAAGGCCGAGTTGCTGAAATAAGCCCCATAGGACCAATAAGGCCCATAAGACTCATAAGCCCCATAAGACTCATAAGACCAATAGGACTCATAAGACCCATAGGACTCATAAGACCAATAAGAACAACAATAATAACCAAAACCATTAAAATTATGAAAAAGAATCTACTCATTGTGCTTCTCGCATGCTTAGCATGCCTGACAGGAAGCCAGAAGGCATTTGCCTTAGACCAGGTGGACGGTGTTTATCAGATTGGTAGCGCCCAGGACCTGGAAGCATTCTCAAACGTAGTGGCCAGTGGAAGTAATACTGCCAATGCCGTGCTCACCGCCGACATCGACATGAGCGGTGTGGATCACCAGCCCATCGGTAGCACCAGCAGCATCTACAAAGGCACGTTCGACGGCCAGGAACACTACATCCGCAACATGGTCATCGAACTGGTCGACGTGGAGTATGTCGGTCTGTTTGGTGTCGTTGGCGATGGTGCCTACATCAAGAACGTCATCATTGACTCTGGCTGTTCTATCAGCGGCTCTGCCTTCGTTGGCGGTATTGCCGGTGGTACCAACGGCGGCGGCACAGCAACTTTCGAGAACTGCGGTAACGAAGGTATGGTCAGTGCTGCCAATCAGAATGCAGCCGGTATCTGCGGCGTCAGCATGGGCAGTGCCTGCGGCATCGTCATGAAGAACTGCTTCAACACGGGTGGCATCACTGGTGGACGTGAGGCAGCAGCCCTCTGCGGATGGGTTGGTGACAGGGGTTCATCCATCACCAACTGCTACAATACCGGTTTCATCATTGGCATGGACGGCAGCTATTCGTTGTGGCGCAACACAAATGGCAAGGGCCTCAACAACTTCGACAGCTATGGCAATCAGGGCACTCAGATCACCGATGATGAGTACGAGCTCAGCACGGGATCGGTTTGCTACCTCCTCAACGGCAACAAGTCGGACAATGTGACATGGTATCAGAAACTGGGTGAGGATACTCATCCCGTACCCTTCGCCTCTCACGGTGTCGTCTACGCTGTAGGTGACCTCTACTGCGACGGTTCCTCGAAGGGCGGCGACCTGACGTTCTCTAACTCTAACGAATCTAACCGCGATCCTCACGCCTTTGTTGATGGTATCTGCTCGGCTTGCGGCGACGTCGATCCCAACTACCTGCCTCTGACCGACGGCTACTACGAGCTGTCGAATGCCACACAGCTCAACTGGTTTGCTGCTCTGGTGAACCACAGCTACAAGAAGGTGAACGCCCGTCTGACGGCCGACATCGACTTCTCTGAGTATACGAAGAACGACGTGATGATAGGTGGTGTCTTTGAGGAAGGCGGCGAAGAAGGTAACGATGCCAAGGCTTTCGAGGGCATCTTCGACGGTCAGGGACATAAGATTACGGTCAACTACAACGTCAGCTACGATGCCTGCGCTCTGTTCAAGATGACCAACAATGCTACCATCCGCAACCTGATGATCGATGGTAACATCGAGAGCACACAGCGTTTCGTCGGTGGTCTCGGCTTCGTCAGCCGCGGCACCTGCCTCTATGAGAACATCGTCGTAGCCGTCAACATCAAGAGCGACTTCAGCGGTGACGGTACCCACGGTGGTATCTTTGCTGTCTGCCATGAGGCACCGACCTTCCGCAACTGCGCCTTCGTAGGTACTATGGACGCTTCACTCAGCGAGGGTAGCGCCGCTATCATCGGCTATGCCCACGGCAACGTAGAGACCAAGATTGAGAACTGCTACGTAGCCAGTACAGACCTCTGGCTGGCTGGCAACTCTACGGTCATCGCCCGTCACGTCAACAACATCATCAACTGCTACTACACTGACGACATCCTGCTGACTCCCGAAGGCGGCCAGAATGCTATCATGATAGAGGCTGGCACGCTGTCTACCGGTGAGCTGTGCTACACCATCAACAGCAAGAGCGACAACGCCAACTGGCGCCAGACGCTGGGCACCGATGCCTATCCTGTTCCCTTCGAGGGTCACGGTGTGGTCTATGCCAACGGTAACCTGAGCTGCGACGGCACACCCAGTGGTGTCATCACCTATTCTAATACTGAGAGCGAGACCGTACGTGCCGAGCACCAGTATAACGCTGACGGCATCTGCTCTGTCTGCGGCGGACGCCTCATCTCTACCGGCGATCAGCTGAAGGCTGTGGCCGACGCTATCAACAATGGTGAAATCGAGGGTAACATTCTCATTGACCTGGCCAACGACATCGACCTGGCTGGCATCAACTATCAGGGCATCGGTACCCGCTTCAACGAGCCTACCGGCGAAAACGATGAGGGAGGCAACCCCATCACTCGCGACGTGAAGCGCCCCTTCACCGGCACATTTGACGGTCACGGCTACACCGTGAAGAACATGATTATCGAGGATATGGAAGGCGGCAACAAGGGTCTCATCGGCCTGGCTAACGGTGCTACCATCAAGAACGTGCTCGTCGACAATACCTGTCAAATCTACTCTATCGGTTGGTCGGCAGGTATCGTAGGTACTGCCTGTGGCCGCAACGTGCTCACCATCGAGAACTGCGGTAGCGACGCTATGGTCAATGTGGGTGTCACTGGTGCCAACGGTGCCGGCATCCTGGGTGTGAACGACGGCAGCGAGGCCTACGTCCGCATCATCAACTGCTACAACACAGGCGATATCGTAGGTCAGCGCGAGTGCGGCGGTATCTCTGGTTGGCTGGGCGACAACTTCGAGGTGGTCAACTGCTACAACATCGGTGAGGTGACTCCCGAGGCTATCGACGGCATCAAGTCGTTTGCACGCTACAACGGCAACAACGCCGAGTTCCCCAACTGCTACGAGCTGGGTGGTACACAGGTGCTGGCCATCGAGGCTGACGACGTCACCAGCGGCAAGCTCTGCTACCTGCTCAACGAGGGCGCCGGCAAGACCATCTACTATCAGACTCTGGGCGAGGACGAGCATCCCGTGCTAGACAGCACCCACAAGATGGTGTACAGCGATGGCAACGGCAACTACTCTAACAGCGAGAGCGACGGCATCGAGAGCGTCACGGAGCGTACCGCCAACTTCCAGGGTTGCTACGACCTGCAGGGACGTCACCTGACCACCACCGTGAAGGGTCAGATCAACATCGTCCGCATGAACGACGGCAGCGTCCGCAAGGTCATGGTAAAATAACGAAATGACGATATAACGTTATGACGATATGACGTTATGACTCAATGATTATTAATAGTAAGTGATTATGTATGTGAAGAGATTGAAAATTATCTCTTGCTGTCTGGCCATCGCAAGTGCTGCGATGGCTCAGACAGCTTTCGTCACTCAAGACAGTGTGGCGGTCTTCTACCCGAAAGACTATGATGCTTCCCAGCATGAGCCGTCACCCATCTTTGAGCGAGAACCTGCTGCCACCTGCCCGTTGCCTGCCAACTGGCGGGTGCGTCCCGTTTTTAGCGAGAAGGACGGCAAGAGCATCGCCACCATCCATGTGGGCAACGATGTAGACCTCTATGGCACTGGCGAGGTGACCGGCCCGCTGCGCCGCAATGGCAAGACCATCAAGCTGTGGAATATCGACACGCCGGCCTACGGCACCGACGGAGGTACCCATCTCTACCAGAGTCATCCCTGGGTGATGGGACTGCGCCAGGACGGCTCGGCCTTCGGCATCATTGCCGACAACACATGGCGACAGAACATCAAGACCGACGAGGACGTAGTCTTCGAGAGTCAGGGACCAGCCTTCCGCGTCATCGTCATCGAGCGCTGCTGTCCCCGTGCCCTCATGCAGGCACTGGCCGACCTGACTGGTCACATGGAGATGCCACCACTGTGGTCGCTGGGCTACCAGCAGTGCCGCTTCAGCTACCAGCCCGACACCCGTGTGATGGAGGTAGCCGACCTGCTGCGCCAGCACCGCATCCCTGCCGATGTCATCTGGATGGACATCGACTACATGGACGGCTACAAGATTTTCACCTTCAGCCCCAAGGAGTTTCCCAACCCCACACGGCTGAACGACTACCTGCACCAGAAGAACTTCAAGGCCGTCTACATGATTGACCCGGGCGTGAAGGTCGAGAAGGGATACTTCGTCGACGACCAGGGTACGGCTGCCGACTACTGGGTGAAGGACAAGGACGGCAAGCCCTTCGTGGGCAACGTATGGCCCGGCCCCTGCCACTTCCCCGACTTCACCCGTCCCGAGGTGCGCACCTGGTGGGCCACGCTCTACAAGGACTATATGGCTACGGGCATCGACGGTGTATGGAACGACATGAACGAGCCCTCCGTCTTCGGAGGCCCTGAGACCAGCATGCCTGCCGACAACTGGCATGAGGGTGGCGACGGTGTCACTGCCGGTCCTCACCTGCGCTTCCACAATGTGTTCGGACTCAACATGGTACGTGCCAGCCGTATGGGACTGCTGTTGGCCAATCCCGACAAGCGCCCCTTCATCCTGTCGCGCAGCAATTTCCTGGGTGGCCACCGCTATGCTGCCACCTGGACCGGCGACAACCTGTCGTCGCCCGAACAGATGAAGCTCAGCGTACCTATGACGCTGACACTGGGCCTCAGCGGACAACCCTTCAACGGCCCCGACATCGGCGGTTTCTGCGAGAGTGCCACGCCCGAGTTGCTGGCACAGTGGACGGCACTGGGCGTCTACTTCCCCTTCGTGCGCAACCACAGCATCAAGGGTAGCGTAGACCAGGAGCCCTGGGCCTTCACACCCGAAGTGCTCAACACCTGTCGCACCGCCATTGAGCGCCGCTACTTGCTGATGCCCTATGTCTACACTGCCTTCCGCGAAGCCCATCTGACGGGTATGCCCGTCATGCGCCCCATGTTCATGGCCGATGCCAAGGACCTCTCGCTGCGCAGCGAAGACCAGGCCTTCCTCCTGGGAGGCGACCTGATGGTAGTGCCCTGCTGGGCTGAGAATACCGCCATGCCGAAGGACGAGTGGCAGGTCGTAGACCTCTCCACTCTCAATACTCCCCATGAGCCCTATAAGCCCCATGAGCCCCATGAGACCCATAAGACCCATGAGACCCAAGACCCCTATCAGTCCACGCTCCGTCAGCGTCCGGGCAGCATCATCCCGCTGGCCAACCTGGCTCAGAGCACTACAGAGATGAGTACCGACTCACTGACGCTGCTGGTATGTCTCGACAAGGACGGTAAGGCCTGCGGACAGATCTATGAGGACGAGGGCGACGGTTTCTCCTATAAGAAGGGTAACTATCTGCTCAGCCAATTTGAAGCCACACTGCAGAAGCGTCAGCTCACGGTCACCATGACCCCTGCTGACGATAAACGTCAAACTTCAAACTTCAAACTTCAAACTCCCCGCACCCTCCGCATTGCCTATGTGAAGAACGGCAAGCTGCAGTTCTCTGCCTGGCAGAGTGGCACGACGGCGACGATGAAAGTGAAATAACCATTTTTTATCAATAACCTTTATATTAACTTAACAACAACTGATTATGAAAAAGAACCTAAGATTTTTGCTTGTCTTGGCCATCGGATGGCTGACAAGCACCGGTGCCTTTGCACTGGAACAGGTTGACGGTGTCTATCAGATTGGTTCGGCACAGGACTTCAAGGAGTTTGCTGCTGTCGTAAACAGCGATGGACGCCAGCACAAGTTGAATGCTGTGGTCACACAGGACTTCACACTTGACGAATTGGTCATGGTTGGTGCGCCCAGCAATGCCTATTCAGGAACCTTCGACGGTCAGGGACACACCGTCACCATCGATTTCACGATGGAGACAGGAGGTCAGGACGGTGAATGTGGCCTTTTCCGCCGCATCAACGGTGCCACCATCAAGAACCTGAAGGTTGCAGGTAGCATCACGACCAAAGGCCAGCTGGCCGGTGGTGTCGTGTCAGGCATCTGGCAGACAGCCGTGGTGGAGAACTGTGTATCTACCGTAACCATCACTGACACACAAAGTGGTGACGGTACCCACGGAGGTATCGTGGCTCGTGTCAGTGACAAGGGTGGTGCTAACGCTATCATCATCCGCAATTGCGCCTTCTTAGGCACCATCGAAGCTTCTGGCCGTACAGGCAGCGGCGGCATCCTGGGATGGCCCGACAATGCCGGCGGTGGTCAGGTGGTCATCGAGAACTGTCTGATGGCAGGTACATTGAACTTGGCTACGGGACAGGACAACGATGTGATTGTGCGCAACAGCGCCACCGTCACCAACTGCTACTACGTTGCCCTGCAGGGAATGAACAACAGCAAGAATGCTACCTTGGCAACGGCTGAGCAGCTGGCCAGCGGTGAGCTCTGCTTCCTGCTGAACGGCAGCCAGAGCGCTACTCCCGCCTGGTTCCAGACCATCGGCACCGATGCCATGCCCCTGCCTATGGGAACTGCTGTGGTTTATGCCAACGGCTCGCTGAATTGCGACGGCACGCCTAAGGGCGATGTCACCTACAGCAACACTTTCACTGAGCCTCTGCGCGACGACCACCAGTGGAACGACTGGGGTTTCTGCTCTGTCTGCGACGAGATTCAGCCCGACTTCCTGAAGGCCGACGAGAATGGCTTCTACCCCATCGCTACCAAGCAGGACTACAACTGGTTCATGATGATGGTCAACTCGAAAGGACAGCCCAACATCAACGGTAAGCTGACGCAGGACCTTGACCTGAGCGACTACACCTTTATTCCCATCGGCGTCGACATGCGCAACTATGCCGGCACCTTCGACGGACAGGGCCATCGCATCAAGAACATGACGATTGACGGCACCAAGAAGGAGCAGGGTTTCTTCAGCACCTGTCAGGGTGGCGCCGTCATCAAGAACCTCATCATCGACAGCAGCTGTAAGATGGTAGGCACAGGCGGTAGCAATGTGGCTGCCCTCATCGGCTGCGTCAACCACAACAACTACAACAATGATGTCGTGCTGATCCAGAATGTAGGCAACGAGATGTCGTTCAACTGCTCGACAACCAACAATGCCGGTTTCATCGCCCGCGACTTCAGCAGTTTCCTGAATGTGAAAATAGAGAACTGCTACAACACCGGTAACATCATGGGTGGCACGGAGAATGGTGCCTTCACGGCATGGACACCGCGCGTCACCCTGACCAACTGCTGGAACACCGGTCGCATCGAGAAGACCGGCAACTACAACGGCAGCAAGTCGCTGGCACGTGGCAACCAGCCGCAGTTCATCAACAGCTACGACCTGAACAGCGAGAACACCGACAACGCCGGTGCACCCGAAGGCTATGCTGCCGAGTGGCTTGCCAGCGGTAAGATGGCTTATCTGCTCAATGGCAACAAGAGCACCGACGTAGCCTGGTATCAGGTCATCGGCACCGATGCTTATCCTTATCCGTTCGGCACAGCTGTGGTCTATGCTAATGGTGACCTGAAGTGCGACGGTATGACCCCGAAGGAGGGCAGCGAGCTCACCTTCTCGAACACCGAGGGCAGCAATGTCGATGCTCACCAGTTCAACGACTGGGGCTTCTGCTCTGTCTGCGACGCCCTCAATCCCGACTTCATGACGCCCAACGGCAATGGTCAGTTCGAGCTGGGCACCGACAAGCAGCTCAACTGGTTTGCCCACTATGCTACGAAGGTCAACGCCGCTGCTAATGCCGTCCTCACTGCCAACATCGACATGAAGGATGTCAACGGCTTCCCAGGCATCGGCACTCCTACCAGCAAGTACACCGGTACCTTCGATGGTCAGAAGCACGTCATCAGCAACCTGACCATCGACAACCAGTCGACAGGCAACCCCGCTGGCTTCTTCAATAATGTCACCGCCGGTGCCGTCATCAAGAACTTCACCCTCGACAACACTTGCTACATCGTAGGTCACCACTTCGTAGGTGCTTTCGTGGGACAGACCGACGGCAACGGCACCGTGCTCCTGCAGCAGCTGGGCAACGAGGCCGATGTCATGGCCTGGGAACAGAATGCAGGTGGTATCGTCGGCTGCAACACCTCTGGTGAGCTGAAACTGACACTCGAGAACTGCTACAACACAGGTGCTATCAGCAGCGCAAGAGAGAGCGGTGCAGTCAGCGGATGGCTGGGCAACGACGCCAAGGTCATCAACTGCTACAACATGGGTTCTGTACTGGGTGAGAACAGCGAGTCGTTCGCCCGTGGCAACAGCATCCAGACAACCAACTGCTTCAACGTCGACGCCTGGAAGGACCTGCCCGCAACACCCATCGAGGACTTCACCAACGGCACCGTTCTGGCCAAGCTGCAGGAGGCTGCTCCCTACGTATGGTACAGCAGTGCCGAGGAGGACGGTCACCCCGTGCTCTATGTCACTGAGTGGGGCGCACAGCAGCGCACACCGTATGCAGGCATTGCCGTTCAAGATGGCGACTTCTACCTCTACAACGTAGAGACAGGCTACTGGCTGCAGAACAATAACCGCCAGACCGTAGACTGGAACTCGCATGCCGAGCTCGACCCCGTAGGCTATGCCTTCGGTCTGAAGGCCATCGAAGGCGGCTGGCAGATTGACCCGAAGATGGGTAACAACCACAGCCTGAATGCCGGCAACCTCTACATGGATACCGGCGATGCCATGACTACATGGACCTTCGAACCTGTCGAGGCTGAAGGTGTCAGCAATGCCTATACCATCAAGTCGGGCGACGTCGTACTCGGCGCCAGCAACGACAAGTTCCTGCAGAAGACCACCAACAACTCCATCTGGCAGATTGTCACCAAGGAGGAGCGCCTGGCCGTCATGCAGGCTGAATATCCCAATGCCAAGGGTACTGCTCCTGTCGACCTCTCATGGCTCATCCCTGGCGGCGACTTCAACATTGCCCACGAGACGGCCATGCAGCTCAATGGTACCACAGGTATCGAGGCTGGTGCTGCCTTCGTCTCCGGCCAGACTCAGGGTAACGGTGTGCGCGAGATTTGGAACAACGCCACCGGCTATGACATCAACTACACGCTCAATGACCTGCCCGACGGCATCTATCGCTTCACCGTCAGCGGATACTATCGCGACGGCAAGACTACCGACATCGGTGCCAAGCATAAGAATGGTACAGAGGAACTCCGCGCCATAGTTTATGCCAACGATCAGGAACAGCCCCTGATGTCTGTCGTAGCTCCCGAGCGTACTGCTTCCGGCCAGGGCTGCAACGTGAACACCAGCGGTTACTTCGTGCCCGACAACATTGGCGACGCTGCCATTGCTACCCGCGAAGGTATCTATGTGAACACCCCGATTGAGGTCAACCTCACTGGCGGCACACTCAAGATTGGTGTACGCAAGGAAGGTGGTGCTGACGGCGACTGGACCATTCTCGACTACTTCAAGGTGCAGTACTTCGGACCTGAGTCGCTCGACCTCTATCTCAGTCTGCTGCAGAATGCCATCAACGAGGCCGAGGCCTTCGATGCCTCAGTCACATCCGATGCGCTGGCTGCCGAGCTGACCACGGCCATCAACGAGGCCAAGGCTGCTCTCAACGCTACTACCAAGGAGGATATCACGGCTGCTACCAATCAGCTCAACACTGTTCTCGCTGCTGCCAAGAGCGTCAACGTCACAGCACTGAAGCAGACCGTCGCCCTGGCTAAGGAGGAAGGTCTCAACACAGCAGCCGGCGAGACTGCCATCGTCGAGGCTAAGAATGCATCCGAAATAGAGCAGCCTCTCTACGACCTGCGTGCTGCACGTAAGCTCAACGCTATGCGCATGCCCGACATCTACACTGGCAGCAAGCCCGCCGAGGGCAAGGTCTATCTGTTCAACGTCGGTACTGGTACCTTCCTGGGCACCGGCTCTGACTGGAACACTCACGCTGCTGTCGACCAGGCAGGTATCGAGATTGAACTCGTCAACGTGAACAACGAGGAGTACACCTTCAAGTTCAAGACCGGCCGCGGTGGTGGCTGGATGGCATACAACGGCTATGTAGACACCAATGGTCAGGACTTCTGGCACTTCATGCCCGTAGAAGGCAAGGAGGGTGTCTACAACATCAGCTCTACCGGCAACGACGGCTTCCTGCTGGGCTACGATCCCAACGGCGGCACCGACGGTAAGAAGTACTGGAACACCATCGCTATCGACCGCACTGGCGTTGACAACCCCATGAACCAGTGGAAGGTCATCACTCCCGCCGAGCGCGAGGCTCTCTTGGCCAAGGCTACCGAGGGTGATCCCGTCGACGTGAGCTACCTCATCAAGAATGCCAGCCTGAACCGTCAGGACGGCTACGACATGTGGGAGAAACTGTGCGACGGCGGCAATGGCGGTGCACGCGTATCTACCGTGACCGATAGTAACAACGACCGTGCTGCCGACTACGCTTACGAGTACTTCGAGCCCAACTCGTTCAGCTTCACCCAGACCATCGAAGGTCTCACACCCGGTAAGTACGAAGTCAGCGTACAGGGATTCTTCCGCAATGGTAACGGCGGTGCCCAGGCCGAGGCTTACAACAACGGTGAGGAGCTGAAGCAGCTGGCTTACCTCGTGGCCAACGACCAGACAGCCCTGCTGCCCAACATCGCCAGCGTGCTGAGCAAGGTGCCCGGCATAGGCGACCTGCAGGCTTGCAAAGACGGTGAATTCCCCAACATGCCGCAGTCGGCCATCGAGTACTTCGAGACAGGTTACTACAAGACCACGCTGCCCGTCACCGTAGGTGAGGACGGCACTCTGACTCTCGGTGTCAAGAAAGACAGCAAGGAGCTGAATGGCGACTGGGTTGTCATTGACAACTTCCGTCTGCGCTATCTGGGCGACAACAGCATCAAGACCATGTCTATCCTCGGTGACTTCACCGGCGGATGGGAGATGGAGAAGGCAGCCGACATGACTCAGAGCACGGAGAACCCCGCCATCTGGACACTCCACGTCGAGGACTTCGAAGTGAAGTTCGAAGAGGGACAGACCGAGCGCACCTATGAGTACAAGGCTACCGCCAACCACGCATGGGGCGTCTACGAGCTGCCTGCACTGGGCAACCAGAACTGGGTATTCGGCGAGACTCGCGACTACAAGGCCGGTGTCTACGATCTCGACTTCACCGTCGATACCGAGAACCACACCCTGACGCTCGTGCCCACCTTCGACGAGGTGGCCACCGCTATCAGCGAGATGAAGGCCGACGCCAAGCAGGCACCCGTCTACAACCTCAACGGCCAGAAGGTGGAGAAGGCCCAGAAGGGTCTCTACATCATCGGAGGCAAGAAGGTCGTGCGTAAGTGAGCGACAAGCTGAGCTTGCTCGAGCATTAGCTCAATCTCTATCTTAAAAATGGGTCTGCAGCTATCATGCTGCGACCCATTTTTTTATGAAGCCATTTACCATAAAACTAAACTGCCTATCATGAAAATAACTCGTACAGCAGATCACAGCCACTCTAACACTGTTGTCCACGCTATTTCAATTAGCGTGGACAACTTGTTTATGCAGGTATTTCTATCGTGTACAAATTGTACAAAGCCTGTGTACAACCTGTACAACGGGCGTGTACAACTTGTACAAAGCCACTAAATGCATCGTGGACTCGCTGATATTCAGCATATTAGCTCAATATCATCCACAAAAATCAGTCAGAAATCACCCCAAAATGTATAGTGATGTATAGTCAAATAGCCATCTATACATCATTTAACACCTTATATATCAGCCATTTACAACCTAAAATGTATAGATGTATAGTGTTTTCAAACATTTTTTTTGGAAAAATAAAATAACCGCATTCAGCCATTCACGGCTTGGTGTTCTCTAAGGATTTCAGGATTATGATTCTCTAAGGATTTTAGGATTCCAGGAATGCATTTCAATCGTACAAATGATATAAAAAACAATAATTATTTGGCCTTATCAAAAATAAATACTATCTTTGCAACGGATTATATATTTGAAAAATATGGCTACAGAAAAAGCACAGTATGTTGTGGCACTTATATCAGAATTTGCATCCTACTATGGTATTTCTACTATAGAGGCTGCAAGATACATTGGCCGTTATGGAGCTTTTGATCTTTATGACCGCCAATATGATTATCTTCACACTCAGTCGTTTAAGTCAAACATACGCGACATATCTGCATATTGCAAGAGAATGGGAGGCACACTATGATTACTTTGTACCACGGAACAAACGTCATTTTTGAACATATAGAGCTAAATTTATGTAGCCCCTATAAAGATTTCGGTCAAGCATTCTATCTCACCGAGGTTGAGATACACCGAGGAGTGGGCCGACTTTATCTACAAGCATCGAGATGAAACCTTCGTGCCACCATACAAACACGATTATGATGTAGTGTATGGCCCTATTGCTAACGATCGAGTAGGTTTACAGATACGATATTATCGCATGGGCAATATTGATAAGAAAGAATTTATCCGCCGTCTGAAATATATGAAAGGTATCACTTTCCAATTTGCATTTTGTACAAATAAGGCAATAGAAAAACTCATACGCCATGAACATAAGTGAACAGGACTTCAGATTTATGACAGAGGGCATCACCTCAGACCTGATACAGATGCTAATGGACAGAAAGCACCAAACCCTTTCTCAAGCCATTGCAGCAGTTTATAACTCTAATGTTTACAGTGCTCTCATGCGTCCATCAACAGGTTTGTATGCCCAAAGTTCTGGCTATATATACCACTATCTTACTAAAGAATTAGATATAGAACACACATCAGATAAGTGTTTGGCACACTGAAATATTCTAAGGATTCGGTTTTATTCTAAGGATCATAGGATTAAAGGATTAACTCCACTTCCATCTCAACAAAAACAAAGAAAAACCGAGATTACAATTGTATGGAATCACTGGTCAGTGACTAATGTGAGTAGTATTATTACGATGTGAATAACAAGACAATCATGGCTTTTTAAAAGTTTTTCTTTCCACCATCCGTCCGCAGAATCTGTGATTTCCGTGATTTCTGTGTGACCTTCAAGTATTCTAAGGATCATAGGATTACGATTCTCTAAGGATTTTAGGATTAAGGGATTTTTTCTTATAATCCCGGAATCCTTAGACACAATCAATCCTAAATTCCAAAATCCTTAGACAAAAATAATCCTTAAATCCCGGAATCCTTAGAGAATCCGCCCAATATTTACCTTATACAACCGGCATTGTGCAAATATGTGCAAACGCCTGATACTCAGCGTGATGACTATAACCATTTGCATGATATTCTTTATACATTTCTTTATTTATTACGCGCATAAAGAGAAAACCATTAACTTTGCATCCGTAAGTAATAAAAAAACCTAACAACAATAAATTTTAGCGCTAAAATGAAAAAGAACTTTAAACTACTGCTGCTCACCCTCATCATGGGTGGAGGTCTCTTTGCATCTGAGGCTATGGCCTTGGATCAAGACAACTATGGTGTCTACCAGATTGGGACGGCAGATGACTTTGAAGCATTTGCCAAACTTATCAATGAGGGAAATTCAAATCCGATGAAATTAAATGCTGTTCTGACAGCAGATATTGATCTTCGCTCAAAAGGCAATTGCATGATAGGAACTATTGGACACACTTATGGGGGTGAATTTGATGGTCAAGGTCATACAATTACTATTGATTACAAACATGATACTTCTTTAGATATGGATGAAGGCGAATTAGGCTTAATTCGTCGATTAAGAGATGGAACAGTAAAAAACTTATTGGTAAACGGCAACATAACAACTTGTAACAAATGCGCTGGTGGTATTGTTTCTGGTATATGGTATACTGGAACTATTGAAAACTGCGTAAGTAACGTAACGATAACTGATTCTGGTTCTGGAGATGCTACACATGGTGGTATATTAGCTCGTATAAGTAATAAAAGCAACATTACCATCAAAAACTGTGCCTTTTATGGAACTATAGAAGCTTCTGATCGAGAAGGCAGTGGTGGTATTATTGGATGGGCTGATTATGGCAATAGTGAGAATGCAGAAACTAAAATTATGAACTGCGTAATGGGAGGCACACTTCATTTGAAGAAAAATAAAGATAATGATGTCTTTGTCAGAAACAATGTGTCTATAACAAACAGCTATTATGTTGCTCAACAGGACATGAACAACACCAACAACACTTCTGTGTCTCAAAAAGACTTAAATGCGCTTAAGAATGCTTTAGGTAGTGATTGGTCAGAAATCTACAATGGAGCCGCACCTCTGCCTAACCAGTTTGTGCCAACTAAAAACAGTGATAATTACTACGAACTGAGCACTGCCAGCCACATGCGCCAATTTGCAGAATTAGTAAACAACAGCAATAACAGTGCCAATGGTAAGATGATGAATGACATCAACCTCAGTAATATCTGGACACCGATAGGCAACAATGACCACCGCTATGCTGGCACCTTTGACGGTCAGTTTCATATGATAAATAATCTTACTGTTGACCTTAACCAAGAAAACGTTGGTATTTTTGGAATTGTCCAAAGTTGTACGATAAAAAATCTCATTTCGGGTCCTAACAACAGTTTCAAAGGAACAAAAGGTGTCGGTGGTATTATCGGCAAAGGAGATGGTGGTGGTGATAATGGCATTAAGCTTACCTGTGTCGGAAATGAGAGCGCTGTTTATGCTACCAGTCAGGATGCTGGTGGTCTGATAGGCTATATTAGCCATCTATCCCAAGATGTCACAATCACTAATTGCTATAATACAGGAAATGTGAAAGCAGGGGACAATGAGAATAATCACGAAGCTGCTGCAATAGCAGGTTGGTTGGGCCAAAAAACCGTTAGCATTAAAGGTTTTTGGAATACAGGTTCAATTACAGGCAGTGAGTATGGTAATGCTCTCTGGAGAAATGGAGATGGTTCTGTGACTAAAGAAAGAATATATAACCTGCATAATATCGATAATGGAGCAACTAAGTTTACTCAGGATCAATTATCTAATGGTGAGCTATGCTACCTTTTGAACAACTCTTCATCAGAAATTCCTGTTTGGCATCAGACCCTCGGAACTGATAATTATCCTGTGCCATTTAGTTCTGGTCACAAGGTTATTTACAACCATACCGATTTCTATTCAAATATTAAGACAATTAGTGGTGGTTTCTTTGAAATAACAAATGCCGACGATTTGGAATCGTTTGCCTATACCGTTAATAGTGGTAACACAACTGCCAAAGGTAAACTGACCACAGACATTGATATGTCTGGATATAACAACTTCCCTGGCATCGGTGGGTCTAAGACAACAGACTCTGATCCTAACCCGATTTGTTTTGCAGGTGTTTTAGATGGTGATTTTCATAAGATTATGAATTTAAAGGTTGACAAGACAGGATTAGAGGCTGTAGGTTTAGTGAACAGTGCTACTGCTGGTGCTACCATCAAGAATCTTACAATAGCATCTACATGTGAATTTAAAGGTAGAAAGGCTGTTGGTGCTTTTGTCGGCGGCACTTATAACAGTTCTGGTACTGTTACCTTCCTGAACTGTGGTAACGAGGGTAGTGTCACTTCTGATGGTCAGAATGCTGGCGGTATCCTTGGTTGCAACTTCAATGGAAATATTGCTATTCACATGACGAACTGTTACAATATAGGAACCATTAAGGGTAATGAAAGTGGTGGTATCTCTGGTTGGCTTAGCAATAATCCGGTACTCAGAAACTGCTATAACATGGGTGAGGTAGACGGCAATGATTACTTTGCCCGCATGAATAATGATGGTGCAAGCCTAACTAACTGCTTCGACTCGAAATCTACATGGGAAGCTCTTTCTTCTACTACCGAAAATAATGGAAATAGTTTTAACGTTGCAACAGTCTTCACAACATGTTTCGATGATGCCCAAGGTGGCTCTGTCTGGCGCATGGAGTTCGATGGCACTCCTCACCCCGTGCTCTACGATGCAGCTATAGTATATAAGGAGGACTTCCCCAACAGACCTGTGGCACAAAACACTGCTAAAAAAGTTAAGCTCTATCGTACCACTGTCGCTGAAACATGGAACACATTCAGTGTACCTTTCGCATTAACCAAAGAACAGGTTGACTCTGTATTTGGTGGCAAAGCAAAGGTTGCAGTACTGACCAGTGATGATAATGACATTCTACACTTCACCAACGTTGATGCTATTGAAGCAGGTAAAGCATATCTGGTAAAGCCCACCGAGGCTAATGCTGCAGGAAACTATAAAGAAATTTGGGTCACAGTAACTAAGAACAACCCTGAGACTCCTGAAACAGCCTATGGCGGATTCAAGTTCATCGGTGTCTTTGCACCCACCACACTCACTGGGAACGAATATGTAATGACTACTAACAAAGAAACTGGCGGTAACACCATCAAGGGTGTTAATACTGGTACTGAGATGAAAGGCTTCCGTGCTTACCTGAATGCTGTTAGTCTCGCCCGTGCCACCAGCTTCGTCATCGACGATGAAGGCACTACAGGAATCATCACCGCTACTGGCGATGTCATTGAGAATGGTAAGATGTACAACCTGGGTGGACAGCGTGTCAAAGAGCCTCAGCATGGACTCTATATTGTGAACGGTAAAAAATACATCAAATAGGACCACGAATTAAACGAATTATACGAATTTGCTAAAGAATGGATGTTTCAATAAAAATAAGGACGAAATAGGGAATTAGTGAAATTCGTATAATTCGTGGTAGATAATTAAAGTCACACATTATTAATATATATATAGGAGAAAAGAATTATGAATACGAAGAAACAATATATGGCCCCCAACTTAGACGTGGTAGAGCTTTATGAAGACCTGATGCTGGGTGCATCAGCTAATGGAGAAGGAATAGATGTAAAAACCAATGAGACCTATGATTCCCAATATGAAGAAATCATCTGATGCGGAGGGCAATAAAACAATGTGAGTTTTCGAACTTTATTAACATAAAAAACTAACAACAATGAAAAGAACTATTAAATTACTTCTCCTGACTGTCCTCGGAACGTGGATGGCAGGAAGTGCATGGGCACTGGATCAAGACGCTGATGGCGTCTATCAGATTGGCTCAGCACAGGACTTGGCTGATTTTGCCAACAAAGTGAATGAAAGCCGACAGTATGGTCTTAATGCTGTGCTGACAGCTGACATTGATTTCACAAGCAACAGTGAAATGATCGGTGTGGAAGGTAAGCCCTACAACGGAACGTTTGACGGACAAGGCCATAAGGTGACTGTTGCCTATAACACCACTGAAAGTGAAACAGCTCTGTTCCGTCGTACAAATGGTGCTACTATCAAAAATCTTGCTGTGACTGGTACCATTACAACTACCGGTCAATTCGCAGGTGGTATAGTTTCTGGCATCTGGGAAACAACTACTTTGGAAAACTGTATTGCAGACGTTGACATTTCCGATAGTGGTAGTGGTGATGGTACTCACGGCGGTATTGTAGCTCGCATCAGCAACAAAAATCAGATTTTGATTAAAAACTGCGCTTTCACTGGTACACTCAATGCGCCCAACCGCGAGGGAAGCGGTGGCATTATCGGATGGCCAGATAATGGCGGTACGGCCGTGAAGATTCAGAACTGTCTGGTCATTGGTACAATTACACTGAAGCAGGGATCGAATAACGATATTATTGTTCGCAACTCAGCTACTGTTACCAACACTTATTTCTTTGACCAGCAAAACCTGAACAATCAAAATGGTGGTATTCAGACTACTACAGCCATTGCTTCCAGTGGCGAGCTTTGTTGGTGGCTGAATGAAAGTCAGGCAGACACTCCACACTGGTATCAGGAAATTGGTACCGATGCCACTCCATCACCTATCGGAACTGCTGTTGTCTATTCCAACGGCGATCTGAACTGTGATGGAAGTTCAAAGGGTACAGCTACGTATGGTAACACGAATAGCTCAAACCGTGATCCCCATATGTTTGAAGGTGGTATATGTATTTCATGCAAGAAAGAACTTGTAAAAGAAGGAGACTATTATCAGCTCGGCTGCGCTGACGCACTTATCCGCTTTGCAGAGATTGTAAATGGTGGCGAGGGCGCCTCAAATGCCGTATTGACTGCCGACATTGACATGACAGGTAAGGGCTGGACTCCCATAGGACAAGATATGCGCGACTTTGCCGGGCATTTCAATGGTCAGAACCATAGTATCAAGAACCTTGTTATTAATAATTCCAGTTATAACAATCAGGCTCTCTTCGGTCAAGTCGTCGGTACGGCTGTTATTGAAAATGTTATTATGGATGCTTCATGCTCCATCAAGGGTAATGAACATGTGGCAGGTATCCTGGCACGCGTCTGGGGCAATGGAGCACAGGTCAAGAACTGTAAAAACTATGCTGCTATCGAAGCTGCAGGCAGCTATGCCGGAGGTATCGTTGGAAGTACCAACCGCAGTATTACTATCTCTGGTTGTGTAAACTATGGTACCGTAAAAGGTGGCAACCGCGTGGCTGGTATTCTGGGAAGCATTTGGGATACTGATGGTATTGTTGTCGAAAAATGCGGCAATGAAGGTACCATCACTGGTACCGGTGCCAATGCCGGCGGTATTGTAGGCTGCTCGGAAAAGAAAGTAGATATCCTCAACTGCTATAGTATTGCTAATGTTACAGGTGGCAACGAGTCAGCTGCTTTGTGTGGTTGGATGGGCTCTGGTAATTCTTCTGTTAAGAACTGCTACAGCACGGCTACTGTTTCTGGTCTCGACGGATCATATTATCTGTATCGCAAGACTGATATCACTGCATCAAACAACTACCAACTGACAGGCATGCCAGGAACCCAGGGAACAGCTTTCACGACAGAGCAGAAGGAAAGCGGCTGGCTGGCTTATCATCTGAATGGTAGCAGCAGCACAGACGTGGTATGGTATCAAGTTATACCCACCGATCTTTATCCTGTGCCATTTGGAGAGGCTATAGTCTATCTCAATGGTGACTTGAATTGTGATGGTACCTCAAAGGGTACTGACTCTTACTCAAATACTGCAGGTTCCAATCAAGATTCTCATCAGTTTGCAAATGGTTTCTGCTCTGTTTGCGACTCTTATGACCCTGACTACATGACAGCATCAAGTGGCTACTATGAGGTTACTGATGGTGTTCAGCTGCGCTGGACAGCCGTTCACTCGCAAGAGGCCACCAATGCTGGTATCAAGGTAAAACTGATGAACGACATCGATATGGACGGCATTGCTTTCGATGGCTTTGGTTCGAATCTGTCCGAGGATAATCGTTTCAAGGGTGAGATTGACGGACAGCGTCACAAGATTTTCAATCTTAAGATGAATGCTGACCGCCAAGGTGTAGGTCTGGTAAACACTGCTACTGTCGGCGCTCTCATTCAGAACCTGACCATGGCCAGCTCTTGCGATATCAAGGGAACAAGCGCTGTGGCTGCCTTCATCGGTGCCGTGCGTGGTTCGTCTGGTGACCTCTTTATCAAAAATTGTGGTAATGAAGGTGCCGTGACAGCCAGTGGTGCTAACGGCGGTGGCTTCATCGGCTGCAAATATGATGACAACGTTATTCCTAACTTCACCAACTGCTATAATGTTGGTGTCATTCATAGCGGTAACGATGGTGGTAGTTTCTCCGGCTGGATGCCAAAAGCTAAGTTGACCAACTGCTATAGCATCGTTGATCCTGCTGAAAAGGATGGCAACGGCGTGAGCTATGGTTTCGAGCAGGGCAAGCAGTTTGCACGAGGTGGGGATATCCAATTAAACAACTGCTACGACTTCGGTACAGGTGACTGGGGTCAAAACAACGGTTCTTGGGGTTCCGTCTTCGAAAAGGATAAAGGTAAGATTGCTGAGGTGAACGAGACTGAGATGGGTCGTGTCTTCGCAGGACTCTTCGATGCAGAGGGCGGTAACGTCTGGCGCATGGAATATGACGGCTGGGCTCACCCCGTGCTCTACGATCCCGCTAATCTGGTGCTGAGCGAGAATGTACCCAACCGCTACATCAACAAAACAGGCATTAACTTTACCCTGAAGCGTACACTGGTGAAAAACAATTGGAATACGATCTGCCTGCCCTTCGAGCTGAATACCACCAATCAGCAGTTCCTGTTCGGTCTTGGCGAATACAAGATTGCTGAGCTGAAAGGTGTCGATGGCGATGGCGAGACATTACAGTTCGAGACTGTCACTGGTACAATGACGGCTGGTAAACCTTATCTGGTGATGCCTATCCAAGATGTGACAGAGAAGTTGTTTAACAACATAGACATCACTGCCGAGACTCCCACTGCCATAACCGCCGGTGACTTCGCTTTCACTGGTATCTATGAGCCTACTCTGATTGCTGAGAACGACCTCTTCGTAGCTACTGGCAACAAACTGCAGCCCAGCGACGGAACAGGTAAGCTGAAGGGTTTCCGCGCTTACTTCAAGGTTAACAACTCTAGTGCCCGTGCCACACAGTTCACGGTAGACGGTGGAACAACTACCAGTATCGAGGCTATCGACAATGAGCACTGGACAATGGGTAACTACTACAACCTGAATGGTCAGCGCGTTGACAAACCTACAAAGGGTATGTACATCGTCAACGGCAAGAAGGTGGTTGTGAAGTGAGAGAAGAACTGAGTGAAAACCTATAAAAACAGATATGACTATGAATAAGAGAAATCTATATATCTGCCCCAGCACTCAGGAAGTGCTCGTGCAACTGGAAGAGATGATAACAACCTCTAACACCAAGGCCACAGTTAATGGAACAGATGCACTGGAACCAGAACCCACTCCTGGTAATGCTAGCGGTGGTCTGTCTCGTCGCAAGGACATCTGGGCCGATCCGGAGGAGGAAGAAGAAGAACTTCAATAGGATTAGCATATTCAAATAAGTTAGTTGTTAATTTGTAGACGCAAGTCCTGCCAAGGGGTGTCAAAGCCCCTGGCGGGACTTGTTTATGCTTAATATGACAGTTATACAATCATGGTGGAGGGCTTATCGCTAAGTATTTGTCATTCAGCTGATTTTATACGATACAGCTAAATATTTGCTTATACTTTTATTTATTTATAATGTACGTACACAAAAAAAGCGTAACTTTGCAGCAGAAATAATACTTAGTTAGTTAGTTTTAGTTAGTTGTTAATTTGTTAGAATGAAAAAGATTCTATTGAGCCTGGTTATGCTGATGGTCTGCGGGATGCAGGCGAAGGCAGAAACCGAAAATCCTGATCCGCAAGCGAATCCCGAAGCCATAGTGACTTCGGGACGCGCTCGCTTTACAGTGTTAACCCCACAGATGATTCGCATTCAGTACAGCACGTCGTCGAAATTCGAGGACCGTGCCACGTTTGCCGTTATCAACCGCCGGTTGCCCGTTCCGCAGTTTACTACCCGCGAGGAGGGTAACTACCTCTATATAGAAACAGAAGCACTGACGCTGCGCTACCGTAAGGGTAGCCCTATAGCCGCTCAGCTGAAGTCGCCCAACAACCTGAGCATCACCATGAAGGTGGGCGAGCTGGAGACGACCTGGTACCCCGGCAAGGAGGACGCGCTGAACCTGAAGGGCACGAAGCGTACCCTCGATACTGGCAGCGGCGACAACCAGCGCCCCGACCTGGAGAACGGCATCATATCGCGCAGCGGATGGGCCATCATCGACGAGTCGCCCCAGACAAAGCGTGGCGACGGCTCTACGACGTTTGCCTTCGACAAGAAGGTGGACGGCATCGACTGGGTGGCGCAGCCCGTTGACACACGTGCCATAGACTGGTACTTCATGGGCTACGGCCACGACTACAAGAAGGCTATCGGCGACTATATCAAGATAGCCGGCCGGCAGCCCATGCCCCCACTCTACGTGCTGGGCTACTGGTACAGCAAGTATCAGCGCTACACGCAGCAGGACTTCCTGGACCTGGTGAACGAGATACAGAAGAACGACATACCCATCGACGTGATGATCATGGACATGGACTGGCACCTGGACGGATGGACAGGATGGACATGGAACAAGAGCATCATACCTAACCCCGAAGGACTCATCCGCTGGATGCACAACAAGGGACTGAAGGTGTCGCTCAACCTGCACCCTGCCGACGGTGTGGCCGACTATGAGGATCACTTCGACGACATTCGTATAGACATGAACATGGATGCCAGCACCACCCGTGTACCCTGGATGCTGGAGGACTCTACGTTCTACCGCGCCATGTTCAAACATATCATCCGTGAACGTGAAAGCCAGGGAGTGGACTTCTGGTGGATAGACTGGCAGCAGAACCTCACCTCTAATTATATACAGGGGCTGAGCGAGACGTTCTGGTGCAACCACGTCTTCTATAACGACATGCGACTGAACCGCACCGACCGCCGTCCGTTCATCTTCCACCGCTGGGGCGGACTGGGCTCGCACCGCTACCCCATCGGATTCTCGGGCGACACCTACGGCACCTTCGGCTCGCTGGCCTTCCAGCCTTACTTCACCGCCACAGCCTCCAACGTATGCTTCGGCTACTGGGGGCACGACCTGGGCGGCCACCTGCAGATAGGCGACCCGAACCCCGAACTGATGTTGCGCTGGCTGCAGTTCGGCGTCTTCTCGCCCATCTTCCGTACCCATGGTGCCAGCCAGTGGGGCAATGAGCGCCGCATCTGGAAATACAGTAACTTCCCCCTGATGCTGGAGGCCTGCAACCTGCGCTACCAGCTGATGCCTTATATCTACACCGCTGCCCGTCAAGCCTACGACACCGGTATCAGCATCTGCCGCCCGCTTTACTACGAGTGGCCCGAGGAGAACGAGGCCTACCGCCAGGAGGGTGAGTATATGTTTGGCGACAATATCCTGGTATCGCCCATCGTGACGGCTGCCGAGTCGAACGGCAAGGCTTACCACAAGACATGGTTGCCCGAAGGCCAGTGGTTCGACGTCTGTCGCAACAAGCTGGTAAGTGGCAACCAGACCATCAGCGACTGGTACACCCAGGAGGAGATACCCTACTTCCTGCGGGCCGGAGCCGTCATCCCCTGCAACCCGAAGGTGCAGAACCTGAAATCGCGCCCGGCAGAGATGATGCTGCTCGTGGCTCCTGGCGGCGACGGCACCATCGACCTCTACGAGGATGAGGGTGACACGCAGAACTACCAGAACGGTGCCTACACCACGACGACCATCACCCATCAGCGCACGCTGACGGATGCCATCCTGACCATCGAACCCCGCAAGGGACAGTTCGAGGGCATGCTGACTGAGCGCAGCTATCAAGTGAAATTCCTGGGTGAGTATTTGCCCGAATCGGTCAGCGTAGAGGGTGCCGAGTCGTCAGAATGGTCGTACGACGAAGCCCAGCAGGTCGTCATCGTCACCATTCCCACCACGGCCTGCAGCCAGAAAGTGACCATCCGCATGAGGCGGTCGGCATTGGGAATAGGCCCATCCCTAACCCTTCCCCAAGGGAAGGGGACTGTCTACGACCTGCAAGGTCGTCGCCTGCAAGGTCTGAAGCCTGGCGTAAGCATCGTACGCCAGAGTGACGGCAGCACCAGAAAAGTGATAGTTAAATAAGCTATAGATACTATAGATGCTATAGATACTATAGAAAAAAATAAAAAACGCAGCAACAATGAAAAGAATACTGATAGCACTACTATTTATCGCTGGTCATATATCAGTCACCATAGCACAAAACGCACTCTGGGCTACCGGCTCTGCCGTGCCCAACGGCACACAGGAGCTGGTGAAGCAGCCCGACGGCAAGTTCCGCTATACGGGTGCCCTGAATGCCGGCGAACTGAAAATCATGACTACTGCCACCTATCAGGAAGGCACTACCCAGTTTCTGGCTCCACAGCTGGTAGACTCGTACGTCATCAACTACGGACTGAAGTATACGCTGACCAAGGACGAGACAAAGGAAGGTTGGGTGGTGTCGTTCCAGGAAGACACCTACCGCATCATCATCGATACGAACGGCAGTACGCTGAAAGGCGAGCTCTTCCTGCCGTGGAACGAGCTGCTCATTGCCGGCAGTGCTTTCTATGGCGGTTCGGACAATGTGGAGTGGAAGCGCGACAACATGCTGCCCTTCACTCGTGACCACGAGAACCCCTACGTCTTTGAGTGGACTGGCGAACTGGGCATCTACGATAACGTCATCGAGCCGGGCTACTTCAAGTTGGAAGGTCAGATGACATGGGGACCGCGTGAGCTGCACCCCTACGAACAAGGTGAAGACATACGTGATGCCAAGCTATGCCGCATCGGCGGCGACGACACAAAATGGCGCGTCACCATACCTGGCACCTACCGCATCCGGGTGAATCTGTTGGAGCAGACCATCGAAGGTCAGCTGATAAACAAAAGTGAGGCCGACGGACAGGGGATAGATCCCAACTGCCCATCCCTAACCCTCAATCCCGAGCAAAGCTCGCCTACCCGTAGCCTTTCCCAAGGGAAGGGGACTGTCTACGACCTGCAGGGTCGCAGACAGCAGAATATGCAGCGTGGGCTTAACATTGTGCGTCAGCCCGACGGCAGCTACAGGAAAGTTTATAGAAAATAAAGTTGTTTGACCAACAATTACGCTTTTCTGACCAATTATTTGCTGTCAGTCAGCACTGAATTATATATCTTTGCACCATTCTAAAAAAAAGATTATTATGAAACGCTTTCTTACAGCATTAGCATTGATTGCTTGTCATCTTACTGTCTGCCTGGCACAGAACACCGGCGTCTACGTCGGTGGACATATCCGTCGCGAACGTCCCAAGACGGTGGAGACGCTGAAGAAGTCGGGATTCACGTATGTCATCCTGTTCAACGTCAGCGTTGAAACCGACGGCACACTGACTACTGACGGCGAGACCATCTGCAAGGATGGCCAGTATGTATTTGCCAACCAGCAGCCCTACTATGTAGAGGATGTGAAGGCCCTGAAGACATGGCCTACGGCTATAGAACGCATAGAGATATGTATAGGCGGATGGGGCAATGAGTCGTACAACCGTATCCGCGACCTCGTCAACAGCCAGGGCGTCGGGCATAACAGCATCCTGTACCGTAACTTCAAGGCGCTGAAGGATGCCATACCCGAGATTGATGCCGTGAACAATGACGATGAGCACTGCTACGATGCAGCTACAGCCGTGAAGTTCCACACGATGATGTACGACCTGGGCTACAAGACCACCGTGGCTCCCTATACCAACAAGTCGTTCTGGCAGTCATTGGTCAATGGGCTGAATGGCAACCGCAAGGGAGCCTGCGACCGCGTGCTGATACAGTGCTATGGTGGTGGCATCTACAACAACCCGAGCGACTGGAAACTGGGCGGACTGCCCGTACATGCAGGTCGAGAGAACTACCAGACGAATATGGAGACCAGCATCGCCCAGATGGACACCTGGCGACAGAACAACGGCGTAGTAGGTGGCTTTGTATGGGTCTACAACGACGAGACATGGAACCTGAATAAATGGGCATCGCAGATGAACCGTGTGTTCCCCGCCAAGACAGTCACCAACCCCGTCGTCACCCTGTACACAGGCAGCAGCTTCACTGGCGATGCCATCCAACTGGGTGTAGGCGAATACTGTTGCGGTGAGCTGTCTACCTACGGACTGGCTGACAAGAGCATCATGTCGTACCGCATGGAGCCTGGCTATATGCTGACGGGCTGCATATACGACGGACTGGATAACAAGGGACAGACATCGTCCATCAAGTCGTGGACTGACACAGAGATGGAGCGTCTGGGCACGATGAGCCGTCGCATCACGTCGCTGAAGATAGAAAAGGTGGAGGAGCAGGGAATAAGCCCATCCTGCCCATCCCTAGCCCTTCCCCAAGGGAAGGGGACTGTCTACGATCTCCAAGGCCGCAGACAGGAGAGCCAGAAACACGGCATTGTTATTGTGAATGGGAAAAAGGTAAAAAGGTAAAAGGAGGAATCGATTAAACGAGGAATCGATTAAACGAGGAATCGGAAAATCGAATAATCGAATAAACGAATAAACGAGAAATCGAAGAATCGAGGAAACGAGAAATAAATAAAACGACCAATAATGAAAACCTACAACAGACAGTATTTGCTGGTAAGCCTATTCAGCTTTTTACTTTTGGCAGGCACTGCTACGGCACAGCCTGTCAGTAAGCAGGAGGCACGTCAACTGGCCAGCCAGTTCATGAGCGAACGGGGCAAGACGATTAGCGACCGTGCTCCACACCGTGCACCACGTGTTGGCACCCAGAATGCCGAAGAGGCTTCCTACTACGTGTTCGATACCGAAGATAACCAAGGCTTTGTCATCATCTCGGGCGACAGCCGCACAGAGAGCGTGCTGGGATATACTGACGAGGGGTCGTTCGACGCAGAAAATATGCCCGACGGCATGCAGTGGCTGCTGGAAAACTACGAGTACCAGATGAGCCACATACAATGGTCAAACCTCAAACCACAAACTTCTTGCGTCCCTTCGGTAGCAAGCGACCAAAGGTCGAGCGCAAACTTCAAACTTCAAACTTCTAACTTCAAACCTCAAATCTACCACGCTCCCCGTCAGGCACGCCACGCCGTAGAACCGCTGCTGACAACATTGTGGAACCAGGGCGAGCCCTACAACATACTCTGTCCGCGATACTTCAACCAGGACGGTACCACCGGCGAACACTCGGCTACAGGCTGCGTGGCCACGGCCATGGCACAGGTGGTGGCCTACTACCGCTGGCCTGAGAAACTGAAGAAGTCAATACCTGGCTACATACAGTACTACGATACCGACCAGGGTCGTAAGGGTGAGCGTCGCAACACCATCCCCGCCGGCTCGGTCATTGACTGGGACAACATACTGGACAACTACAACGGACAGCACACAGCCCAACAGGACACCGCCGTGGCACAGCTGATGTACTGGGTGGGTGTAGACTGCAAGATGAGCTACGGTGCCTCGTCGGCATCGGGCTACTCTGAGGGCGTCGACGGCCTCATCAGCTCCTTCGACTTCGACGACGGTACCCATATCGAGAAACGCGACTGGTACACGCTGCATGCCTGGGACGAGATGATATACAACGAGATAGCCACCGGTCACCCCGTGCCCTACGGCGGACAGAACTCCGGCGGCGGACATGCCTTCGTGCTCGACGGCTACAACATCGACGGACTCTATCACGTCAACTGGGGATGGGGCGGCATGAGCAACGGCTACTTCCGCATCGACATCCTGGATCCTGACAACCACGAGGGCATCGGTGCCAGCCAGACACCCGGCGGCTACAACATGGGGCAGGACTGCATCATTGGCATGAAGCGACCTGACGGCATCAAGGACAACCCTCCATCGCGCCACCGTCTGAGTGCCAACGACTGGGAGATACGTGGTACCAACAAGATATTTGCCAACTTCGTGAACTGGACCGGCATCTCTGCTTCCTGGAACACAGGCATCGGCTATGTCAACGACGAGGGCGGACTGACGCTCATAGGCAGCTACATGACCGATCAGATCAATCCCAACTACTACGTAGGCCATGAGTTCACCGTGCGAGGCCTGCAGAAAGGTACCTACCGCATCGTGCCCATCAGCAAGCGCAGCACCGACGCCACATGGATATGCCACGTCTGTCCTGAACGTAACTATATATATACAGAGGTAGACGAGAACGGACAGGTGGTAAAGATGGAGATACGTCCCACGGAGGAGCATATCGAGATGACCAACCTGAGCTTCACCGGCAACCATAAGCGAGGCGACCAGCAGTCTGTCAGCGCCACCTTCCGCAACAATGGCGAGGACGAATATTTCAAGGAGATACACCTGCTGGCCAGCAGAACACAGGACAAGGGAGAAGCCTACTGTCGAACCGCCATCGCCATTGCCCACGGTGAGGAGACTACCATCGCCCTGACATTCAAGCCCGAGCAGAGCGGCACATGGAACGTATGGCTGGCCACCGACCGCAATGGTAACAACGTGGTAGGACAGGGCTCGTTCGAGGTGACCGACGAAGGTATCACCACAACCCACAACCTGCGATACGTCACCCATACCGTCACCAACCGCTCCAACGGCATCATCTATGGCAATCAGCTGCAAGGCAAACTGTCAGTACGCAATCAGGGCAGTGAGACATACGACGGCATGATACGCCTGTGGATGTTTAAGCGGGCCGACAATGGCTATTACTATGGTGCACAGAGCACAAACGAGCCTATCTATATTGAGCCAGGCAAGACCACACAGATTACCTATAGCTTCCGCGACCTGGACCTCAATGCCAACTACGTGATGAGCATACTCTATCCTGAGGGTGGCGATATACAGGACGGCGGACTGAAGGCCATGGGCGACACCCGTGCCGGCATACTCTACTGGAACCAGAACTTCGCACTGAGCGGAGCTGCCAGCACATCTAACTTCTCTACACCCAGCGGGGCCATCGCCGTCGATATGCGTGGCACCAACGGTGCTGTCAAGAACGTGAAGCCCAACAACAACCCCAACACCATCTACGTCGTTGACCAGATGCCTGAAGGACTGGAAGGCCATAACGTCGTCGTGGGCACGACGGCAGACGAAATCAATCTGGTAGACAACTACAGCGTCTATTCGCCCGTCACGTTTACCGCCAAGAAAGCCACCTACACCCGTTCGGCTGTGGAGACGGGCTGGGAGACCATCGCCCTGCCTTTCGCTGCCAACCTGCCTGAAGGCAACGTCATCGTCGAGCAGTTTGGTTCACAGAACGATGACGGCACCATCAACTTCCAGCAGGTCAGCAGCATGGAAGCCAACATCCCCTACGTGATACGTTCCGATGAGCCATTCACCGTGAGTGCCACCGACACACGTTTCAGTGTCACCGACAATGCCCTGATGGTCATGGGTACCGACGACTACCGATTTGTGGGAACCACCAACACCCAGCGCCCCACAGACATCTACATGCTCAACGATGAAGGTACCGCCTTCGTGCCAGCAGCTACCGGGGCTACCGTCAAGCCCTTCCGTGCCTACTTCACAAGCACACTGCCTGCCGAAGAACGTCTCAGCGAGATACCCATCAACCTGGATACTGAAAAGATTAACCCCACCCCAGTCCTTCGCCAAGAAGAGGGCGCTGTCTACGACCTGCAGGGACGACGCGTCAAGGGACAGATGGGTAAGGGCATCTATATCCGCAACAATAAAAAGTATATCCTGAAATAATAAAAAAATATAGCAAGGAGGGCGTGACAAACGATTATCATTTTGTCACGCCCTCCTTTTTTATGTGGCCGAAATGTTTTCCCATACCCTCCGCAGAGGGGGAAACTGAAAGTTTTTTGGATTTTTTTTTGTAGTTTCGTCAAAATAGCTTATCTTTGCAAATTGGAATAATAGAAACGATAAAAAACAAATATATATTATGGAATACAATTTCAGAGAGATTGAACAGAAATGGCAGAAACGATGGGTGGAAAACGGCACGTATCGTGTAGTGGAGGACGAGCACAAGAAGAAGTTCTATGTGCTGAACATGTTCCCCTACCCCAGCGGTGCAGGTCTGCACGTAGGACACCCGTTGGGATATATCGCATCGGATATCTATGCTCGCTACAAGCGGCTGAACGGCTACAACGTGCTGAACCCCATGGGCTACGATGCCTACGGTCTGCCTGCTGAGCAGTATGCCATCCAGACAGGTCAGCATCCAGCCATCACGACAGAACAGAACATCAACCGCTATCGTGAGCAGTTGGACAAGATAGGATTCTCGTTTGACTGGAGTCGCGAGGTACGAACCTGCGATCCTGGTTACTATAAATGGACACAATGGGCTTTCCAGCGCATGTTCCGTTCGTACTTCAGCACCTCGTCACACAAGGCTCAGCCTATCATCAAGCTGATAGAGCACTTCGAACTGATGGGTACCGAGAACTGCGGTGCCTACGGTACCGAGGAACTGCACTTCACAGCTTCGGAGTGGGACAAGTTTGACGAGAAAAAGAAGCAAGAGGTGCTGATGAACTACCGCATAGCCTATCTGGCTGAGACGATGGTCAACTGGTGTCCGGCTCTTGGCACGGTGCTGGCCAACGACGAGGTGGTGAACGGTGTCAGCGAGCGTGGCGGCTATCCTGTAGAACAGAAGAAGATGCGCCAGTGGTGTCTGCGCGTGTCGGCCTATGCCCAGCGCCTGCTGGACGGACTGGAGAATATAGACTGGAGCGACTCACTGAAGGAAGCCCAGCGCAACTGGATAGGCAGGAGCGAGGGTACGGAGATGGAGTTCCAGGTGGCTGACTCTGAAAAGCACTTCACCATCTTCACCACCCGTGCTGATACCATCTTCGGTGTGACCTTCATGGTGCTGGCTCCTGAAAGCGAGTTGGTAGAGCAACTGACTACACCTGAGCAGCAGGCTGCCGTAGACGAATACCTGGCCTACGTGAAGAAGCGCACAGAGCGAGAGCGCCAGATGGACCACTCCGTGACGGGTGTGTTCTCAGGCTCGTATGCCATCAATCCCTTCACTGGTGAGCGCATACCTATCTGGATAGCAGAATATGTACTGGCTGGCTACGGCACAGGTGCCATCATGGCTGTGCCTGCCCATGACAGTCGCGACTATGCCTTCGCCAAGCACTTCAACCTGCCCATCGTACCACTGATAGAAGGTGCCGATGTGAGCGAGGAGAGTTTCGATGCCAAGGAAGGCATCGTGATGAACAGTCCAAAAGCCCCCTCGGGGGCAGTAGGGGGGGCTCAGTTCTCGCTGAACGGACTGACCGTCAAGGAGGCTATTGCCAAGACAAAGAAATATGTCACAGAGAAGGGGCTGGGCCGCGTGAAGGTGAACTACCGTCTGAGAGATGCCATCTTCTCGCGTCAGCGCTACTGGGGTGAGCCGTTCCCCGTCTACTACAAGGACGACATGCCCTACATGATTCCGAAGGAGTGCCTGCCACTGGAGCTGCCTGAGATAGACGAATACAAGCCCACAGAGACTGGCGAACCCCCACTGGGACGCGCCAAGATATGGGCATGGGACACAAAGTTCGACAAGGTGGTCGATGTCAAAAACATCGACAACAAGACAGTGTTCCCGCTGGAGCTGAACACAATGCCCGGCTTTGCCGGATCGAGCGCCTACTATCTGCGCTACATGGATCCGAAGAACGACAAGGCACTGACAGACAAGGACAAGAACGAATACTGGCGCAACGTAGACCTCTACGTAGGTGGCTCAGAGCATGCTACCGGTCACCTCATTTACTCGCGCTTCTGGAATAAGTTCCTCTATGACTCAGGCTACACCTGTGAGGACGAGCCGTTCCAGAAACTTATCAACCAGGGTATGATACAAGGATGGTCGAGTTTCGTATTCCGTCTGAAAGGTACACAGCAGTATGTCAGCTTCGACCTGCTGGACGTACAATACGATAATGAGACCAAGAAGCAGCGCTACTTCTATAACGGCAACGAGGCCGACCCCATCTATACAGACATCAGCACCGTGAACGGCAAGGAACTGGACATAGAGAAGATACGTCAGTGGATGCCCGACTTTGCCGAGGCTGAGTTCATCAAGAACGACGAAGGCAAATACATCGTCTACCAGACGATAGAGAAGATGTCGAAGTCGAAATATAATGTGGTGAACCCCGACGACATCTGCAATAACTACGGAGCCGACACACTGCGTCTGTACGAGATGTTCCTTGGCCCTGTGGAGCAGTCGAAGCCCTGGGATGTCGCCGGTATCGACGGCTGTCACCGCTTCCTGCGCCGCTTCTGGAACCTCTGTGCGGGATGTTGCATTGACAATGCAACAAACGAAACAAGCGCTACGCCCGAGGAGCTGAAGTCGGTACACAAGCTCATCAAGAAGGTGACGCAGGACATCGAGGCCTTCAGCTACAACACGGCTATCTCAGCCTTCATGATCTGTGTGAACGAGCTGACACAGCTGAAGTGCAAGAACCGTGAACTGATGAAGACGCTGACCGTGCTCATTGCTCCCTTCGCTCCCCATATCGCCGAAGAGTTGTGGAGTCATCTGGGTGGTGAGGGTTCGGTATGCGATGCCGAGTGGCCCAAGTGGAACGAAGACTATCTGGTAGAGAGCCAGGTGAAGATGGGTGTAGCCTTTAATGGCAAGGCCCGCTACGAAATACAGTTGCCGGCCGATGCCGACAATGCCACCATCGAGCAGACAGTCCGTGAGGATGAGCGTACTGCCAAATACGTGGAAGGTAAACAGATTATGAAAGTCATCATAGTGCCTAAACGTATGGTGAACATCGTGGTGAAGTGAAGAGTGAAAAGTGAAGAGTGAAAAGTGAAAAGTGAAGAGTGAAGAGTGAGAAGTGATAAATAAAACACTATGACGTCAGAACAAAAGAAATTCGTGCTTAGCGAGGTTAAAGACTATACCTTCATCACGTTCGGTCTGATACTCTATTCGTTTGGCTTCACGTTTTTCCTGATGCCCTACGAAATCGTGACGGGAGGTGTGGCCGGTATAGCAGCCATCGTAGAATATGCCACGCATTTTCAGAACCAGTACACCTACTTCCTGGTGAACTTCGCCTTGCTGGTGATGGCACTGAGAATACTGGGACTGAAGTTTCTGATGAAGACCATCTATGCCATCTTGATGCTGACGTTCCTGCTGGCCTTCATGAAAGAACTGGTGCCACGCGACGAGGCTGGCAACATGGTGAAGATACTGGGTGAGGGGCAGGACTTCATGTCGCTCATCATCGGCTGTACGATGACAGGTTCGGCACTGGGTATCGTCTTCGTAAACAACGGCTCAACGGGCGGTACCGATATCATAGCGGCCTCAGTGAACAAGTTCTATAACATGTCGCTGGGCACAGTGCTGGTATTTGTTGACTTCGTCATCATCGGCTCGTGTATGTTCATCCCGCAGTTCGGCTCCTTGCTGCAACGTACCTATATGGTAGTGTTCGGTCTGTGTACGATGGTCATCGAGAACTTCATGCTCGACTACATCTACAACCGCCAGCGGTCGTCAGTACAGTTCATGATATTCAGCGAGAAGTGGCAGGAGATAGCCAACGCCATCGGTACAAAGATGGACCACGGCGTCACCATCCTGGACGGTCACGGCTGGTATAGCGGCAAGCAGCGCAAGGTGCTCTGTATCTTGGCCAAGAAAAATGAGAGTACACTCATCTTCCGCCTCATCAAGATGATAGACCCCCATGCCTTCGTATCGCAGAGTGCCGTCATCGGCGTCTTCGGTGAAGGTTTCGACAGTATTAAGGTAAAAGTGAGAAGTGAAAAGTGAAAAGTGAGAAGTGATGAGAATAGTTTTTGCTACCAACAATCAGCACAAGCTGCAGGAGATACGCCAGATACTGGGAGACAACATAGAGGTGCTGTCGCTGAAGGACATAGATTGCAACGTGGACATCCCCGAGACAGGAAAGACGCTGGAAGAGAATGCCAGACAGAAAGCCCGTTACGTCTACGACCATTACCACATGGATGTCTTTGCTGACGACACTGGTCTGGAGGTAGACGCACTGGATGGTCGCCCCGGCGTCTACAGTGCCCGCTATGCCGGCGGTGAAGGTCATGACTCAGAGGCCAATATGACGAAACTTTTAGGCGAATTAGCAGAAAATAACAATCGCAAGGCAAGATTTCGCACCGTCATTGCGTTAATACAAAAGAAAGATGTATGCCCCTGTGGTTGCACCAGCATTGCCCAAGAACATCTGTTCGAGGGTATCGTAGAAGGTGAGATTACCCGTCAGAGGAGTGGTGCCGAGGGTTTCGGCTACGACCCCATCTTCCGTCCCGAAGGCTATGACAAGACTTTCGCAGAACTGGGCATAGACATTAAGAATCAAATAAGCCATCGTGCCAGAGCAGTGAAAAAGCTCTGCGAGTACCTTATGGGGAATGATAAGTGTTAAGTGATAAATGATAAGTAGATGAGAGATACAACACAAAAAAGAAATGGAAATTGGATCATGAAATTGATGCTTGTAGTCGCAGCACTGCAATTCTCAGTTTTCAGTTTTCAATTTTCAGTTTGTTCAGCACAGACAAATACGTGGCATGCCTACATGTCGTACTATGAGCCCCAGCAAATCGTCAAGGCCGGAGACAATGACTTGTTTGTCAGAGCCTCTAACGGACTGTATCAGTACAACCTGACTGACCACAGCATCACCACCTACGACAAGATGCGACAGCTGAACGACAGCTATATTGAGAAGATAGCGTGGAACCAGAAGGCCAAGCGACTGATAGTGGTGTACAACAATTCGAATATCGACCTGATAGACCTGAACGGTAATGTGACCAATATGAGTTCGCTCTACACCAAGTCGATGACTCAGGACAAGACGGTGAACAACATCTATATCAACGATGTGTATGCCTATCTGGCTACTGGCTTTGGCGTCATGAAAATCAACATGGAGCGCATGGAGGTCAGCGAGTCGTACATTCTGAACCAAAATATCGTCAACATCGGCATCAGCGACGGCACTATCTACGTGCAGAACAATTTCGCTGAAGTATCAAAGGGTGCCATGAACACAAACCTCATTGACTTCCACAACTGGACAACCACGACCAGCTGGCCCGATGGCATCTTCAACATAGACAATAGCGACTGGAACAACTATATAGAAGAGGTGAGGACACTGAAGACCGACGGTCCGAAGTACAACAACTTCGACTTCATGCGCTTCAAGCATGGCCGGCTGTACACTGTTGGCGGCGGTTTCACGTCGACTATCTTCATTGACAATCCTGGTACCGTCCAGATACTGAAAGACGGTGAATGGCAGATATTGCCCGACAATCTGAAACAGATCACAGGCCGCGAGTTCAGCCAGATGAAATCCGTCGATGCAATGCCCGACGACCCCGACCATATCTTCGTCAGTGGCCGAACAGGCCTGTACGAATATCGCAATGGCGAGTTCTACAAAGAACATACCTGGGAAAACAGTCCATTGGAGCGTTTGATTGCAAATGGTAAACCCATTGATGACTACCTGCTGACCCTCGGTATGGCTATTGCCGACAATGGTGACTTGTGGTGCCTGAACAGTATGGCCACACAGCACTCGTTGCTGCAATATACCAAGGATGGCCAATGGATATCGCACCACAAGAACGAGCTGATGTACAACGAAAGTATCAGCATGGAGATTTTGGAACGTATGCTGATAGACAGTCGCGGCTATATCTGGTTTCTCAATAACCACTGGCGCAAACCTACCATCTTCTGCTATGACCCTGTCAATGACAGATTCGTCAAGATTATCTCCTCGTTTATCAATCAGGACGGCAAAAGCTATTCGGGTGCTCCTGTCACCATTTCAGAGGACTTGGAGGGTAACATCTGGCTGGGCATGAACTTTGGCCTCTACATGATAGAGAGCGACAGAGTGAGCGATGAGAGTACCTATATGACACAGGTGAAGGTGCCACGCAATGACGGCACCAACCTGGCCGACTACCTGTTGGCAGATATCACCATCCGCGACATCGTCGTCGACGGCGGCAACCGTAAGTGGATAGCCACCCAGGGTAGCGGCATCTACCTCATCAGCAGCGACAATATGACCGAACTGGCTCACTATACCACCGAGAACAGTCCTATACTCTCTGACAACGTGATGGCTCTGGCCATCAATAATGAGACGGGCGAACTGTTCATAGGTACCGACATCGGTCTCTGCTCGTACATCACTGATGCCACGACAGCTGTGGAGACAATGGATAAAAGCAACGTCTATGCCTATCCTAACCCTGTCGTCTCAGGTTACAACGGCCTCATCACCATCGTAGGACTATCGAGAGATGCCGACGTGAAGATACTTTCCACCAGCGGACAGCTGGTAGCCCAGGGCCGCTCTAACGGAGGCACGTTCACCTGGAATGGTCGCGACCGTCAGGGTCGTCGTGTGGCCAGCGGTGTCTATATGGTAGCAGCAGCCACGAGTGAAGGCAAGAAAGGAACCGTATGCAAAATAGCCGTCATCAACTGACACGACTGAGCAACCTCTATGTGCTGGCAACCATCTTCTTAGTGTGGTTGCTGGCCGTTCTTTTTATATTCGGCTATACGCCTACCAACGACGGCGTAGGCTATCTGGAGTATGCCGAACACTGTCTGAATGAAGGTGCTCCCTACCCTACCCGGAGCATCTACCAGACGGAACCCTTCATCTGGAACATCGGCATCATCAACCTTACTGAACTGTCACTATGGCTCAGCGGCTCGCTCTGGCCACTGCTCATCGTGCTGTGCTTCATGAAAGCAGCCACCTGCCTGCTGGTGGGACTGACGGCTGAGCGACTGTTCAGCCACCGCATAGCCGTCATAGCCATGCTGCTATTCATGCTCTATCCTAACAACTGGGGTCAGAGCACGATGATTTCGAGCGAGATACCGTCTACATGCCTGGCTCTTGCAGCCGTCTACTTAGTGGTGAGCCGAGGCCGTTCGTGGCGTATGATGGCAGTAAGCGGACTGCTCTTGGGCATAGCCAACTGGTTCCGTCCCACCGCCCTGATCTTCATCATTGCCATCATACTCTACCTCCTGCTTTTCGAACGTCAGCACGTCGTCAAGCGTTTAGGCTGTCTGCTGGCAGCGTTTGGGCTGTTTGCTGTGAGCGTTGGTACGCTTTGCTATCTGCGCACAGGCCATTTCGTCTATCAGGCCCGCAGCTACTGGTTCTCTATGGTCGATGAATGCTACGACGGAGCCCCCGTAGGCCCGCACTGGGGACAGCCCATCTGGCCCAAGGGCTACCCCCGCTATGTAGAGAACCACAAAGAGATGGACTGCTTCCAGCTGGAACAGATATGGAAGGAGCGCAGCCTCGACTGGCTGAAGGACCATAAAGTAGAATACCTGAAGAAAATACCGGGCCGACTTTACTATATGTACCTGTCGGACTACGACTACCTGTCAGCCTTTCTGAGCGACAAGTCAAAGGCAGAAAACAACTTTATCACCCTGCCCTATCGCAGCCTGCTCAGCAAGGCCTCGACCATGAACTTGGCACAGTGGCTGTCATTAGTATGCCAGCTGTCCTATTTCTGCCTGCTGGCAGCAGCCATATACAGCAGCTGCCGACTACTGCGCCGCCGTCGCTACAGGCAGCTCTTCCTGCCTCTCTTTATACTGATAGGCGGTTCGCTGGCCATTATTCTCGTGATGCATGGTGAGACGCGATTCAAGGATCCGTTCATGCCCTTCCTCTTCATGCTGGCTCCCGCTTTCCTGTTGTATTCATCCAAAAAAGTCAGGTGAATGAACAGAATCGTATGGATAGACCTGTTGCGCGGCTTCTGCATGATGCTCATCCTGTGGTTTCACACAGAGGTGTACTATGCAGGACAATCCATCATACCCTACGATCTGTATGTCGTCAACGCGCTGACCACGTTCTACTTCATCTCTGGCTACCTATTATATAGCCATCAGCCATTTTCGTGGCGTTCTAAGCTGCTTTCTATACTCAGAGGGTTAGTGGTACCCTATTTCTTTTTCACGCTGCTGCTGGCCCTTCCTAAGGCCCTGATGACCCATCAGCCGGTGACTGACATCATCATCCACATCCTGCAAGGCAACGGCTCGTGGTTTGTATCGTCGCTCATCACGGCCGAAGTTATCTTTGCCTGTGTATTGTATGTGCATAACCGCTGGCTTATCCACCTGCTGCCCTTGGCAGCGCTGGCAGGAGCCTGGTTGCTGACAGGCAGCGAAGTCTCTATGCACCATAACTACTGGAACTTCCACAATGCACTGATAGGTTTGGTTTTCATGTACTTAGGTTACGAATATCATCGGCACGAGCAGCGTTTTCAACCTTTCCACCGCCTATCATCATTATTACTACTCTTGCTTCTCCTTATTATTATAAAGGTATATGTCACGCGTCATGATATATCGCTGCTGATAGAGCCCGTACTCGTCAGCAACTACCTCATATTCATGGCAGACAGCATCTGCTTCATCCTGTTGGCACTGGGCATCTTCAGCCGACTGCCCAGAGTCAAGTGGATGGAGTGGATAGGCCGCCACTCGCTGGTTTATTACTTCTTCTGTGGAGGCGTGCCTATGGTGGTAGCCAGGTTGATGCCCGCCTATCATCACTACTATACCGTGCCGATAGCTTTCCTGATGGTATGCATGCTGTCTACAGCTATCGTATGGCTATGCTATCGTTACCTCACTATCATTCTCAAACATTAGCACTCCGTATGAAACTCAATAACGTTCTCTTCCTCATCATAGCCACCCTGCTGATGGCGCTGCCTGCCAGCTACGAGCCTCACCACTTTGCCAAGACGCTGTTTATGGGAGCACTGTTGCAGTCATTTACCATCAGCACCGTCATGCTATGTCTGGTACGTAAGAGCATCGTGTGGAAAAGAGTCATACTGACCGTACTTTATCTGCTCTTTTGTCTGGAGACCTATGTCTACATCCAGTTTCAGTCGCGCTTCGACCCAAATATGCTGACCCTCATTCTTCAGACTAATACACGCGAAGCCAGTGAGTTTTTCTCCGTATTTATTCTTTCGTTACCTACGCTTATTCTCTTTGTCATCATGGCGATAGGACTCTATGCCATACTGAAGAGCATGCGACTATCCAGAAACATCGCCTTCTTTAAGAAGAAAATAGTGCTGGCAGCTATGGCTCTGCTGTCGCTTTCTGGATTGGCCATTACTGTCTTTCCGTTGCCGTTCCCACTAGGTAACAATACACTGAGTGAATTGTACACCTCTTTCCAGTTTGTCCATGACAGTCATCAGAACATCAGCAAGATGGAAGCAACGATAGACAAAATAAGAATCACTGCTTATCCGTCTGACGATGCACCAGTCATCGTGCTGGTCATAGGCGAATCCTACAACAAACATCACAGCTCGCTCTACGGCTACCCGCTGCTTACGTCGCCCCTGCTTATGAAGGAACAGGAAGACAGCCTGCTGATATGCTTCAGCAACGCTGTGTCGCCCACTAACTCCACCAGCGAAGCTATGCGTTACATCTTCACCCTGAAGGGATGCGAAAATGAGTCTACGGACGACGAACGGCCGTTTGTACTGATGCCTGCCGTATTCAGAAAAGCCCACTACAACGTGTTGTACTTTGACAATCAGTACACACGTTCCACCGGCGGTTCGCTCGACTTCAGCTGTGGCTATTTTCTCAATCCCTCGTATATCAACACCAGCTGCTTTGACTTCAGAAACACAGAACTCAAATCTTTCGACGATGATTTCATCACCTACTATCAGTCAAAGTTCCGGACGAAGCCCAGGTCGCTCAACATCATACACCTGATGGGTCAGCATTTCGATGCTGCCAACCGCTTTCCTGACTCATTTACACACTTCACACAAAACGACATCAAGCGCAACGACCTGTCGGCCAGTCAGCGACAGCAGGTGGCTGACTACGATAATGCCACACTCTACAACGACCTGGTGCTCAAACACATCTTTGACTACTTCCGTAAGGTCAATGCCATAGTCGTCTACCTGTCCGATCATGGTGAGCAAATCTATGACGGCAGCCATCATTACTACGGACGCACCTTTGGCTCGTATCAAGAAGAGGAGACCATCAAGGCTGTCTACGAGGTACCGTTCATGATATGGTGCAGTCCGCTCTATCGTCAGCTCAACAGCGACACCTATCAGCAGTTGCAGCAGAGCAAGGAGCGTCCACTATGTACTGCCGACCTGTGCTACCTGCTCTTTGAACTGGCAGGCATCGAGTTCAACTACCATGTACCGTCAAGAAGCGTTATCAACGACTCGTACACCCCTCATCGTGTCAACCACTAATTATCACAGTATCCATGCAGCACACCATCAACAGTGAAGCAATAAGCATAGCCAAGGCACTGGGCATCATCCTGATGATCATAGGTCATACAGGATGTCCCGATTGGATGTTCTCTTTCATCTACTTGTTTCACATGCCCCTGTTCTTCTTCCTGAGCGGTTATTGCTTCAAGGATAAATATCTGGATGACAAGAAGACATTCATCCAGCACAGGATAAAAGGACTCTACGTGCCGTTCGTGAAGTACAATTTACTCTTTATCGTACTACACAACCTGCTCTATCCTCTTAAAATATACGAACATTCATACTCATGGAACGAGATACTCAATAAATGTCTGCAGACACTCTTCATGGGTTATACAGAAACCGACCTGGGGCAATACTGGTTTCTGCGCTATCTGTTGCTGTCGGCCTTGGCTTTCCTTTTGATGAGATATGTGACCCGGAAAAATCCTAATATCATCCGCTACGGCTTCTGGATCATAGCGCTGCTGTCCATTCCCTGTAACTACTACCAGTTCAGTCATATCATCTCTTCCATCATGCTGCTGTCACTATTCTTCTATTGTGCCGGCTATGCTTTCCAATCAAAGTCCTTCACTGCACATAGTGGCGTCATAGCAGCATGCTTCCTGTCAGTAGCCCTGGCTTCCATATTCATCCATTCATCGATGCTACGCATGAAGACAGAAGACATTCTGCCCTATTGCCTCATAGCACTGACAGGAGTATATGCCACCTTTGCACTGTCTCACCGCATAGCCGTTACGAAGACATTCTTAAAGAAGATGCTCGTCTACGTAGGCAACCATACGATGGTCATACTGACGTGGCATTTCCTGCTGTTCGACTTTATCAGCCTTTTCTACCTGAAGCATATCCTTTGCCGTCCCTTCTCGTCGGTAGAGGTCGAAGGTTTGCACTTAGAGTTAGGCGGCATACATTCAGTCATCTATACAGTCATGGGCATCACCATCCCATTACTGCTGCAGTGGCTGTTCAGTACCAAAAACATCAAGCGCCTGCTCCGCAAACAATAAAATGTAGACAAACTTCAAATTTCTAACTTCAAAGTTCAAACTTCAAA
>JAFUSV010000132.1 GCA_017467565.1 Prevotella sp.
AATGGAGAATACTGTCCGTATTCTTTATTCTTTGTACCCTATACTTCAGTCCTGCCAGGGCGCAGAGCATCACGTCGGACTCGCTCATCCTGATGCAACTGAAGGACTACGGCATCCGTTTCACCAATGACAACAGCGTGGTGCTGCTGATGTCGGGACAGGAGAAATTCGACGATATGTTTGAGGCCATCCGCCAGGTACGCCAGAGCATCCACCTGGAATACTTCAACTTCCGTAACGACAGCATCGCCTCGTTGCTCTTTGACATTCTGCGCGAGAAACGCAGGGAGGGTGTCGAGGTGAGAGCACTCTTCGACGGTTTCGGCAACGACTCCAATAACCAGCCGCTGAAGAAGCATCACGTCCAGGCACTGAGAAACGACAGCATCGCCATCTATGAGTTTGACCCCATCCGTTTTCCGTGGGTGAACCACATCTGGCCCCGCGACCACAGGAAGATAGTGGTCATAGACGGCAACGTGGCCTATACGGGCGGCATGAACGTGGCCGACTATTATATAAAAGGTACGGACGTGGTGGGTGCGTGGCGCGACATGCACTGCCGCATAGAGGGCGGAGCCGTCAACGACCTGCAGACCATCTTTGCACGCATGTGGGAGAAGACAACGGGTGAGAATCTCTTTCAGCCACAATATTTCCGTGCCGACTCGTTGGTGAAGATAACGGGACTGAAACCTGACACGACAAAGACTGCCGGCCGGAAATTGGTGGGCATCGTCAACCGTGAACCGCGCACGACAAACGATGCAATGCGCTATTTCTACGTCAACGCCATCGACGATGCCCGCGACTCCATCCGTATCATCAACCCGTACTTCACGCTGACGCCCTGCATCAAGAAGGCACTGAAGCGTGCCATCCGACGAGGTGTGAAGGTAGAGCTAATGATGTCGACGCGTAGCGACATACCCCTGACGCCCGACTGTGCCCTGTACAACATGCACAAGATGATGAAGCAAGGTGCCGAGGTGTGGCTCTACGAAGGCGGATTCCATCACTCGAAGATCATGATGGTCGACGGACGTTTCTGCACCGTAGGCAGCACGAACCTGGATTCGCGTAGCCTGCGCTTCGACTACGAGGAGAATGCCGTCATCATCGACCGCGAAACGACGCTGCAGCTCGACCGCATGTTCGATGAGGACAAGAAGCAGAGTTTCCGCCTGACCGAGGAGTCATGGGACAATTTCCGCACCTGCTGGCAGAAGTTCCGCGGCTGGTTTTCCCATCTGCTCAGCCCGTTCCTGTAGAAATTTGAAGTTTGATTATGAATAGACGAGACAATCCGTCATGATGTTGATGTCGGCCTCCTCTATTCCGTTGGCATGCAACACATCCTCCTCTGAAGCCAGCGTCCCTCTCACTAAGTCGTACGTCTTCTCAGCATCAGCGAAATAGCGGTTGAGCATCCGGATGGCACCCTCCATGTCACGCTTGATCCACAGGCAGTAACCATAGTTCAGGATGTCATCGGGCGTGCAGCGTTCTGCATCGTCAACTATTCCCTTATAGAATTTCTCCGCCTCCTCTGTCTTTCCTGTCAACGACTGTGCCCAGGCCAGCACACGGGCCACCTGCACATCGTCGGGATACATGTAACTGAGCATATAGATGGGCTGTACGGCCTCGTCGCAACGGTTCAGCTTGAGCAGGCACACCACGCGGTTCAGCTGGTAGCGCTTGCTGTCAGGCTTCATGGTCAGCAGATGCTCGTAGATAGACAGAGGCTCTTCGTAAATCTCGGCCTCAAATAACTTGTGAGCTAAGCAGGCTGCCGCTTTCTCACTGTCAGGCTTCACCATAAGGGCTTGCCTGTAGTAGGTGATAGAAATGGCAACAACCTCATAGACAGAACCCATCAACATGAAGAAATCGAAAGTCTGAGGCAGGAAGTGCTCCCCGTTTTCGAGGACCATGCGCGCCTCATTCCGCATCTTACGCTTGATTAGAAAGCGAGCCACCTGCATGAAGTTCCGGTTCAGGTCGGTCTCGTTGTAGAGCCAGTTAGAAAAGAACAGATAAGATTTCTTATCCTTATCAAAGACATCATTGAACAAATGGCGGGCGACATAAAGCCGATAGAAACGGTAGACGTCCTGCAGATAGTTACGTCGTTTGAAGGCAGCACTCTTCTGCTCCTCGCCACTCAGTTCACCACCCACTGGCATAGGTACGGCCTCACCGTCCTCCACCATCTTCGTAATGTCCTTAGGCAGATGGTTCAGCACCTGATCGTATGCCATCACGAACGAATACTTATCGCTGTCGCAGAAGGCACCGTAGCGGGTGATGATTTCCAGAAAGCGTCGGCCCTTCACCTTGTCGAGGACTTGCCGTACAGCCGGATGGTTGACATGATAAGGCACAAACCAGTTGGACAGGTCGTTAAAGAAGCTGAACCGCTTCATCTGTGCAAAGCCTCCGAAGTAGATATCGATACCCTGTCTATGCATGTCGGCCATGCGGTTGACGCTCTGCTCCAACATCTCCATCTTACGTTCTGAGATGTCGGGGTGGAGTATCTCTTCGAGAGAGTCTTCCTCCTTTTCTATAAGTCCGTGGGGCGTCACCTCGAAGTTGCTGTTCTTCACAAGGTCGGGCATGATTTCCTCGGTGATGACCTTCTGGTCTTCCTCGGTCTTCAGACAGTAGATGAGTTGCATCTGCAGCTCGGTGAGTTCCTCGCGATAGCGCTCCTCACGGCACAGCTCCATCAGTTTGTCTTTCACCTCGGGATAGACAGACCGCACATCTTTGCTCAACGACAGCACCCACCCTACGAGTGCACGCTGCCGCAGGTCTTCATCCTGCGCCTGCTGATAGACATTGAACATGACGTTGAATTTCCAGTAGTCAAATATCTGTATGCACGAGAGCATCAGCGCACTGACGATAAGTTGCTGGTCGTACTGGTCAACAGTGGGCGACAGCAGCAGTCTCTGATAGGTGTCAGCCTCGCCCTCGGTCCAAGCACCATCCGTCAGGAGTATCTGAAACAGATGCGACATCAGCTGCTGGTGCTCCTGATAGAGCTTGTCGGACTTAGCTTTCCTGAGGTGCTCGGGCTCCAGTTCGAGCATGGCCACGCTCGACACGAAATCCTCCAGTGCGTGACCTACGGCCTCGGCCGACCAGTCCTGACGATAGTTCTTGGCCCTCACGTTACCTTCATTGAGCAGTGGATTTTTCTTCAGTTGCTCGCGCCACTCCTGCCGCACTAACAGCATGTAGAGACGATGCACCTGCTTCATGTACAGCTGCGACCGCATGGGGTCCTGATAGCCGCGCTTCCAGTAGTCGGTCATCAACTGATAGTCGCCCTTGATGACGTTAAGACGTTCCTTATCCGACGGATTGTTCATCAGCAGATAGTTCTCCATTCCATCGATGGCCGAACTCAGATACTGCATCTTCAGTGAGTGTAATATGTCAGATAATGCTTTGGTCATAATGATACGATTAGCGTTTATTCTGTCCGTCCAGCCAGCGTTGAGCCCGCTCTATATCCGACTGACGCGGCGACTGTACATGTTGATACTTGATATCCTTGGGCAACGAATCGACGACGGCAGCCTTCACACCGCAATACTTGACGATGATGTCGCCAAATGACCGTACCCCACGTCTGTTGATGGTGTCGCAGGCAGCGTTATAAGCTTTCTTGACAGCTTCCACCTGCTGCTGACGGTAGCTGTTGCCCATGATGTCCTGACGGAAGGCCAGCACACCCATGCGCAGGTCGGCCTCCTTGGCATCGAAGAGCACGGGCGACCCCAGCTGTCGGGCTGCGGTAGCCTGCGGTTCAGGCAGCAAGAGGGCATCCATGATGCCGTTCTGCAGCATGCCCAGCCGGATGGCCACGTCGTTGATTTGTATCTTGAAGACATTGCCCGAGTCGAGCGATGCCTCGGCGATGACAATGTCAGCCAGCAGGTCGGTAGCCGAGTATCGGCTCATGGCTATCATCTTGTCTTGCAGATGGCGTTTCTGCTTGATACGTGCATTCTTATAGGTGACCATCTGCCACGAGGCATCGGTTGCCGACACGTACTGCAGTCGTGTATGAGTCTTACGCTGCAGGTATTCGGCACGTACCAGGTCGGTCATCAGCCCCTCTACCCTACCCCGCACGACGGCCGTGTCCTGGTCCATCTGTGCCTGATACATCTTCAGGCTGACCCTGACGCCCTCGTGGCTAAACAAGCCTTGATCCTTGGCAACAAACAGGGGCAGGCAGTCGAGCGTGGGAGTCACGGCAAGGTGCAGCACCGTCGTGTCTGCTTTCACTCTGACTGGTTTCTTTGTCTGGACGCCCTCTGACGACGTTTCCTTCTGTCCGCACGCCAGTAAAAAGGCGATGACAGCCATGCTTATGATGAAGATTCGTTTCATTTGTGTGCAAAAGTAATAAAAAGTTTTGTAACAACGAAAATTATTTGTAATTTTGTGGCATCATTTCATAAAAGTTATGGCTAAAGACAAGATAGCATACGTCTGCTCCAACTGCGGACAAGAATCGCCCAAATGGATTGGCAAGTGTCCGGCATGCGGACAATGGAACACGTACAAGGAGATTAAGGTGGCTCCCGAAAGCCTGCACACCACGGCTACGACGGCAGCAGCCTCGGCAGGCAGGACGCTGAGGAAGAACAGACCGCTGCGTCTGAAAGACATCAGCAGCCAGGACGACCCGCGCATCGACATGAACGACGAGGAGCTGAACCGCGTGCTGGGTGGCGGTCTGGTGCCAGGCAGCATCGTACTGCTGGGTGGTGAGCCAGGCATCGGCAAGTCAACGCTGTCGCTACAGACCATGCTCCGTCTGCCCGGCAAGCACATTCTCTACGTGAGCGGTGAGGAGAGTGCCCACCAGCTGAAGATGCGTGCTGAGCGTATACCCCACGAAGACAATGACAACTTCATGATACTCTGCGACAACTCGCTGGAGAGCATCTTCGAACATATCAAAGACGAGAAGCCCGACCTGGTCATCATCGACTCCATACAGACCATCGCTACAGAGGACGTGGAGTCGAGTGCAGGGTCTATCGCCCAGGTGCGCGAATGTGCCTCGGCCCTGCTGCGCTTCGCCAAGACGAGCGGCGTGCCCGTCATCCTCATCGGCCACATCACGAAGGAAGGCACGCTGGCAGGTCCTAAGATACTGGAGCATATCGTAGACACGGTTATCCAGTTCGAGGGCGACCAGCACTACATGTACCGCATACTGAGGAGCATGAAGAACCGCTTTGGCAGTACCTCGGAACTGGGCATCTACGAGATGCGGCAGGACGGACTGCGACAGGTGAGCAACCCCTCCGAGCTGCTGTTGACGCAGGATCACGACGGGCTGTCGGGCATCGCCATATCGAGTGCCATTGAGGGTGTGCGCCCCTTCCTCGTCGAGACGCAAGCCCTGGTGTCGAGTGCCGCCTACGGCACACCGCAGCGCTCGGCCACCGGCTTCGACCAGCGCAGGCTGAACATGCTGTTGGCCGTGCTGGAGAAGCGTGTGGGTTTCAAGCTGATGCAGAAGGACGTATTCATCAACATCGCCGGCGGACTGCGGGTCACCGACCTGGCTATGGACCTCTCTGTCATTGCAGCGGTGCTGTCGAGCAATGTTGACACGCCCATAGAGAGTGGATGGTGCATGGCTGGCGAGGTGGGACTCAGTGGCGAGGTACGCCCTGTCAACCGCATCGAACAGCGCATAGCCGAAGCCGAGAAACTGGGGTTCACCCACATGATTGTTCCACAGCACAACCTGCAAGGGTTCAACCGCAAGAAGTTCTCCATCGAGCTGCATCCTGTACGCAAGGTTGAAGAAGCCCTGAGGGCGCTCTTTGGTTAAAATAAAAAAAGTGTGTGCTGCGGTTTTGCCGCAGCAAAAAAATAAAAGTATATGAAGAAGAAATTGCTATTATTCATCGGCTGCCTGCTGACAGTGGCAGCATGGGGCCAACCGAAAGACGACGATGCCAAGTATGCAACTGAACTGCTGAAGCCCGGTACGGAGGTGCCCGACTTCAAGCTGAAGACGCCTGAGGGCAAGACCTTCAGGCTCAGTTCGCTACGCGGCAAGTATGTGGTGCTTGACTTTTGGGCTTCGTGGTGCCCCGACTGCCGGAAGGATGCCCCTAACGTGCAGCGCATGTACAGCCAGTTCAAGGACCGCGGCATCGCCTTCGTGGGAGTCTCGTTCGACACGGATGCAGAAGCCTGGAAGCGAGCCATCGGGAAATATGGATTGGCCTATACACAGGTCAGTGAGCTGAAGCGCATGAAGGAGTCGCAGACGGCACAGGACTTCGGTGTGAAGTGGATACCATCCATGTACCTCATTGACCCCGAAGGTAAGGTCGTGCTGGGCACCGTGCTCTCGTACAAGGTGGAGAATAAACTGTATGAACTGACGGACAAGAGCTACCGCCCCGAGACGGAAGCGCTCACCATAGACGGCTCGAAGGGAAAGCTGGCAGCCATCATACAGAAGCCCCTGCTGCGACAGGGCGAGAAGTGCCCGATGGTGATGCTCTGCCACGGCTTCGGCGGCAACAAGGAGGCTAAGTTGCTGACGCTTTTGGCCGACTCGCTGCAGGCTAACGGCATCGCCTCAGTACGCTTCGACTTCAACGGTCACGGAGAGAGCGAGGGTGAGTTCCAGCAGATGACGGTACCCAACGAGATAGAGGATGCCAAGAAGGTGTATGAATATGTGCGCGACCTGCGCTACGTGTCTGACGTAGCCATCGTGGGCCACTCGCAGGGCGGTGTCGTCACAGCTATGACTGCCGGCGAGCTGACGTCCGAGAACATCAAGGCCATCGTGCTCTTAGCACCGGCAACGACGCTGCGCGAAGATGCCATCCGGGGCATCAGGCCTGGCGGCAGCTATCGTGAGGAGGACAATCCCCTCGACCCGCCTGAGTATGTGGAGGTATGGGGACGCAAGTTAGGCCGCGACTACATCAAGACGGCCTTCACCCTGCCTATCTTCGAGACAGCTAAAGGCTATAAGGGTCCGGCACTGATGATTCACGGCACGGGCGACCGCATCGTGCCCTACACATGCAGTGAGCACTTCAAGGAGATATGGCCCAGCAGCGACCTCGTCGTGCTCGATGCCTTCGACCATGGTTTCACGCAGTGCCTCTACCGTGTGTGCAATGATGCCAAAGAGTGGCTTATCGCACGGCTGAGAAATCACTGATATTTCTCAATCAGCGCATCGGCCTGGGGGTCACCCAGTTCCTTGGCTTTCTGCAGGTTCTGTACACCCTCTGCCTTCTGGCCCTTCAAGCACTGGGCCAAGCCTAAGAAAAGATAGCCGTCGCTATGGTCGGGAGCCAGGCGGATGCACTCACTGGCCGTTGAAATAGCCTCGTCGTAGTAGCCTACACGCACTTCGAGCGAGGCTTTTTCTGCATAGTAGAGGTCGTCATCGGGTTTCATGCGGATGGCCTCATTGATGTCATTGAGGGCCTGCTGGAACAGGCGTCCTCCCATTTCTGCCTGATAGCGGATATAGTAGAAGCGGTCGTTGACCTGAGCCTTCATCAGCTGCTCGTAGTCATTGAGGTCGGTGACGGCCTTACGGTAGTTGGCGGCTTCGAGGTTGGCTTGCGCGCGCACCAAAAGATAAGGAGCCGCCTCCTTCAGGTAGGGTTTCGAGAAGGTGTCCATCACCTTGTCGAGCAGGGCCAGATGAGCAATAGTGTCGCCCACCAGCAGCTTGCAGCGGGCAGCCTCATAGTAGAGATCGGGCTGCAGCATGAGCGAGTCGAACACCTCCTCGTAGGCGCTGTAAGCCTCGTCATATTTCTTTTGGGCATAGAGCACGAAGCCCTTCTGCTGGCGGTAGACGGCCAGGGGGTGCTGTTGCCAAGCCGTCTCGGCCTCCTCCAGTGCTTTGTCGAGCGACCATCTGTCGGCTGCCTGTGGCTGTGTCAGCATGCTCTGACAGATCATGCGCGAGTAGCTGTAGTGCACCTCGTCCTGCCGGGGCGCCACCTTGAGTGCCTGCTCCATGTCACGGTCGGCATCGCCGTAGCGCAAGCCGTTGGCAGCCACCTGTGCGCGGTAGACATAGCCGTCGGACGACTCGGGGAACTTCGCAATGAAGTCGTCGAGCAGCTGCACGTAGGATGCCGAGTCGAGCGACGAAGCCGCCACATAGAGTGTGAGCAGGGCCTGACTTTCCTGTTCGGGCAGTGCCTTCTTGATAGTGGTCTGTCGCAGCGTCTGGTCGTTGATGCTCAGTCCGCCGATGCTCAGGCTGTCAGCAAAGCGGGCACTGACGGCATAGTTGAGGGTGTCGGCAGCGGTCATCGGCGGTTGCATGAGACCTATGACCTCGCCTGCCTCGTTCATCAGCGGAGCGCCCATCTGCTCGTCGTTCATCGGCAGGGCCAGGGTGTAGTAGTGGTATTCGGTATTGAACGTCTCAGTCTTGCGCACCTTACCCGAGGTGACACGCTTGGTGTCGCGATATGGCATCAGCCAGACGCTGGTGCCTTCTGGTTGCTGAGCCGTGGCCAGCGTCAGCGGTTCGCTCTTCTTAATGTCGACGTGAAACTTGGCAACATCGTACGTGCCGTTGGCACCCAGCATATAGTCCACCTCGTGCTCCTTGCCACCGGCATCGAAGACCACGGCACGCGCCGCTCCCTTGAAGGGTGCGAAGCAGCCCACGGCATCGCCGTCATGGCTGACAAAGAATCCTGTCGACGTGCCCAGCAGTGTACCGTCAGCGCTGAATGTCTTCAGCGAGAACACCGCCTTGCTGGCTTTCTTGACCCATGATGGCTGCGCCACGACCACAGAAGGCAGGACGGTGAGTACGCAACAGACCCAGAAACACTTCAATAAATATATTTGTTTCATCATAACTATCAATTATCCATTATCAATTATCAATTAACAAAAGTTGTCTTGCATTCTGCACGGCGGCCTCCGTGACATGGCTGCCGCTAAGCATCTGGGCAATCTCGTCGACGCGCTGCTCTGTGGATAGCTGCAGCATGTGCGAGGTGGTGCCTTGAGGTGTGTCCTCCTTGTACACCTTATAGTGGGTGGTGCCCAGCGCTGCTATCTGCGGCAGATGAGTGATGCTGATGACCTGACGGTCGTTGGCTCCCATCTCGGCCATGATGTGCGCCATCTTCTCAGCTATCTTGCCGCTGACACCAGTGTCTATCTCGTCAAAGATGATGGTGGGCAATTTCACGGCACCGCTGATCATGGCCTTCAGCGAGAGCATCACACGGGCTATCTCGCCACCCGAAGCCACCTGCGAGACGGGTTGCAGGGGTGTCGACGTGTTGGCCGTGAAGAGAAACGACACCTTGTCCTGTCCCATGCGGCTGAGGTCGCCCTTCTCGATGCTGACCTCGAACTGTACATGTGGCATGCCCAGGGGCACCAGCCGCTCCTTCATCTGGCGTTCTATCATCGTGGCAGCCTGGCGGCGCTTCTTGGTCAGCACCTCAGCCTGACGGCCCGTCTTGTCCTTCAGTCCGTTCATCTTCTCCTCCAGTTCGCGCAGCGCCTCGTCACCGTTTTCTATATGCGACAGCTTTTCCTTCACATCCTGCTGCACGGCCAGCAGTGCAGCCACGCTCTCGGCATGGTACTTCTTCTGCAGGTCGTATATCCTGTCGAGGCGGTTGTTGACGGCATCGAGTTCCGAAGGGTCGAAGTCGATGTCCTCCAAACGTGAGCTCACCTCGTCGGCCACATCCTTCAGTTCTATGTAGCTGCTGTCCATGCGCTCGGCCAGCTCGGCCACGTCGGGATAGACGCGCTCTATGCCCTTCAGGGCGTTGGCCGCCTTGCGCAGTGACGACACGATGCCCACCTCGTCGCCCGACAGGGCCGACTCTGCCTCGTAGAGGGCCGACTTGATATCCTCGGAATGAGTCATCGTCTCGCTGCGCTGTTCCAGCTCCTCCTGCTCGCCGTCCACCAGGCGTGCCGCCGACAGCTCGTCGTACTGGAACTGCAGAAAGTCGGCATTCTGCTCTCCCTGCTCTATCTCTTGTTTCAGGGCTTCCCACTGCCGCTGTGCCTGCTGATAGTCGGCATACAGCTGCTGGTAGTCCTGCAGCTCGGCAGTGTCGTCGGCCAGTATGTCAACGACGCTGAGCTGGAAGTCCTGCTTGCCCAGCAGCAGGTTCTGGTGCTGCGAGTGTACGTCTACCAAGCGCTCGCCCAGCTCCTTGAGCATGTTCAGCTGCACGGGTGTGTCGTTGATGAAGGCGCGGCTCTTGCCTGCTGCCGTCAGCTCGCGTCGTATGATGGTGTCGTCAGCATCATATTCTATGTCGTTCAGCTCAAAAAACGAGCCCATGTCGTAGCGCGACAAGTCGAAGCGGGCTTCTATGATACACCTGTCGGCACCCTGCTTGATGGCTTTCAGGTCGGCACGCTGTCCCAGCAGCAGACCTATGGCGCCAAGTATGATGCTCTTGCCGGCTCCCGTTTCGCCCGTAATCACCGAGAACCCGCCATGGAAGTCCATGTCGAGTTCGTCTATCAGCGTAAAGTTCTTAATATATAAATGTCGTAACATCGTGATTAATGCCCAATTATCAATTAACAATCATCAATTATCAATTAACAATTCATTGTTTAATCTTTTCCCACGTCGTATTCTGCGAGGCATTGATGCCGAAGAGGATGTCGTAGACCGACTCCTTCTCCTTCTGCGTGCCCTTACCCTTGTAGATATTGGCCAGCTCGTCCTTCTTGTAGTCGGTCCATATCTGTGGCAACATGCTGAGGGGCTTGTCCTCGTGGGCTTTCTTCAGATGGGTCTCCAGGGCGGTGGTCACATTGGTGCGGCCACGCTCCACGTTCTGCGCCATCTCGTCGAGTCCCTGACGGTAGTAGTCGTACTGCAGCTGGCGGAAGGGCTTCATCGCCTCGTCCAGATAGTCGTTGATGAAGGCAAAGCGGTTGCGCGAGTCCTCAAAGGCCTTCCATCCGGGGAAGCCCAGGTTCTGCGCGTTGTTCACCAGCATCATGCAGCGCTGCAGGACATCGGTGCCCCCCAGTGGTGCAAAGCTGTCGAGGTCGAGCCCGATGATGAGGTAGGCATAGTAGGCCACCAGTGCCACCAACTGATTGTCGATGACCTCCTCGTTGAAGTTCAGCTGGTCGAACTGCGCAAATTCGAAGTCGAAGTTCTTGTCCCTGTTGTTATAGAGAGTGGTGGTGTAGGCCGAGTTGTAGACGGGTCGGTTGGCCTGGATGAGTGCCGTACAAGTGAACTTATTCTCGCTCTGCTCGTACTTCGTCACCGTGATGTTCATCGAGCACTGAATGCGCTCGTTCTCCTGAAACTGCAGTGCCGTCCACTGCCGTTCGTTGATGAACTGCTCCAGCGTCTGCTGCAGGTTCTCGAACACGGAGGCATCAGTACCCTGCACCTGCTGGTGGTTGATATTCACCTTTACCTGCAGCTCCTGCGCGGTGGCGCTGACGCTAAACAATAAAGTATAAAGAACAAAGAAGAAAGCCCTCCGTACGGAATGCCTCTTCATCTCTATGTCTGTCCTTCTCATCATTGTTCCTGTCCTTATCATTTCTTTTACTTTTTTCTTTATACTTTATTCTTTAGGACCGCAGGTCCGCACCAGTTCGTCTATAATATCTTTTGCCACCTCGGTCTTAGGTTTCTTCTCGTAGTCCTTGCGTCCCTGACGCGAGATGATGGCTATCTGGTTCTGGTCACTCTGGAAGCAGGTGCCCTCGTTGCGAAGGGAGTTGAGCACAATGAAGTCCAGGTTCTTCTTCTCCAGCTTCTTCTCAGCATTCTGCTGCTCGTCGTTGGTCTCCAGGGCGAAGCCCACGAGCAGCTGTCCCTCGCGCTTCATCTGTCCCAGCTCGGCAGCAATGTCGGGATTGGGTATCAGGTGAATGTCGAGCGAGTCGCCTACCCGCTTGATCTTCTGCTCGGCCACCTCGGCAGGACGGAAGTCGGCCACGGCGGCACACAGTATGGCGGCGTCGCACTTACTGAACGCCTCCACGGCGGCATCGCGCATCTCTAAGCACGAGGTGACGTGCTTGATGGATAATTGAGAATGGGCATTGGATAATGGAGAACTGACAGGACCAAGTATCAGCGTCACGTCGGCACCACGTCGTGCACACTCCTGAGCCAGGGCAATGCCCATCTTGCCACTGGAGTAGTTGCCGATGAAGCGCACAGGGTCTATCTTCTCGTACGTAGGCCCGGCCGTCACCATGATACGGCGGCCTTTTAGAGGAGAATACTCTCCACTCAGATGATCACTCAGAAAATCGACAATCTTCTGCGGCTCCTCCATGCGGCCCTTGCCTTCGAGTCCGCTGGCCAGGAATCCGCTCTGCGGCTCAATGATATGATTGCCAAAGGAGCGCAGCCGCTCCATGTTCTGCTGCGTGGTGGGGTGAGCATACATGTCGAGGTCCATGGCGGGCGCTATGAACACAGGTGCCTTCATCGACAGATAGGTCGTTATCAGCATGTTGTCAGCAATGCCGTTGGCCATCTTGCCCAGCGTAGATGCCGTGCAGGGAGCTATGAGCATGGCGTCGGCCCACAGCCCCAGTGCCACGTGCGAGTGCCATGTGCCGTCGCGCTGCGAGAAGAAGTCGCTGATGACGGGCTTCTGCGTCAGTGCCGACAGCGTGATGGGTGTGATAAACTCCTTACCTGCAGGTGTGATAACCACCTGCACCTCAGCGCCCCGTTTCACCAGTTCGCGTATGATGAGGCATGCCTTGTAGGCCGCTATCGACCCCGTGATGCCCAGCACTATTTTCTTTCCTTTCAGCATAGTCACTTTCAATTTCTGTGCAAAAGTACGAAAGAAAAGCGAACTTCCCAAATTTTCCGCAAAATATTTACCTATTTAATAAAAAACAGCTGCTGCTTGTTAAAAAGAGTAATCACGCAAAATAGCCTGAGTTTTTATCCGGATCGCTTGGCAGTTCGTGAACTATTGAAATAAGTTTTGGAAAAACATTGCAATATAGTCAAACGGCCGTCCGACTTAAGTCAAACGGGTGTTTGACTTAAGTCATCCAATAAGAGAATACGCCACTTAGCGTTAGCAAGAACGTCATTCACAGCGAGTAAGCACGCTGTTCTCGGCTACCAAGAACAGCATTCAATAATATAAAAAAGCCCCTTCCTTGGGAAGGGGTTTGGGGTAGGCTTGCCCCTTCCTTGGGAAGGGGTTTGGGGTAGGCTCTTTTTAGAATATCTTATACGCCACGCGTATCTGCAGGTTGGGCCACGCCTTGAGCCACGACACGACGCTGGTGATGCCCGAATCCTTGCCCGACGACTCAATCTCGGTGCCGTTGTTGAGCACGAACTTCGGCGTACCCCAGAACATCAGGCCTGCATCGACGGCCAGGCTGACACGGTGGTTCTTGGCGATGTGCTGGCCAAAGCCGATGCCGATGTAGGGCTTCACGGCATTGGTCTTCATGCGCACGTCGATATTGCCATGCTCGTCGGCCGTGAACACGTAGTCGCCAAACTTGAGTCCGATGGGCGGATAATTGGTCAGGAAGAGGCGGTTGTAGTCCTCCACCTTCTGATTGGCGTCGTAGAGGAAGCCCAGCGCTCCGTCGTTGGTATTGCGGAAGTGCAGGAAGTTCTTGCTGCCGAAGAACAGGCCGGCAGAGAAATAGAAGGGCTGGTTCTTGAAGGGGTGCACCTCGCCCAGCAGGTAGAAGTTCCAGAAGTTGGGCTCTAAGGCTAACTCCACCTTGTCTACCATCTTGGCGCGTCGCACGGCATCGTCCTCCACCATCTGTATCTCGGTGATGTCGGTGGCGGTGTTGATAGCCTTGAACTTGATGTTGCCGATGTTCCATCCTGAGAATCCTGCCCTGACGGTCACCAGCTTGTGTACGGGCATGGCTACGTCGATGCCGGTGCCGGTGGTACCTGTGTTCAGACCTACGGAGAGGTGGTTGAACAGGCCGTCTTCTTCATGTATCTTGTCGGTCTGGGCCATGGCGCCTGCAGCCGTTACCATCATTGCGGTGAGAATGATGAGTCTATGCATAGTGTGTCTCATACTGAATGATTATTTGAAGTAGGGTTTGTTGGACATGACCAGCAGGTTGGTGACCGACTGGCTCAGGGGATGGAAGCCGTAGAGGTAGTCGCTGGTGTAGGGCGTACCGCCGTTGATGATGCAGTGCACGTAGTCGTGGCAGGCCATGTCTATGGGCATGATGCCCACGGTGCCCTCACGGGAGAGCAGGTTGTCGATGACCAGTGGATGGACGACGGCGGCATTGGTGATGTAGCCGCGGGGCGACACCTCGGTATAGGCCGAGCAATGGTTGATGATCCAGATGTTATCGTCGCCGGCTGTGGCCTCACGGGCACTGTTCATCATGTCGATGACGGTCTGCTTCTTGTTGTTCATACGCTTCTCGTTGTCGGCCTTGAAGTAGTCCTGGACGTAGAGCGTGGCCTTCACTGAAGCATCGTCTAAGCTGACGATGGTGCAGTTGCGCTGGGCCTGGGGCTGCAGTTCCTCCTGTACGTCGGGGTCTTCGTCGGGCCACTCGCAGTAGGCGGCGGGAAAGTTGAAGGCGGCATTGAGCGGGCGCAGGTCGTAGCGGCTGAGCAGCAGCACCTTGCCACGCATCTCACCGACGGTGATGTCGGGTCGCCAGTTCTGGACGAACAGGCCGTTGTACTTGTCCTTGCTGAGCACCTTGTTGAGCAGCACGGGCCATGTGCTCTGGTTCTCCAGGCCGTTGTCAGCCTGTAACTTGACGATGAAGAACTCGTCCTGATGGTTGGCCAGATAGTTCTTCAGCTGGTCGAGCGTCTGCTCGAGGGTGACGTCAATCTCGCTGATGCCGTGGGCCATGCGCAGGATGCGCTTCTCGTTGGGATCAGTGGCCAGGGTGTCGATGCTCACCACGGGGCGCATGTCGAAGAAGCGGATGCCGCAGGCCATCTGCTCCTCGAGCGTAGACAGCTGGCTGATGGATGTCACGCCGAAGATATACTTCAGGACGGGCTGGTAGAAGCCCATGCCTGTCATGGTGTCGTGTGTACCGGGTATGCTGAGCTTGCACACCTTGGTATCGTCTTTCACCATCGATACCCAGTCGCTGATGGGAGTACCCAGGGTGTAGGCATGGACGATGGTGTCCTGGTAGTCAGCTGAGAAGATGAAGGGAGAGTCGAGCGAAATGCCTTCTTGATAGACCTTCTCCAAGTCTTCCTCCTCGCAACTGCTGATTGTCATCATGCCCATGAGGGCAAGGACGGCATACATGAGTTTTCTTTTCATAGCTTATCTATTTAATCTTTAATCTTTAATCTTTCATCTTTCATCTCAATCTCCCCTACTCTGCTCCTCCTCCGAGGGCGATGTAGAGGGCGATGATAGCTTCTGAGGCATCGTACATGTTCATGGCCTGGCCGAGCTGGGCGTCAAGGAGCGACTCTTGTGCCATCAGCACCTCGATGTAGCTGGCCTTGCCGTTGTCCATCAGTTCGTGAGTGCCGGTGTAAGCCTCGCGCAGCACCTCCACCTGACGCTTCAGGTACACGTCCTTCTCGCGGGCAGCCTCGCAATCGGCCATAGCCTCATTGACCTGATTGCCGGCGTTGATGACCGTCTGCACATACTTCTGACGCAGGTCCTCCTCGGTGAGCTGGGCTATCTTCTTGTTGGCCGTCAGCTGACCGCGGGCAAAGATGGGCTGCGTGAGTCCGGCCACGGCATTGAGCAGCAGTTTGCCGGGGTTGACGATGATACCGGCATCATTGGTCCATCCGGCAGAGCCGCCGAGTGTGATGCTGGGATAGAAGGCCGCACGGGCAGCCGCCGTATTGTAGAAGGCCTCCTCCATGGCGTGGTTGGCCATACGGATGTCAGGACGGCGCTCCAGCATCATGGCGGGCACACCTACCGCAAGTTTAGAAGGAAGTGTGGAAAGTGAAGAATGGTCGCTCGCCTCGCTCCACTTCTGCCTACTGATGTGCTGCGGGGCTACGGCCAGCAGCTGGCAGATGTCGTTCTCTACGGCACGTATGTAACGGCGCGTGTCTACTATCTGCGTCTTGACGCTCAGGTACGAAGCCTCCATCTGGTTGACGGCGGTGCTGTAAGCCTTGCCGTTCTCCCACAGGGCCTTCTCAGTATCGAGCGACTTATGCCACAAGCTGTCGGTCATGGTGAGTATCTCCAACTGGCGGTCGAGCACCTGCAGCAGGTAGTACTGCTGGGCCACGGTGGCTACCAGATTGGCACGCACGGCCTCCTGCTGCATCTGAGCCTGCAGCACCACGGCCTTGGCGGCACGCTTCTTGTTGGTGATGGAACCAAAGACGTCGATGTCCATCGACAGCTGCAGAGGCAGGTTGTAGGTCTTGGCCACAGCGCCGCCGTCGAAGCTGGACAGCGAGCCCTGGGGGGCGAAGACGAGTGACAGCAGGTAGGCGCGCTTAGCGGCCTTCAGCGAGGCTTCCGACTTCTCCACGGCGATGCGTGCAGAGTTCAGGTCGGTATTGTTGGCCAGCGCCTGCGCTATGAGCTGCTGCAGCTGCGGGTCGGTGAAGAACTCGCGCCAAGAAAGCTGTCCGAGCGACTCCTGCTGAGAGGCCGTACCGGCTGACTGCGCACCAAACACATCGGCAGGCACCTCGGTCGTCTGTTCGTATTTGTTATACAGGCCGCAACCCGTGAGCATCAGGCTCACGGCTGCGAATGCTATCATATTATTTATTCTCATACCTTATTATATATATTAGCTCCCCTTCGAGCATAGCTTACGATTTCACTTTAACTTCTCCCTGGAAGCGCTCATGAAGCTTCTGGAACACAATGAAGAAGGCGGGCACGACGAAGAGCAGGGCGATGGTGCCTATGCTCATACCGCCGATGACACCAAGGGCAAGGGCACGGTTACCATTGGCACCAGCACCACCCGCAATGACAAGGGGTATCATACCGATAATCATCGTGGCCACCGTCATCAGAATAGGACGCAGACGCTCCTTGCAAGCCTCGAAGGCTGCCTCGTTGATACTCAGGCCCTGAGCGCGACGCTCAGAGGCAAACTCGGTGATGAGGATGGCCGTCTTGGCCAGCAGGCCTATCAGCATGATGACACCCGTCTGCAGGTAGATGTTGTTGTCCATGCCGGGTATCTGCTGCGTGTAGCCAAGGTAGGCAAACACGAAGGCACCCATCAGGCCGAACGGCACGCTGAGCAGCACGGCAAAGGGCGTGAACCACGAGTTGTAGAGCGAGGCCAGGATGAGATAGATGAGGATGACGCAGATGAGGTAGATGAAGACCGTGCCATTAGAGCCGGACACCTCTTCCAACTCGCGCGACATGCCGCTGTACTCGTAGGCGGCGGTGGCGGGCATCTCCTCCTTGAACACCTCAGCAATGACCTTGTGCACGTCGCCCTCGGTATAGCCGCTGCCAGGAGTCACGAAGCAGCTGATGCTCTGCATCAGGTTGAAGTGCTCAATACTGGCAGGACCCACAATCTCCTTCAGTGTGACAAACTCGGCGATAGGAGCCATCTGGCCGCTGCCTACCTGCACAAAGATGTTCTGCAGCGACTGCGTGTCAAGACGATACTCGGGCGAGGCGGCCGCCATAATGCGGTACACCTTACCAAACTGGTTGAAATTGCCAATATAGGCACCACCGCAGTAGGCACCCAGCGTATTGAGCACGTCGGCAGGCGACATGCCGGCACGGGTGCACTGGGCTGCATCGACCTCGACCTGATACTTCGGGAAACCCTCAGAGTAGGTGGACATTGCGGAGGCTACCTCGGGACGCTCGGACAACTTGGCCAGGAAGTGCTCTGTCTGGCGGGCAAACTCCGACATATTGCCGTCGGTGGGATCCTGTACCACCAGCGCGATGTCGTTGTTTGTACCGTAACCAGGTATCTGGGGCATCTCGGAGGGAATGACCTGCACGTCCTTGATGTCTTGACAATCGAAATAGAAACGCCACATGACGAGAGTCAGCAGGTGGTCTAAACCCGGACGTTCGCTCCAGTTCTTCAGACGCACCACCAGCGTGGCATAGTTGGAGCTGGCTGCACCGGAGAACATACCGTAGCCGCAGCTGACGGCATAGCTCTCTAACTCGGGAATCTTCTTGACCTTCTCCTCTACCTGCTTCACCATCTCGCGCGTCTGCTTCAGCGTGCTGCCTTCCGGCGTGCGCAACTCGCACAAGAACACGCCCTGGTCCTCCTGGGGTACCAGGCCCGACGGCAGGTTCTTCATGAAGAACACCAGCAGCACCGAGGCCACTGCCAGAAAGATCCAGGCCAGGACTGGCCGCTTGATGAACTTATTGACGCTCTTGCTATACTTCTTGTAGATAGCATTGTAGCTGGCGTTGTAGGCTTTCTTGGTATAGTAGGTCAGACCCTTGCCCGTCTTCTTGCCTTCCGTCACGCGCATCATGATAGCGCAGAGGGCAGGACACAGCGTCAAGGCCGAGATACACGACAGACCTACCGACGAGGCGATGGTCACACCAAACTGGGTGAAGAACGTGCCCGACGTGCCTGGCATGAACATCACGGGAATGAACACGGCCATGAAGACCAGCGTACACGAGATGACGGCTACCGACACCTCGCTCATGGCCTGGCGTGTGGCTTCGCGCGCATCCTTGATGCCGTTCTCCATCTTCGCCATGACAGCCTCGACCACCACGATGGCATCGTCGACCACCGTACCGATGGCCAGCACCAGGGCAAACAGCGTCAGGATGTTGAGCGAGAAACCTGCCAGCTTGACAACGGCAAAGGTGCCCAACAGCGACACGATAATAGAGATGGAGGGAATGATGGTGGCCTTGAAGTTCTGCAGGAAGAAGAACACCACGAGCACCACAAGGATGATGGCGATGACAAGGGTCTCCACCACATTGTGGATGGCCGCAAAGAGGAAGTCATCGCTGGTCATCAGGGTGACGAACTCCAGGCCGGCAGGCATCGTTGCCTTCACGTCCTCAAAGGTCTTGTTGATGCGGGCGTTCACCTCGGTAGCATTGGCACCCGGTGCCTGGAATACCATGAACATAGCACCGGGACGTTCCTGAATGGTAGAAGTGAAGCTATAGTTCATAGCACCTATCTTCACCTCGGCCACATCGCTCAGGTGCAGGATGCCGCCACCGCTGGTACGCAGCACGATGTCATTGAACTCCTCCACCGACTTCAGCGTACCCTTGTACTGCATGGAGTACTGGTAGGAGTTGTCCGACTGCTCACCCAGCGTACCTACTGCCGACACGAAGCTCTGTCCGCCGATGGCGGCAAAGATGTCGTTGGGGGTCAGGCCGTACTGAGCCATCACGTCGGGCTTCATCCAGATGCGCAGGGCGTAGGTGTTACCCATGCTCTGCACGTTGCCCACACCGGTGATACGCATCAGTTTCGGCTTGATATTGATATCGACATAGTTAGACACAAAGTCTTCGTCGTACTTGCCGTCGGCACTCTTCACGGCAAAGATTTGCAGAATATTATTCTGTCGCTTCTGCACCGTCACACCAATCTTGTTCACGTCAGCAGGCAGCAAAGCCTGGGCTTGCGTCACACGGTTCTGCACGTTCACGGCTGCCATGTCGGGGTCGGTGCCCTGCTTGAAGAGCACACTGATTTCCACATCACCATTCGATGAAGCCTTGGAGGTCATGTAGAGCATATCGGGCACACCATTGATAGCCTCTTCCAGAGGCTGGATGACCGACTTCATCACCGTGTTCTCGTCAGCACCGCTGTAGCTGGTAGTCACCGACACCGTAGGCGGCGCGATGTCAGGATACTGCTCTACTGGCAGCGTCGTCATCGAGATGTAGCCCACCAGCGCTATCACAACCGAGATGGCACATGCCATCACGTATTTATTGATAAATATATTGTTCTTCATTTTTCGGAATATCGGTATTGCATCATAACGTTATCACGCCATTACGTCATAACGAAAAACACTTCTCACTCATCACTTATCACTTTTCACTTATCACTTTTCACTTATCACTTTTCACTTCCTCAGCAACCAGCACCTTCTGACCCTCAGTCACGTTATTGGCTCCTGTGGTCACAATCTGGTCGCCCTCGTTAAGCCCACTGGTCACGATGAAGTCCTGACCGTTGCCGACATCCTCGGTCTTCACGTCGACAGCGGTGGCAGTGCTGTCAGCCTGCACCTTATATACAAACGACTTGTCCTGCAGACGCACCACAGCCTTTTGGGGAATGACTATCACAGACTTCTCAGCGAAGGGCATGACGATGGTGCCCTGGATACCTGAGTACAGATGGCCTTCGGGATTGGGGAACGACACTTTTGCCGTCAGCGAACCCGTCTCGGAATTGACCACACCCGTCAGGCTCACTACACGGCCCTTGTGCGGATACTCCGTTCCGTTCTTCATCACAAAGGTGGCCTCTGGCAGATTGGCTATATACGCCTCTACCTCAGCGGCACTCATGCCCTCCTGAACCATAGCCTCTACGATGGCCTCGGTCACTGAGAACTCTGCATACATCGTCGTATTGCCACTCAGCATGGTGAGCTGCGTCAGGGGTGACACCTGATCGCCCACACGCACTGGAATCTCGCCGATAGCACCCGACACGGAGGCTGTGATGGTGCAGTAGCCCAAGTCTACCTTCGCACGATTGACGGCAGCACGGGCCTGTGCCACAGCTGCCTGTGCCTGCTTGTACAGGTTCTCGCTGTTGCTCAGCATGTAGGTGCTCACTATCTTCTTATCAAACAGATTCTTGTTCGACTCGTACTCCAACTTGGCTGAGTTCTCCTGTGCCAGCGCAGCTTGCAGGTTGGCCTGGGCGGCCTCCAACTCCAGCTGTGCATTACGCGAATCGATGATGAAGAGCGTCTGACCTTTCTTCACCTGCTGCCCTTCAGTCACGCAGATATTCGTCAGCTGTCCGCTCACCTGTGGCGTCACCGTCACATCGTTCTGTCCTTTCATCCTGGCACTGAACTTATAAGGAAGCTCTATGTCCGATTTTTTCACTGTCATCGTCTCATACGATGATGGCGTTTCTTTGGGCGCGTTATAACCACATGATACCAGCATGACGCTGAGCATCAAAGTCCATTTAAAGATTTTCATTTTGTAATTATTTATAAGATATTTTCATTCCCCATGAACGAATATTATTCCATTTCCGTGCAAAAGTACAAAAGAAATGCGAATTTCCCAAATATTTTTCCATATTATTTTTGTCTCACCCCTTCATTATAAGACTATCTCATCCCTACTCCCAAAACAAATAAAAGCCCCCTCCTGTAGAGGGGGTTGGGGGGAAAGGCTACATTCCTCTCAGCTTAATACGTGTCAGCACTTGCTTAGTGTTGTAGGTGAAGTCGCTGTTCATCACCCAGGCGTAGTAACCAGTGTCCTTCTGCAGTACTTCAGTGACAGGCTTGCCCTTGTACTTGCCGAAGTTGAAGTATTCCGTCATGACTGGATTGCCATCCTTGTCGGTGACGATATTGCCCTTGGCATCCTTCACCTCGCTCCAGACGATGCGTCCGGCAAAGTCGACATTGCGGTTGACTCGCGAGAACTCGGCCAGACAGTCCATATCGTTCTGCAGCACACGACCCTCGGGATCCTCGCCCAACTCACGCTGACAGGCCTCGGTATAACGGTCGAGCTCAGCCTGCAGCACACGATAGGTGGCCTCTGTGTCCTGATCGGCACGATGAGCCTCGAAGTCGTCTTCCATCTTTCGACCACAATAGAACTTATAGGCGGCAGCAAGATTGCGACGCTCCATCTTGTGGAAGATGGTCTGCGCGTCAATGAGACGACACTTGGAGAAGTCAAAATCGATACCGGCACGCAGGAACTCCTCGGCCAGCAAGGGCACATCGAAATGGTTGGAGTTGAAACCTGCAAAATCGCAGCCTGTGAACTTGTCGCACAGGGTCTTGGCCAGCTGCTTAAACGTAGGCTTGTCCTTGACATCTTCGTTGGAGATACCCGTCAGCTGCGTGATGGCAGGCAGTATGTAGCACTCAGGATTGACTATATAGTTGCCACGCTCCTCCTTACCGTCGGGCATCACCTTGATATAGGATATCTGTATGATACGGTCCTTGACCAAATCAAGACCGGTCGTCTCCAAATCGAAGACGACCAGCGGTTTTGTCAGATGTAATTTCATGAATTATCAATTGTCAATTCTCAATTAATCATTAATGAGCATGGGCATCATCAGCATGAGCACATCCTGGTCGGTAGGCTGCTCAGAAGGCAGTACCAAACCGGCACGGCTCGGGTCAGCCAACTGGATGAGCACCTGCTCGCACTCAAAGTTACTGAGAATCTCGATGAACGACGAGCCCTTGAAACCAATGCTCATCGGCATGCCGTTGTAATCGCACGACATGCTCTCGGTAGCCGTCTTCGAGAAGTCATAGTCCTCGGCATCGAGCTGCAGCGTGCCGTTCTCCACATGGAAACGGATGAGGTTGCTGCTGTCATTGGAGAAAGGCTGCACACGACGCAGGGCTGCCAACAGTCCCAGACGGTCGACGGTGAGCTGATTGGGATTGCTCTGAGGGATGACCGAGTTGTAGTTGGGATAGCGACCTTCAATGAGGCGGCAGATGATGACACCCTCCTCGAAGGTGATCTCAGCATTGCGGTCGTCGAAGCGGATGACGACGTCCCCACCCTGCTTGCCCAGCACACCCTTCAGCAGCGTAGCTGGTTTCTTGGGCAGAATGAAGGCGGCAGGCTGGTCGCTCTTGATGCTCAGCACCATGTTGCGCACCAACTTATGTCCGTCGCTGGCTACGATAGCCAGATGGTCGGGCGTCAGGTCGAAGTAGATACCGTTCATCACGGGGCGCAGCTCGTCCTGAGCGGTTGCAAAGAGTGAGCGGTTGATATTTTCAGCCAGCAGAGAGGTAGCGATGTTGATGGTGGTGGCACCCACGCCTATCTGTTGGGCCTGCGGGTATTCGTCGGCATTCTCTACTGGGAACGAGAAATGTCCGTTCTGATAGTTGATTTTTGCAAGATTGGAGGTCTGGTCTACCTCAAAGGTGATGGGCTGCTCGGACAGTCCCTTCACGGCCTCCAGCAGGTCGCTGTTGCCCACGCAGAAACGACCATCACCATCGTTGTCGGTCAACTCCAGCGATGTCTTCATCATCACTTCACTATCCGACGCCGTCAGGTTGAGGCGACCGTCGACTATTTCAAACAGAAAGTCGCCCAGGATAGGTAACGAGTTTTTGCTGTTGATAACTCTCGAGAGAGTAACCAGTCGGCTACTCAAAGCTGTGCTTGATACGGTAAATCTCATAGGTATTCTATTGTTTGTTATTCTCAATTTGGACTACAAAAATACAAAAAAAGTGTGTCAGTAGCAAAAATATCTCGATTTTTTTCGTGTTTTCAAACTATTTTTAGTAATTTCGCCAACGATTTTGCAAAAATACAAACAAAAGTAACAAATAAATAGTATGGATTTAACAGGAAAAGTGATTGCCATCATGGCAGCTAACAGCGGTGTTTCCGCACGTACGGGTAACCCTTGGATGAGTCAGGAATATGTGATTGAAGTACCTGGGCAGTATCCACGCAAGATGCTGTTCCGCATATTCGGCGAGGACCGCATCAAGCAGTTCAACATTCAGCCTGGCGAGGAGATTACCGTGCAGTTCGATATTGACGCTCACGAGTACAACGGCCGCTGGTTCAACGAGATTCGTGCCTACAACATCATCCGCGGCCAGGTAGCTGGCGGTGCCATCCCCGCTGCCACACCGTTCCCACCGCAGCAGGGTGAGGCTCAGCCCGCCGCAGCAGCTCCGCAGGCAGCTACGGCTCCGTTCCCTCCCGCACAGGAGCCTGCTCCTGAGAACAGCGCCGACGACCTGCCCTTCTAAGCCGTCACCGACAGACAAAAAACAGCACCGCGTCCATGCAAGACACGGTGCTGTTGTCGTTTCTGATGCTTTGAGGGTTAGTACTCAAAGAGTGAGTTGAGTTCGCTACTGGCCTGATTGTAGGTTGTGATGCCAACGATGACACTGATGATGAGCAGAATAAAGCCAATAATAGACAACACGCCAATGAAGGTGACCAACGACTTCAGATTGCCCAGGCCATTCTCCAGTGCCTGGTCACTGGTAGTGTCGGTAGCCAGCTTGAAGTTCTTACTCACGTTAAAAGCCTGAATAGTGGGATACAGATAGATAGCAGCAACTACCAGATAAGCCACACCTGCACCTGTAGCTGCGCTATAACCTATCTGCAACAAATAGATGGCAGCGATGATGACAAGGATAATCATGATGGTAGAAAGGATAGCGATGATGTTCATCCACTTGGCAATGCCTTTCAGCAAGTATTCGCCTGCGCCACTAATTTTCAACTGTTGTTGAGGAGCGGGCTGTTGATAAGGCTGTTGATAACCTGCCTGCTGTTGATAACCTGCCTGCTGTTGAGGCTGACCCTGAGGATTCTGAATCTCTTCCATAATTCTTGTAATTAAGTTAGTAATAAGTTAATGTGCTGCAAAGATAGCAAACAAATATTAAACTACCAAGAAAAATAAGAAAAAAATGACGATAGGGTTAAGGATTTGGCCCATTTATCACTCCTTCCCCTTCCTTTCTCCCCAATCTATATATAATATAATAAGGTGTAGCTCCGCAACTTACACGTCATCAATCAGCCTGATTGCGCTATTTTCGGAGCATTTTTGAAAAACAAAGAAAGCAAGAAATATAATAAATATTTTCAGTATAAGATAGTTATTTCAGCTTGTCGTAAACTTCATCGGTCACGGGCTCCAGCCATTCGTTCGACTGCTCACCGCCAGTGGCTACGTGAGTGGTGTAGTGCTGGAACCACGAGTCGCGCTGTGCACCGTGCCAGTGCTTCACGCCCTCGGGGATGTCGATGACCGTGCCGGGCAACAGGGCGACGGGAGCCTTGCCCCACTCCTGATACCAGCCTCGCCCGCTGACGCAGATGAGTACCTGGTGTGCCCCGTGGTGTATATGCCAGTTGTTGCGGCAGCCAGGCTCGAAGGTGACGTTGTTCAGTGGCAGCACCGTCTTATCGTCCTTGCTGAGGTTGGCGGGCTGTATGGGAGCCAGATAGCTGTCGCCTCGGAAATACCGGGCGTAGGCTGTGTTTGGCTCGCCTTTGGGGAAGCCACTGCGCAGGGTATAGCCCTCATGGTCGAGCCACTGGCACAGCGCATCGACCACCTGCTGCGAGTTACCCATGTTGACGGCTCCCTGCTTGTGGGCAGCCAGCTGCGGAGCCACGCCGTCGAGTCCGCTCAGCGCTGCTACCGTCACGATCTCGCGGTCGGCTGGCGAGAGCTGGTCGCCGGCAAAGATGTCGCCGAAGAGGTGGGCCTTCAGATAGTAGTCGTCCTGCGGACAGAATGTGTAGTCGAACGGACGGCCTGAGAGCCGGGTCTGCACCTCGGTGCCCTGCTTCAACGCCTTGTCGGCATCGTCCCAGAGCGCCGGGCGTGTCCAGGGCTTACCCTCCTGCCACTGGGCATCGGGATGATCCTGCAACACCTTATTCAATACTCCCAGAGCATTCAGCGAGCGCGGGAATCCCGTGTAGGCATAGAGCTGCGAAAAGGCCTCCTTCAGCTCGTTGATGGTCACGCCGCCGTCGAGCACCTTCTTCACGGCAGGCTCCAACCGCTGCAAATCACCCTGTGCCATCAGGCAGGCACAAGCCGCCAATCCCTGCTGACGCTCCGTCAGCCTCATCTCCTCGCTACGCTCATCAGCCCGTAGCCCTTGACTGTTCATTGTTACCATAGTCATTACTGCTATTAAAACTGTTATTATTCGTTTCATACTGTTCTTGTTTTTTTTATAATCACGCTTCCATAATATGTTAGTGACCCCACCCCTGCCCCTCCCCTACATGGGTGGGGAGCGGCTACCGCCAACCTATCTGCAGGCACTCCCCTCCCTTGTAGGGGAGGGGCAGGGGTGGGGTCAGTATAGTTATAATCCATATATGCTTTCAGATAATTCGAAAAACACGCTGCAAAGGTACACCTTTTTTATAATATTCCGCTTATACAGATTCCTGCTTTTTTTACCAATAATACGGAATTTACAATAAAAATTCTAAACTCTAAATTGCATGAATAATGCAGCTTAGTGACGAACTGTTAACCCCGCCGAAGCTTGCAGGTCTGTTGCAGGTTCATATTTTTGCAACATTTCGACAAAAAACTTATCTAACTGATTATCAATGTTTTCGCAATTTTGATTGTGTTAACAAACCTTTAATTATTTATTTCCAGAAATATTTTTCGATTCACTATACATCTCTACATTTTTGATGTTAAACAACTGATAGACTGCATATTAGAGTATGTATAGACGACATATCAACTATACATCACTATACATTCTCAATGAGTCAACGAGTTGTTTTTGCGTTTTCGATGACCGAAAACAAACTGTTTATGCATGTTTAAAAGTAGTAAACAATTTGTTTTTCAGGGGAAAACTTTTTGTTTTTCAGGGGAAAACAAAAAGTTTTTTAGTTGAAGTGTCAATGCAGACTGCCGATAAACACAGGTGTTTCAAGTGTTTTTGTATAATTATATTGGTCAAAAAACATGCAAAAATGTATAGTCATGTATAGTTGATATGCCGTCTATACATAGTCTAATTGTCTATATCTCAATACGTTAGATGCGAAAATGTATAGATGTATAGTGAAATTGAAAAAAATTTTTGGAAAAATAAAATAGATGAGATGCCCCTGTAGATTTATCCTAATTGATATTCGCCTGTGCGGATAGCAGCAATGACACCGCCTTCGAGTAGATGTCGTGGTATAGCGTGTCCAGTTCGGGGTGATGCTCGTGAATCCATGCGAGAATCTTACCCTTGTAGTCGCCGCGCAGGTTCAGGTTCTCTAACCAGACGAGGTTGCAGCAGTCCTTGGCCTTGCGGATGATGTCCTCGACTTTACTTCAATCTCTTGTATCTTCACCATGATAGTTTATAATTTAGTTACCGTAAAATTATAAGTATTCATAACTTTGTCAATGCACCACGCAAAGCCCATGGCAGTGCGGCGGGCACCATCCACGAAATGATTTCCGGGGTTCCATTCCAGCGTCGTGTGGTCGGAACCGAGTGTCTGCTTCAAGTGCTCGTGCTCCCAACGGATGTTATTTCCCACTTGCGCAATGGCCTTGTTACGTGTATGCTCCTCACGGTCGCCAAGACTGAGATAGACGTAGTGTGTCTTGACGGGATGCTGCCGGGCATAATCCTGCCAACCTGCAATCCATACCGAGGGTGACATGGCGGCAATGGCAGCAAAACAATCGGACTCAGAGCCTGCCCAAAGGGAAAAGAGACCGCCAAGGCTGTAGCCGCCTAATACAATGGGGAGTTCGCCGTATTCCTGATGCAAAGAGGGAATCAACTCTTCTGTGACATAACGGAGCGTCTCTCCCGCATGACCGCCCACGGCCTGACGCTTCGAAACAGCAGGGTCGTACCACGGTGTGAGTTCCGCCTCCCAGTCACCTATGGAAAAGGCAGCCATGACGAATGGCACGTCTGTAGCCTCTCTAATCAACGCTACCTCGTTGTCTATGCTCGCACGTTCTTGAACGCCCAGTGTCTGGATGAGCAATACTTTCGGCTCCTCTCCTTCGTTATACAGCAGGCACTCACGCCCGCCAATCTGTAATGTCTGTTTCATAGTTTAACTGCAATGACGGAAATTTTTATGCTGCAAAGATACACTTTTCCCAACGAATAACCATCATTCCAACGCACTTTTTCCAACGAATATCATATATATTTACGCATTTTTTTTAGTTAAGACAGATGGTTGAATGCAGATAATTTAGTAACTTTGCACTCACAATCCGAAAGAAGTGCAAAGACATATTGCTCTTCGCCTCTTATGTGAAATAAAAGAAGTTGTGACCCCAAAAATAGACTAGTATGAACAGGAAGTCAATTATCATCACAGTACTACTTGCCTTCGTTTCACTGATGGTGGCAGCACAAGACGTAAAGGATGCGGCAGAGACCTGTCCCGGCTGGCTCTGGGAAATCAGCGGCAACGGACTTCAGCAGAAGTCGTATCTCTTCGGCACCTGCCACGGCGAAGGCCACAACTTCACTCGCGAGGAGTTACTCGGCATCAGCGGTCTGGACGATGCGCTGAACGACGTGAAGGCAGTGCTTTTCGAAGGGGGCGTGAACACAGAGATTTCCAAGGCCGACTCGGCTGCTATCCTCTCCAAAGTACAGAACACCATGAAGAAATTAGCGCATCCTGGGGCGGAGTATATGATGCCAGAGGGAACATACTACAAGCCACTCTTCGACACCGTGGCGCATTTCAACGAGGTCAACAAGTTCCTATACTATCAGATGAAAGACCCGGAGTATTGGAAAAAGAACCCACGCTACTGGTTGGCGCGTATGCGTTTATACATGGCTTTTGGCATGAGGCGGGGCACCCCGTTAGACATTATATTGAAGCAGGAAACGATAAAGCGTGGCATTGAGTCACGATATGTGGAGGAGCGCGACGAGATAGGCAACACGCTTTTTTCAAAGTTCTTGGATACGTCAGTCATTGACACGCTCTCGATGAAGGAGCAGGTCAAGAGCCTTTATAGCATTGTGCATTACGTCATTAACAATGACAGTGTGAATAGTTATTTTCAGGCATTTGCCAATGTCTATTTGCAGAACGACACTTGTATGTTATGGCAGTATTTGAATAAGGCCGGATTTGTAGCCGGTGCAGAATCGGAGGACGATGATGACCACGAACTCCAGTATGACCGGAATGTAAAGTGGATTTCTGTCATTATGAAGAATATCGCCAACATCCCTTGCATGGTTGCCGTTGGCTGCCGCCACCTAATGGGCAGCGAATCGCTTATTGCCATGCTGCGGCGGGAGGGGTACACCGTTGAACCATTTAAAAAGAAATAGCAAATGATGGAAACCGTCAGAATTTATCACTCCACGTGGCGCATGCTGCTCCTGGCCTTAGCCAGTCTTGCTTTTGCTGTTGCCGGCTTTTTGATGGCTATTCACTCCACAAAAGGATTCCATATCGTAGTGGGGTGGATAGGTGTTGTGTTCTTCGGCTTGGGTGGCCTCTATATGCTCTATGCCACGCTGAAAGAGCGGCTGACGGGCAAGCCCTTTCTCACAATTACCGACGAGGCCGTTATCATGGAGGGGATAAAGCAAGCTGTCATTCTCTTTGCCGACGTAGAATCGTTCAATGTGGTGAAAATGGGAAGACAGGAATTCGTTGCCGTCCACTACAAGCCTGACGTGGAGCGTCAGAAACTGGACGAAGCCAATACCTTTGGCCGCAGCATACGCTGGTTGAATCTCCGACTGGTGAATGCACAGGAGAACATCTCCACCACAGGTACGGGCATGAAAGCCCAGGAACTATGCGACCTATTGAACGAAAGGACCCTGCCCAAACGAACAAGTCCCTTTACTTAATATGTCAGTGTCATTTTAACCCTCAACAGTAGCCTGGGCGGCGACTAGATAATACTGATTATCAGCGACTTACAGAGTTAATGTAAGGTACTGGCATCTCTTTTTAGACTCATTCTGCTCATTCGGCTCACTTTGTTTGCAAATATACACAAATGTATTTGGATTCAGACTTGTTTTGCCTATTTTTTCGTGCAGAACAAGTCTCTTTTAACAAAAACAAGGTCAAACTGGAATCTAAACTTTATTATTTCAATCAAAAGAAAAGAGCAGAATTTCAACCTTGTAAGTTTAGGTTTAAGTTTAGATGTTCTTATATATAAGGTGTATTAAACCCAAAAACTGATGAATGAAGGTTTATTCTTTAAGTTTAGAGGTTCATGTATATATACATGGGTGAACGTAAACCTAAACTTTGCAGAATGAAACGACTTGATGTTTCCCAAAATTCACATTTTTCTTTTTACTGAAGATGAACCAATTTATACTCTCCCCTTCTCTTTCCACTTTCC